>JAFTQR010000031.1 GCA_017462645.1 Acholeplasmatales bacterium | reverse complement strand
TGACCACGAATGTATTAATTGTGGTGACTGTCGTAAGGTTTGTCATTGTAATGCCATTGAATGGAAGACACTTGGTAAATTAATTAAGGAAGAGGAAGTAGAAGAAATAGATAATGTTATTGCTTCAGATGTTGATTTAAATGAAGCAGAAGCTATAAATACTTCTAATGAAGAAATTAAATTAGTAGAGGCTCCTAAGAAAAAGAAAGTTTCTAAATCAAAAATAATTAAATGGACATCAGCAATATTAGCAGTTATATTATTAGTGTTTACATTAATTTATGCTAACGTAATGAATAAAACTGAAAGATTTAATTATGGAAATAAGGTAGGAGATACATGTGTTGATAGATCACTAGGTATTATTGGTTCTGATGAGGAATTCTCAGTCCAAAATAATAATGGTAAAATTACTATTATTAATTTCTGGTATACTTCATGTACACCATGCTTAAAGGAATTGCCATATTTTGACCAAATTCAAAAGGCATATCCTGAGGATGTTACAGTAATTGCTGTACACGAGGGATCATCATATGCTTCTAATCCAGCCTATGTAGAGAATTTTATTAATAAGAAATATAAGGATTATACATTAACATTTGTTTTTGATGATTATACTGATTCTAATGCTTCATTATATTATAGTGAATTAGGTGGAACAGGTACATGGCCGATGACTGTTATTGTTGATCAAAATGGTATTATTTCATTAGTAAAATATGATGCTGCAACATATGAACAATTAGAAGCAGAGGTTGAAAGACTTTTAGCTAACAATAATTGATATAAATGGCTCTTTTGAGCCATTTTTTATTTAATATAGTTTACATTTAATTACATAATATGATATAATATTTAAAATTGTTTATATAATTAAAATTATATAAGTATTCAGAGGTGGTGTTTTAATGGATACTAATTTTTCTAAATTTAAGAAAAAGGTTTTTATTGAATCAATTATTAAAAACTGCCTAATATCATTATCGCTTGGAATATTAAGCTTTTCTATTTTATTTTTATTAGATAAATTAGAAATAATTAGCTTTGATATATTATTAAGTGTCTTAATTGGTGTTGGTGTTTTATTTGTTTCATTTGTTGCTTTATTTTTTATTTTAAAGCCTCGAAATATGAATGTTGCAAAAAGAATTGATAATCAATTTGATTTGAATGAAAAGGTTCAAACAATGATAGCTTTTGAAGGACAAGATGGTGATATTATAAGCCTTCAAAGAGAGGATGCAAAGGAAAGATTATCTAAATTAAGTATTAAAAACTTTAGTATGAAATTTAATTTCCTACATTTAATTATTCCTATAGTTGCTCTTGCATTATGTATTACATCTATTACTATTCCTGCATCAGCAAAATCTAATATAATTGAGGAGAAGCCTCCTGTTATATATGATGAGGATGATGTTGAATGGTATATAATCAAAATTCAAAACCTAATTGAATATGTTAATTCATCAGAGATTGCTGAAGAATTAAAGTCTGATTATGTTGCTGAATTAAATTTATTAATTGATAATATTGAAGCATCTGATAGAGTTCAAAGTGTTATATATGATGCTGCAGTAGTAACTGTTACTCAAATTGAAATTATTACAGATATTGAGAATTCAAATAATGAGATTGCAGCCATTATAAGACCTGATGCTTTTGATGCAAATATTGTTAGTTTCTCACAAAATTTAGTTAGTCTTGATATTGATACAATAACAGAAATTTTAAATAATATGAGAAGTCAGCTACAGGTACAATATGACCCTCAAAATCCTGATGGACAAGAGGAAGCCTTACAAAAGTTTTATTCTATAATGGTTTCTAGAATTAGAGAATCTGATAAGGTTTCTAATGATGATCCTTTATATATAGCCTTAAAGAATTTAGGTGATGCATTATTAAAATGTAACAATGCAGCATCTGTTCATCCAGCTATTCAAGAGGTATTTAATGAATATGATGATGAAATAATTTTAGAAATTATGAAGCAAAAGAAGGTTCAAGATGTTAATGATTATTTAGTATTAGAATTATCATTATTGTTTAATATAGAAGAGGAATCAGGTCCTATTATTGATGATAATGTTATTGATAATACTGATGATAGCTTAACTTTTGATGAAACTACTGAATCTGATACTAATCCAAATAATAATCAAGGTGGTATGGGTACTGGTGATGTATTAATGGGTAGTGATGAATTAGTTTTTGATCCTGAAGAGGGATCTACAAAATATCAAAATGTTATCGATGATTATTATAAAAACATCATGGCAAAATTTGATGAAGGCTTAATTGATGAAAAGTATCGTGAGCTAGTTGAAAAATATTATAATGAATTATATGGCGCAGCCGAAAATAATGAATAATGATTAGGAGTAAAAGAAATGAATAATATAGAACAAGTTAAAGAATTTAGTGTATTAATTAATAAAATTAAGGAAGAAATTAGTAAGGACGTTGTTGGTCAAATTGATGTAGTAGATAATGTTATTACAGCTATTATAGCTGGTGGTAATGTATTACTTGAGGGTGTTCCAGGTGTTGGTAAAACACGTTTAGTAAGATCTTTAAGTAAGATTTTAAATTTACCATTCTCAAGAATTCAGTTTACACCAGATTTAATGCCTTCTGATGTTACTGGTACAAATATTATTGAAAAGGACGAAAATGGTAGAATGAACCAAGTATTCCAAAAAGGTCCTATCTTTGCTAACTTAGTTTTAGGTGATGAAGTTAACCGTGCTACTCCTAAAACACAATCTGCCATGCTAGAGGTAATGCAAGAGCATAAGGTTACAGTTTCAAATGTAACATATAAGATTGATGAGCCATTCTTTGTATTAGCTACACAAAACCCTGTTGAGCAAGATGGTACATATCCATTACCTGAAGCTCAAATGGACCGTTTCATGTTTAAGCTTATTATGGAATTCCCAAGTATTACGGAATTAACAAGTATTGTAAATATGACTCAAGTTACTATGGATGAAACTGCTAATGCTGTTATTGATGGACCTACAATCTTACAAATGCGTGAAATTGCTAAGTCTGTTCCAGTTTTAGATGAAGTATTAGTTTATGCAATGAATTTAGTTACTAATACACATCCTGAAATTGCAAATCCTAGTGATACAGCAAAGAAGTATATTAAATATGGTGCATCTCCACGTGCTGGACAAGCATTAATTACAGCAGCTAAGGTTAGAGCATTAATGAATGGTAATTATAATGTATCATATGATGATATTAATGCCTTAGCATATCCAGTTTTAAGACATAGAATTAAAACAAATTATAACGCTATTAATGACCGTTTATCTATCGATGATGTTATTGGACTTTTAATTAAGGAAACTAAGAGATAATTTATTATGGGAAAGTTTGCAATTAACGAGGAGTTGTTGCAACAGGTAGAAACCCTACAATTAATTGTTAAGGATAATATTGCAGGTATGTTCGGTGGTAATCATCAAAGTAAAACATTTGGTTCCTCATGTGAATTTGCTGATTATAGAGATTATATGCCAGGTGATGATATTTCTAAAATTGATTGGAATGCTTATGCTAGATTTGATAAATTATTTTTAAAGCTGTATTTAGATGAAAGACAGCTTCATACTAGAATTTATATTGATGCTAGTCGTTCTATGGATTATGGAAAAGGACAAAAGGCAATTAGGGCTTTACAGATTGCTGCAACAATGGCTTATCTATCTATTTGTGAGATGGATAAGGTTTCAATTTACTATATAAAAGATAATAAGGTCTATGATTTAATAACAAATATGGTAGGTAAGGAGACTTATTATACTCAAATCAACAAGCTTAATGATATTGATTTTGATGGTGAGATTAAAATAAGTGAGGCTATTTTACCTTCAACAGTTGGATATGGTGATGGAATGTCTATTATTATATCTGATTTTCTAACTGATTATGATTTTGCCGAGGCAATTGATTATTTAGCTAGTAAGAAAAGAAATGTATTTTGTATACAGCTTCTAGAGTCTGAGGAATTAAAGCCAAAGACACGTGGAAAGATACATTTATTTGATTCAGAAAATATTAATGTATCTTATAGAAAAAATGTTAATAAGGATATAATTAATGCTTATAAGGAAGCGTTAAATTATTTAACTGAAAGAGTAAGAACACAATGTCTTACTAGAAATGGATATTATCTATTAGCTAATGTTGATTTATCAGTTAAAGAAATATTCTTAAGAAAAATGATGCAAGAGGGGGTATTGAAATGAGATTTTTATATCCTCTAGGATTATTAGGCTTAATTGGTGTTCCGATTCTAATAATCATCTATATTATAAAAAGTAAATATATGGAACAAACTATTTCATCTACATATATTTGGAGATTAAGTGAAAAGTTCCTTAAAAAGAGAAAAAAGATTTCAAAATTTGCTGGTATTATTGCTTTAATTTTACAAATTCTAACAATAGTTTTGATTTCTTTAGTTATTGCACACCCAGTTATTGTTAAGCCTGGTGAGGCAAGAGATTATTGTTTTATTTTAGATGGATCAGCAAGTATGAATACAGTTCAATCTGGTACTACTAGATTTGATATCGCAAAATCTAAAATCGAAAACATGATTGATAATTCATATAATGGTAGTACATATACACTAATATATTTAGCTGATGAGCCTACTATAATTTATGAATCATTAGATAATGAAGAAAAGGCTGTTGAGCTTTTAAATACTGTTGATAAAACATATTTAAGTAATGATTGTATTGATACATTAGCTTATGTACAATATTATTTTAATAATAATAACTCATTACAAAGCTATTTATTCACAGATAAGGATTATGAGGTTACTAATATTAATTTAGTTAATGTTTCAGAGGATGTCCAAAATTTTGGAGTTCTCTCTACTGAAATCAGTACATTAATTGAGAAGGTTGATGAAGAAACTATTATTAAAACCTTAATATCAGGTAATGTAAAATCATATGATATTGATTCAAACTTAACAGTTGAGTTATTTATTGATGATATGTTTGTGCAAAGCATTGATATTCAAGCAATATCAAATGAATTAATGCCATTTAGCTTTGAATTACCTGAGGTTGAAACATATAATCAAATCAAAGTATTAATTAAGAATGAAGATTCATTTATGGAGGATAATGAATTTATCATTAATAATCTTGATAAGCAAAATGATAATGATATTTTATTAATAAGTGATACAGGATTCATGCTTAAATCAATAATTGAACAGGCTGGAGATTATGATGTTACAAGAATTACAATAGATGAATTTGAGACTTTAGAAAGAAGAGTATCTGGATATGGCTTATATATCTTTGATTCATATAATCCTTCATATATTCCTACAGATGGTTCAATTTGGACATTTAATTTAACTGAAACAATTGATGGAATTGATTATATTGTTCATGATACATATGAAGATTTAGAAGAATATATTAATGTAACATATAAGGATGGCTATGGATCATTATATACATCTATTACAGATGGATGTATTGGTGAGGATTTTATAACTAATGCTTATACTACATATGGTGTAGGTGCTAATTTTACAACAATATATGAGGCTAATGGCTTACCTATGATTTTTGTTGGCTCTAATGATGATGGCCAAAGACAGGCTGGCTTTGGATTTAGTATTCATGATACTAATTTCGCGTTTAAATATGATTTCCAAATAATAATCAAAAATTTATTATCATATTCAATGCCGCCAATTTTAGAAAAAAATATTTATGTAGCAGGTGATACATTAAATGTTAATGTATTATCTGGTTGTACTTCAATTAAAGCTATATCTCCATCTGGTAATTTATCATATATGAATGTTAAAACAGATATTAGTGATTTAGTTTTAACAGAAGCAGGAACATATATTTTAAAGGTTGCCTTCGGTTCTGAGAAGGAAGGTAATTATGAAGAGAAGATATTTAATATCTTTGTACAATCTCCAGAAGAGGAAAAGATAAAATTAGAGGAAATTCCTTTATATACAATTACTGGAGAGGCTGAAACGAATTATCGTGATGGAATTTATGATAATTTAATGTTTGTTTATATTTTATTAGCAATTGTATTTGTTGCGGATTGGATGGTGTATTGTTATGAGCAATATCAACTTCGATAATCCATTCCTATTATTAATAGGTATTCCATTATTATTAATAGTAATAATACCATTCATTATCTCAGTTAAAAGAGATAATATAAATAAGCATAATGTAACATCATTTATTTTCCATATTATTATTTGTTTATTAATTACTCTTGTTTTTGCAAAAACAACATATGAAATGGTAATGACAGAAACAAATATTTATGTTTTAGCGGATGTTTCCTACTCATCAAATAATAATTTAGATTTGATTGATGATCATATTGAAACTATTAAGGATGATATGCCTAAAAATTCAAAATTAGGTGTAATTTGCTTTGGTAAGGATTATGAAATCACTACAGAGCTAGGTGATAGCTTTAAAACAGTAAAGGATAATAATGTTGATAATAGTGAAACTAATATTGTAAGTGCATTAGAATATGCTAGCTCATTATTTGAAGAAGATGTTATTAAAAGAATTGTTATTATAACAGATGGAAAAGAAACTAATGAGTCTAATACAGTTAGCTTAATAGAAGGAATGATAGCTGATAATATTTATGTTGATGCTATTTATTTAGATAATAATATTAATGAAAATATTAATGAGGTACAAATTAATTCAATTGAATTTACAAATGATGTATTTTTAAATTCAAAATAAGCATTAAAGGTTTTAGTTCAATCTAATAATAAAGAAAAATCTTCAGGATATTTAAAGCTATATAAGAATAATGAACTTGTTTCTACAAAGGCTGAAAGTTTTACAAAAGGGTTTAATGTTGTGAATTTTGACTTAAATACAGCTGAATCAGGTAATTATAATTATCGTGTTGAGCTATTAGTTTCAAATGATACATCAGGCTTAAATAATGTAATGCAGTTTAAGCAAAATGTAACAAGTCAACCAAAAATGCTATTTGTATCTGCTAAAAAGGCTGATAAAGCTTATGCAGAAGCTTTATATGGCAATACATATGATTTAGATACTATTATTGTAGATGCTAATAATAAAAATGTTCCATTTACAATTGAACAGCTATGTGATTATGATACATTCGTTTTATCTAATTTAAACGTAGCAGAGGATATAGAAAATCCTACTTTATTCTTAAGTAGTATTGATACTCTAGTGTCTAAATTTGGAAAGAGCTTAATTACATTAGGTAATACTTATATTCAATCAAATGAAGAAATTAAAAATGATAATTTAACTCAATTAAGTAATATGCTACCAGTTAATTATGGTAATAATGAAACAGAAACAAAGGTAGTAGCTATTGTGCTAGATATTTCAAGAAGTATGGAAAACCTTGAAAGATATATAATGGCTAAAGAGGCTGCTATACAATTACTAGATTATTTAGAGGAAGATGATTTAGTAACTGTAATTGGCTTTGCAGGAGAAATACAGGTTGTTCAGCCTATAACTACTGTTTCAAATAAAGAATCTATAATTGAAAGAATTAATAGCATTGAAATGCAAAATGGTACATATTTATATCATGGTATGCAGCAGGCTAAGAAAATGCTAACACCATATGCAAATTATTATAGAGAAATGTTTATCCTATCTGATGGCTTACCATATAGTACAGAAACATATAATGAAAGAAAAATGGCAGAGGAAATTGCTGCACAAAATATTACCATTTCTACCTTAAATACAGGCTGTGATGATTATAAAGCAGTTAATTTAATGACTGATATTGCAGAAATAGGTGGAGGTAATTACTATTTTGCTAAGGATTTAGATGACGTAAAGGACGTTATAATTAATGATATTGCTGATGATATTACTGATACAGTAATAGAAAAGGGTAATTTTAATGTTGATATTAAAATTTCTAAGGATGATGTTTTAAATGGCATTGTGTCATTACCAGTATTAAATGGTTACTATTTTAGTACTCCAAAATCTAGTGCTAATGTAGTTTTATCATCACATTATGTAAATAAGGATAACAAGGAATTTGATGTACCAATTTATGCTTATTGGAATTATGGTGAAGGTAATGTTGCATCATTCTCAAGTGATATATCTAGTGAATGGACTGCTAATTGGTTAGCAGGCACAACAGGAGAAGCATTATTAATTAATAGTGGTAAAACAAACATTCCAAATGAAAGAATTGATTCACCATTTATATTGAATACAAAGCAAAATGGTACTAGCTTAGATGTAATTGTAACTGCACCAAGCTTGAATGTTGGCTCAAAGCTTATTTTAAATGTAGAGTATCCAGAGGGTAATAGTGAGGATATTGAGCTAATATTTGATTCTAAAAATTATGTTGCAACTATTGATTGCTCAAGTGTAGGTAATTATGAATTTAATTTATCATATACTCTTGGTAATAAGGAATATACTGATAGCTACACATATACATTATCATATTTATCAGAGTATAATTCATTTGAGGATTATCAGGTTTCTGATTTATACTTTATGATTAATAATAATGGTGAGGTTTCTGAAAACGGTAAATTAAAATTAGAAAATAATAATTCATATGTTGAAACATATATTTATGATTTTACAAATGTCTTTATGATTATTTGTGTTGTATTATTTGTTTTAGATATTATTGTAAGAAAGCTTAAATGGAATGATATTAAAACATTATTTAGATTTAAGAAAAGATAAGGGAGGAAGAATATGAAAAATAAAATTATATTATTTATATTAACATTTTTATGTATTTTTTCTCTTGTGTCTTGTGGTGATGCTGAGGTAGTTAATGTTAAACCAGTAGAAACACCTAGCGTTGATATTAGTAATAAGCCTTCTACAGAACCATCTGTTAAGCCTTCTGATTCAACTCCATCAGGTAATGATTCAACAGGTACTGAGGATGTAGAATATACTGTTACTGTTACTTATAATAAACAAGTAATGGAAATGGGTGAGCTTGAGGCTGTATGGACAAATGGACATGAAATGTATAAATCAAAATTTGATGAAAATAATGTTGCGTCTATCTTAAATTTAGATGGAGAATTTGATGTATATTTAACAGGTGTTCCTGAAGGAAGCGGAAGAACAGTATACACATATAATCCTAATATTTATAAAACAAATATTGATAATAGAAATATTGAAATTGAACTACATAAAATAACAAATTTTGGCAGAACGGCAACAGGTAGTGGCTTATATGATGCCCATGAAATTACAAAAACCGGTACATATCGAGCTACAATAACAAGTGCAACTGATATTGAATACATAGAATATGCTCCAACTGAACCAGGTGTTTATATAATTGAATCAATGGTTAATATTTATGAGGATACAGTAAATCCAAAGATTGATTATCATGCTGGTACATCTCAATATAAGGTTGAAACACCAGAAACTATTGATACTGGTGGCTATGAAGCCAAAAATGGATATACTAAAAACTTTAAATATACTGTTAAGCTATATCAAGAGATGGTTTCATCTGTATACACATTTGGTATAAAGGGTGTTAGTAAAATTGATCAATATCCTATTAATATTGATTTTACAATTACTTATTTAACAGAATATGAATATGAAGGAATTGTATCAACTTTAATGATTCCTGAGGATCAAAGAGTTTATAGTTCAAAAACTCCTGATTATGATTCTAATTATTTATATTATAATACTGATGGTGGATATGGTAACTATTATGGAACAGTTACTAATAGCGAAACAGGTATTTTAGATGGTGCTGATTATGTGTTTAATGAAGAGGATCAATTTTGGCATTATCAAACATTAGATGGTCCTATATTATGTGCTAAAATCACTAAGCCATGTGCATATTATGAGGAATCATTAAATTTAATTGAAAGCCATGGTAATAAAAATTTAACTGTATCAAATGGTACTGAAAACTATAAGGAATTTATTGAAATTTATTATGCTGCATATTGTAATTCTGATGGTGTTTGCTATGTTACACCAGAATTAAAGGATTTCTTACAAAAATTTAGTGTTTCTCAGCGTTTATTTAGAGATGGTATGGGCTTTGTAGAAACTTGTGGTGTATATGCAAAAGAGGATGATCAATGGCTATTTGCGTGCGGATATTATTATCCTAGCAATAATTAGATAACGAATATTATTCACAAAACACAACGTTACTTGAATAAAATTCAATTTAATTTTCTAAAAATAAATTTTTCAAATAAAAATTAAAATTTAATAAAAATAAAATTCAACATTTGCAAAAAATGTTGAATTTTTTCTTGAATTATATTCATAAAGTGGTATAATTATAACATAATAATCTATTACAATAAAAGTTAATAGATGTCAATTTTTAGAGAGGAAATAGATAGTATGAAGAAAAAACAATTATTTTTTGGATTATTTGCAGCTGCTGCTGCATTAACATTAGCTTCATGTGGTGGTGATTCAGAAACTACAACTACACCTGAAGCAACACCGACTCCGACTCAAACACCGGAGCAAACTCCAACTCCAACACCGACTCAAACACCGGAAGAGACTCCAACAGAGACTCCAACACCAACTCCAAGTGATACGGTTGTTGACCCAACTCCGACTCCAACACCAACTCCAACAGAGCCGGTAACTCCAACTCCGACTCCAACTCCATCAGAGCCAGTAGTTTTAGATGTTTATGAAACTATTACTGCTGCATATGATCAAGCTGGTACAATTTCAGGTGGTACAGTTGTAAATAATTATGATATGACAACTAATACTTACGCATTTGGTGATAATTACTTTACTTATTCAAATGAAAATTATTCTTATCATTATTCAATTGATAGTAATGGTGCTCCATTTGCTGTACAAGTTGATAGTTATTCAACAAATGAAGTTTATGAATATAGTGAATTAAATGTATTAGGATATGAGTTATCAGCATTCTCATATGGTGAAAAATATTATGGACCTGAAGATTTAGCGTTAGGTTTATATGAATATTTACTTGATAATGAAATTGAAATCACTGAATCAATTGTTGAATCAACAAATGAAGGTGAAAAGTATGTAATTAATTTTGCATATGAAACTGTATATACAAATGAATATGGTTCATCATATTTATATCAAACATCTGTTGATATTATTATTGGTGAAAGCGATTATATTAAGTCTTTAACAATTGCTGCTAAATATTATGCTCCAGAATATGATTCTGAATCTGACTCATTTGTTCCAACATGGACTGAAAATGAAGATGGTAGCTATACTGTTAATGAAGGTGTAGATCAATACACTGCTGCTGATTGTGTATTTACGCAAGAAGTAGGTGAAAGAACTGCTGTTAATAATTATAAAGCTGAGGATTTATGCTTCACATCATTTGATTTACAAGATCAAGATGGTAATATTGTAACTGCTGATACAGAATATACAATTGGTGCTGGATATGATAATAGATTAGTATTCAATTTAGTAAATGCTGTTCCAACAACTGCAAGCGCAGATATCGATCAATTACAATGTACTTATACAAATGAACTTGGTGAAGAATCAGGCTTATATTTTGGTTCTTGGAGTGGTTATTCACTTCAAGGTCAAGAAGCTGGTACTTATGATGTAACAATTTCTTCTCAAGCATATTCAATTACATTCAAAGTTGTAGTTGAAATGCCTGCTCCAACTGAAATTTGGTTTACACAATATCAAAAGGGTGACTGGGGATATAGTGAAGTTCAAGTTACTGAAACTGAATTAAATGTTTATGTTAATTCTCCAATCTATTTATCAGCAGGTATTCCTGATAATACAATTGAAGGCTTTACATTAGCATTAGAAGAAGCTACAGATAATGCTACAATTACATCTGCATTATTAGATGGCTATTATGAATGCTATGAATTTAAGGCAACTGCTGTTGGTACTTATAAGTTAGTATTAACATCAACTGCAGATACTAATGTAACTAATACATTAACTATTAATGTAGTTGAAGCTCCAAATTGTGCTGAAATCTTAAATGGTAAGTATACATATAACTTCTATGGTACAGTTTATAACTTCGAATTTACACCTGCTTCTGAGGGCGCTGCAAATGGTACAGTTGTACTTACTGGTGCTGTAGAAAAGACTTTAAATTATGCATATGATGCTACAACTAATACTATTACTACAACAAATACTGATGGTTCAGTTTCAGATGTAACATTAGGATTTGATTCTAACTTTAATATTACTGCATCATTAGTAAATGCTTATGGTAATACTATGAATATGACTTTAGCTAAGTGGACTTTAGCTTCTATGTTAAGTGGTCAATATATAAGTGATATTTCTGATGCTAATGGCTGGCCATATCAATTAAATTTCAATGGTGATGGTACTGGTTATGGTGCAATCGGTTATGGTTACCCTGATTTTGAATATGAAGTAACTGATAATGGCGATGGTTCATATACAATTACATTTGTTGTTTCAGCAATGTATGAATCATTCTTAGTAGATAATACTGCAACTTTAAATGCTGATGGAACTATTACATGTACAATTATTGATGGTGAAACTCAAGCTGCTGCTGTATTTACTGCTTAATAGTATATTTAAAAGAGATGCTTGCATCTCTTTTTCTTTTATTCAAATATTGCATTTTATTACATAAAATAGTAAAATATAGACAATATATTATAAGGAGTATTTATTTATGAAAAAACAATTATTAATTGCAGGTGCTATATTTGCAGGCTTATTTAGCTTAGCTTCATGTGGTGGTAATGAAGATAAAACTGAACCATCTAATACAAATCCTTCTGAATCTATTCAACCATCAGTAGATGAATATGATGGCTTTTCAGCTACAGTTTTATATCCTGATGGATCACCAGTAAAAGAGGTAATGGTTCAATGGTGTATAGGTGAGGTATGCTTTAATGCTATCGCAACAGATGAAAATGGTGTTGCTAAAAATCCTGATTTAAATAAGGGTAAAGATTATATTGTTCATGTTACAGAGGCTTCAATGCCTGCTGGCTATAGTTATAATCCTAATTTATATAAATCAGATGATAACAATATGCAAATTACTATTAATTTAGTTAAATTAAATGAAGTTACTGGTGATGGTTCAATCGCTTCACCATATACATTTAATGAAGGTATGCAATTTTTATATATTGAAAACACTGGAAAATCAGGCGTACAATATTTCACATTTACAGCTGCAGAGGCTGCAACATATGAAATTGAATCTGTATATGATGTAAATTCAGCATTCCCTCAATTACCTGCATTACATGAATTTAATTCAGATGGTAGCTATATTAAACAAAGAGCTGTAAATGGTACTGGAGAAGAGGATAATTTTAAATATTCATTTGAAGCTACTGCAGGAACAACATATATTTATGGTGTAATGCTTGTTGATGGCTCAGATGGCATGGCTGATTTACCAATAACAATCACAAAGAAATAATTTATTAACGGGCTAATTTTAAATTAGCCTTTTATTTTTTGTAATAATGTTAATTAGCATTACATATATTTAACTGAACATTGAGAGTGAGGAAAATATATGAACGATGAAGCATTATTAAATTTGTCAAATAGGATGAAAAACGATTTTTATGTAGGAGTTGTTGGTAGTGTAAGAAGTGGTAAATCAAGCTTTATAAATTCCTTTTTTAAGGCAATGATTATACCAAATATTAATGATGAATTTGTTAAAAATAAATTAACTGATGAGCTACCTCAATCAGCAGCTGGCCGTCAAATTATGACAGTTGAGCCTAAATTTATTCCTTCATCAGCTATAGAATTAAATATAGGTGATATTGTTACCAATTTAAGATTTGTTGACTGTGTAGGTGAAATAATACCTAAAAGTGAAGGATATGGTAGTGATGAGGAGCCAAGACTTGTTAAAACACCATGGTTTGATGAAGCAATCCCATTTAAAGAGGCTGCATCTATAGGCACAGAAAAGGTTATTTATAATCATTCAAATTTAGGAATTTATGTAACAAGTGATGGATCATTTGGTGATTTTTCTAGAAATGATTATGAACAAATAGAAAATAATTTAATTCCTAAAATGAAGGATTTAAATAAACCATTTGTTATCATATTAAATACAAAAAATCCTAAAAATAAAGAATCTATTAAGCTAGCTAAAGATATAGAGGCTAAATGGAATATATCTTGTATTCCAGTAAGCTCTATTAATTTAACTAAGGAAGATTGTTCTTATATATTATCAAAAGCTTTAGAGGAATTTCCAATTTCAGATTTAGAAATATCATTACCAGATTATATTAATGTAATAGGTGATGATATGGAAATAAAAAATGAAATATTATCTTTAATAAGTAATGCTGAGCATAAATATAATAAGGTAAAGGAAATTAACTATTTATGTAATGAACTAAGAGATTCAAATCTATTTTCTAATGTTACATTAGAGCTATTAGATGCCTCTAGTGGTAAGGCTTCAATAGTTTTAGATTTAGATGATAGTAAATACACAGAGATAGTGAATACCTTATTAGGTGATAAATGTCATAATAAGGCGGACTTTATTGAATTCCTATATACATCAAGAAAGGCTAATGAGGTATATAGTCAAATAAATACTGCAATATTAGAGGCTAAGGAAACAGGATATGGATTATCTATTCCAAGAATAGAGGATATGCAAATGTTATCACCTGAGGTAGTAAAAAAGAATGGTATGTATGGTGTTAAAATGTCTGCCAAGGCTAAGGTCATCCATATGATTGCGGTTGATTTAGAAGCATCATTTACTCCAATTATCGGATCTTATGATCAAGCAACTATGCTTATGGAAAGCATGAAAACAGAAGAAAATGATGATGAAGCATGGAATAAGGAGTTCTTTGGTAAGAAGCTATCTGATATTGTATGTGATTCTATGAAATCTAAAATCCATAATTTCCCAGATAAATCTAAGGATAAAATTAAAAGTGTATTAGATAAAATTATGAATTCAAATCGTAATAATTTAATAGCTATAATATTATAAAAAAGAATCCCAATAGGATTCTTTTTTATATTTATAGTATTTTATTGTATAAAATTGTTGTATAATATAAAAAGAAAGAAGGTGTTTTTTATGAAAAAGAAAATAATATTATTTATTTTTATATTAACCTTAACATTTTCATTAACAAGCTGTGGACTATTAAATATATTTAAAAATAGAGATAAATTAGCTTATTCCTTTAGTGAAGAGGAAGGTGTAGAGCTAATCCAAAAAATGGAAGCATTTCCTGATAGAGTGCCAACATTATCTAGTACAGAGTTTAAAACTGAATGGGCAATGATAAATCTTGATATTTATGAGGTTGCAACATGTGTAAGTCTATCATCTATTAAATATAGTATGTATGGTGAAGAGGAAACAATGAATGATTATCTAAGATTTACTGAATTATTCAACGAAATTTTAGATTTACAAAATAAAATTATGGTTGCTGTTTATAATTCACCACATAAAGATGAATTTTTCAAGGATTATACAGAAGAAGAAATCCTAGCGATGATTAATGATAATTATCCAAGCCAATATTATGAATTATCAAATACTGCTACAGAGTTAACAACTCAATATACAGCATTAGATCCAGAATCAGCTGATTGGGCTACAAAGGCTGATGAAATATATGTAGAATTAGTTTCTATATATAATCAAATGTCTAAATTATTAGGATACAATAATTATCTTGAGCATGCATATAAAGATATTTATGCAAGAGACTATACAACTTCAGATGCTAAATTATTTTCTTACTATGTTAGTAATTATATAAGTGATGAGGGTCTATTATTATATAATGATGCTATAGATGATTTTACTTCTATGGCTACCTTCGCACAAGCTAAAATTCAAGCCTTTAATTCAGGCTTATATAATGACTATAAGTTTTATTTTGATAAATATGCTAAGCATATTGGTGGATCATATTTAGAAACATATGAATATGCATGGAGTGATTATTCATATGTCTTCTTTGGTAATGAAAATAGCCAACCTGGTGCATATACAACATATATCTATAATCAATTAGAGCCAGCAATGTATTTTGGTCCTGGATACCAAAATATATTAACAGTAGTACATGAAACAGGCCATTATTATGCTGCAACTGAGCTTCAAGGGTTAGATATACCTCTAGATTTAGCAGAGGTACATTCTCAAGCAAATGAATTATTATTCCTTGATTATATTGAACAATATTATTTAACTGATTTTAGTGAAAGTAATATGAATATGATTCATAGAACTAATTTCTCTGAAATGCTTATTAATATTATTATTTCAACTATAGTAAATGATTTTGAAATGCTTGTTTATCAAGAATCAAATTTAACAGTTGGTAAACTTGATTATTTATTAAATCAAGCTTGTATACCTTTTGGAGGTCTTGAATATATTAATACAGCAATAGGAACTGATTTAAGAGAATATTGTAGATTAGTAACTATTGAACATCCGGGATATTATATCAGCTATGCTATGTCATTAATTCCAGCATTAGAGCTTTATTCAGCTGGTAAGGAGGATTTATCACTAGCTATAGATAAATATTTAGATTTATGTACAAGTGAAGAGGATTTTTTAGTAAGCCTAGAAGCTGCAGGCTTAACAAGTCCATTTGAAGAAAAGGTCTATATTGATATTTGTAATATATATTAATAAATATTTAGTTGAAAGCAATTGATTTTTGTCATAATTAGTATTAAAATATAAGTAACATAATAAAGGAGGAGTTCTAAAATGGACAAGAAAAAAATTATTTCATTAGCACAAATAGCATTAGGTGTTTTAGCTTTAATTATGGTATTTTTACCTTTCTTAAAGGCTGGAGATGAAACAGTTAATGGTTTAAAGGTAATTTTTGGTAGTGAAGACTATGGATTAAAATTCTCATTTATGGGTTTAGTATTATTACTATTAGTTGTTGCTATCGTTGTTTTACCAGTTATTAAATTCTTAAAGCCAGAAAAGGCTAAGCTTTTAAATCTTATTACATTAGTTTGTGCTGTTCTTGCTGCAATTTTATTCTTCTGTGCATGTACAAGCTTTGTTACTTCATTAGATATTTCTGATGATGTTCCAAGTGAGTGGAAGGATGAAATGGTTAAGCAATTCTTTGAAGCTCTTGATTTAGGTATCGGTGCAATCTTAGGTGGTATCGTTGCTATTTTATCTGGTGCAGCTGCTGCAGTTGATGCTTTCGTAATTAAGGACTAATTAAAAGATTAAATGGTGAGAAATCTCACCATTTTTTCTTTGCTTAAATAATCTAAATAATATATAATAAATTAGAGGTGTTATTATGCGAAAATTTAATTATTATATTATAGGCTTAATTTGTAATATACTTTCAATTATTTTTCTTTTATTTAATAGCTATACACTTACTGCGACAAAAGGAAGTAAGAAGATGATATTTAAATATTCTGGTTATGATGCTTTTTTATGTATTGAATCTGATTATGCATCACCACAATTTGGAGGAATATCTTTTATAATTATATTGTTAATTATTTTAACTATATTTATATATTTAATTATTAAAAAGAATCATACTAGCTCATTAGTTTACATAAATTTATATCTTATAGGTATTGAAATTGCATTATTATTAATTGGTGTTATAGATGGATTAGATAATATACATCCTGAGGCATCATTATTAAAATATGCATATACAACGAGTGGTTGGAAAGTAAACTACTATATGTCTTTTGGCTCGATTTTAACAATTATATTTTTAATTTTATCGTTTGCATCGATAATTATTGATAAAAAAATATTTAATTATAACATTTCAAATAAGAAAAAGAAGAAGTAATTCATTTTATATTTTTCATTAGAAAGTAGAGCTTTAATAAAGCTCTTTTTTCTATTCTAGAAACATAGCTTCTAGATATATCTAACTCCTTAGCAATTTCCTTTTGGGTTCGTGAGGGTCTATTAAGCCCATAACGTCTATTAATAATATCATATTCTCTTGTGTTTAATGTTTTTAATGCATCATTTAGACCTTCATTAACCTTTCTTTTTTCATATGATTTATAAAGATCAATATTTTTATCCTCAATCATATCTAATAATTCAACCTCGTTGCCATCCTTATCTATAGCTACTGGAGATTGAAGATATACAAGGTTTCTTTTATTTTTGTTTGATCTTAATGTCATTAATATTTCATTTTCAATACATCTAGCTGCATAGGTAGCTAGCTTATTATTACTAGTTATTTGGAACGTATCTACAGCCTTAATCAATCCTAAAATTCCAATAGATAAGATATCATCCTTATCCTCACATGTATTCTCATATTTTTTTGCAATATGGGCTACTAATCTTAAATTATGCTCAATTAGCTTATTTCTAGCATTTTTATCATTATTGTTATGATATTGCAATAAATATTCCTTTTCCTCATCGGATGTTAATTTACGTGGATAGGATTCACTTTTTATAGCTCCTAAAATAGGAAGTAAGAAAAAAATCAATAATAAAAACTCCTTTATTTTGAATGGAAATTGTGTATAATATATTATGAGGTATTGTGAAATGATAAAAAAATTGATTCCAGATTATTATTATAAATCTATTTATGATGTTCCATACGATAAATTATATGCAGATGGAATTCGACTTATTCTAACAGATTTAGATAATACTTTAATATCATATAAGCAAAATATGCCTAATGAAAAATTATTTGAGTTTAAAAAGAAACTATTAGATATGGGATTTGAATTAATTTTAGTTTCAAATTCTAAAAAGGAAAGAGTTGATAATTTTGCTAAGGCATATGATTGTCCTTACGTTAAGTTTGCAACTAAGCCTTTAAAAAGAGGTTTAAAAAAGGCTGTTAAAAAGGTAGCTAAGAAAAAATATTCAAAGGATCAAATAATTTTATTAGGTGATCAATTAATGACAGATGTTTTTGCAGGTAAAAGATTTAAAATTAAGGTAGCCTTAATTGAAGCAATTGATAAATCTACTGATGTATCAACAACTAGATTTAATCGAAAGCTTGAAAACTTTTTTATAAAAAGAATAAAGAAGAAGCTTCCTGATTTATATAATGAGAGATTAAAGGAATATTATGGTGAATAAATGATAATTAAGAAATGTAAGGGATGCGGAGCCTTATTACAGGATGAATTTAGTGAAAAGGCTGGCTTTATACCTAAATTAACCTTAGAATCTAAATATTGTAAAAGATGCTTTAGAATGATGCATTATAATGAATTACCTAAAATCGTTGCCTCTAACGAGGATTATGAGAAGGTTATTGATTCAGTAATTGCTAAAAATGGTCTAATTGTTTTTGTTGTTGATTTATTTGCCTTTAAGGCAACATTCAACAAGAAGATGATTGATAAGATTAGAAATAAAAATGTTATTTTAGTTGCTAATAAATATGATGTATTACCTAAAAGCACTAATATTAGTAATGTTGTTGAATGGTTATCTAGGCAATGTGAAAAGGTGTTTTTTAAGGTTGATGCAATTCATATTGTATCATCTAAAAAGGGCTATTATATCGATGATTTAACAAGAACAATCGATATGGCTAGAAAAGAAAGAGATGTATATTTTGTTGGCTGTGCTAATGTTGGTAAGTCATCATTAATAAATGCATTATTAAAGAAGAATACAAGTATTAAGGATGATGTAATCTCAACATCTAATATACCTGGTACTACCCTAAATGAAATAAGAATTCCATTCTTTGAGGATAATAAGGCATTTATTGATACACCAGGATTAATTAATAATTCAGATGTATTAAATCAATTATTACCAAATACCTATAATAAAATTATACCTAATGATGAAATGAAGCCTATAACATATCAAATTACAAATGATAATGCTATATTTTTAGCTGGCCTTGCTTCTATAGAATTTAAATGTAAGGAAAGAATTAGTGTTATTGTTTATGCTTCTAAGAATTTATATATTCATAGATGTAAATCATCTAATGTAGATAATTTATATCAAACTCAATTAGGTAAGCTATTAAACCCTCCTATGGAAGAGGAAATTAAGAATTTAAAATATACTGATATGAATATTAATCTTGATGGAAGAGCTAAACAAAATATTTGGTTTTCAGGCTTTGGCTTTGTATCAGTTATTGGAGAATGTGAATGTAAGGTTAAATATCTAGATAAGACAGAGGTGTATGTAACTGATGCAATTATCTAATGAAGCCTATAATCTTGTTTATGAAAAGTATAAGCATCAGCATCAAAATAGATTTACTCATATTTTAGGAGTTGTAGAGATGGCCTTATATTTAGCTGATCTTTATCAAATAGATAAAGAAAAGGCTAAAATAGCGGCTTTAATGCATGATTATTCTAAGTATGATGATTTTGATAATGCTTATAACCTATTAAATAAAGAGGATTTAGAGGAATGTAAGAAATATCCTTTCTTATATCATGCATATTTATCTGCAGAGGAATATAAGAAATTGTTAGGAAATGATAATGAGATTTATTTAGCTATTAGAAATCATGTTTTTGGTAGACCTAATATGACTAAATTAGAAGAAATAATAATGATTGCCGACTATACAGAAAAAAATAGAACATATAAGGAATGTATAGAGGTAAGAGAAATATTATTATCTGGTGATTTAAATTTAGCTATATATAAATCATTAGAGTATACAATATCTCATTCTATAAAAAACAATCAATTACCTCATCCAAGACAAATAGAGGTATTAAATGAATATAAATTAAAGGTGGAGAAATTATGACTTTAGAAGAGATAATATTAGATTGCCTTGGCAAGGTAAAGGCACATAATATTTTAGCTTATAATATGAAGGAAAGATCACCCTTCTATGATGAAATGATTTTATGCTCTGTAGATAGTGAAAGACAAGCTACTGCAGCTATTTCATATTTGAAGGATGAAGTTGCAAAAGGTGGCTACAGCATTAGAAATGTGGAGGGTGCTAATACACCATGGGTAATTGTAGATTGCTATGATATTGTAGTTTCTATTTTTACTAAAGAGGAAAGAGAGCATTTTTCATTAGAAAAAATTTATATGGAAATCCCATGTAAAAAGATTGAAGAATAAGAGGTGTTTTTATATGAAGCTTTTATCTAAGGACCAGCAATTAGGTATTTTTAGACAAATGTATAATAAGGCAAGAGATATTGATGTTGCTATTATTAATATATTTGATGACTCAATGCCTAAGGATTTTATGTTAGATGCATTAATGTTTTATCAAAATAATGATGGTGGGTTCGCTAATGGATTATATATAGATAATTATAATGTTAACACTAGCGTATATCAAATTTATGAAGCATATAGATTATTAGATATGGTTGGATTTGATTCAAGCTGTGGTGAGCTTGAGTTATATTATCCTATTATGAATAAATCTATGAATTATTTATATAATAGAGAACAACCAATTAATAATAAATGGAATCCTAATACTAAAACAAATAATGATTTTGCACATAGTAAGGAATTTGAATATTGTGAGGAAAATACTAAGCTATTTGGATATCATCCTACAGCTGCAATATTAGGCTATACCTTAGTTTTTGCAAATAATACAAAGGCATATTATAAAAAAGCATTAAAAATGTCTGAAATAATGATTAATGATTTATTAAATATGGACTCATTAACTAAATATGAATTTATATCCTTTAATAGCTTTTTAAATTCAATTAAAAAGGCAAATGTATTTGCTGATAAGCAAGAACAAATTGAGGCTCATTTAATTAAGCTTGCTAAAGAGGTAGTAAGTGTTGATTTTAATGATTTAGATGCTATTCATCCTCTAGATTGTGCTTTATATTTAAATGATGATGAGCTAAATGAAAAAATTAATTTACAATTAGATGATATAATTGATAATCTTAAATCTCATGGTCTATGGGAGAAAAAAGGTGATTGGGGATATAATAAATATGCAGAAGAAGATAGTGCTAAGCTAAAATGGATTGGTGCTGAGACTGTAAATAATTATTTCATATTAAAAAAATATGGAAGATTAGCATAAAATATTATATAATTTAATTCGAGGTGTTAAAAATGAAGAAAAGACCGGTTTGTTTAATTATAATGGATGGCTATGGTATTGCTAAGGCATGCTCAACTAATGCTGTTAGCTTAGCATCTAAACCAAATTTAGATAAGATATTTAGTAAATATGATACTAAATATTTAAATGCTAGTGGTGAGGCTGTTGGTTTACCTGATGGTCAAATGGGTAATTCAGAGGTTGGCCATATGAATATAGGTGCGGGTAGAATTGTATGGCAATCACTTTCTAGAATTAACAATTCTATTAAAACAGGTGAAATCAAATCTAATCCTGCTATATTAAATGCTATTAATAATGCTAAAAATAATAATAAAAAATTCCATATTTTTGGCTTATGCTCTGATGGTGGTGTGCATTCACATACTAACCATATTATCGCATTAGCTAATTTAGCTCATGAAATGGGAATAGAAAATGTTTATTATCATGCATTCTTAGATGGTAGAGATGTTGCTCCTAAATCAGCAGGTATTTATTTATCTAAGATTATTGAGCAAGGTAATGTTAAGGTTGCTACTGTTGGTGGTAGATATTATGGTATGGATAGAGATAAGAATTATGATAGAATTCAAGTTGCATATGATGCAATGACTATTGCTAAGGGTGATTTTTATGCAAATCCATTAGATGGTATTAATGCATCTTATGAAAAGGGTGTAACAGATGAGTTTGTTGTACCATTTGTATCTAATAAGAATGGTATGGTTGAATCAGGTGATTCAGTTGTATTTGCTAATTTTAGACCAGATAGAGCAATTCAAATTGCTACAGCTATATCTAATCCAAATTGTATAATTTATAATCCAGAAAAGGATTATAGATTAGACTATAGTAAAGGACCTCAAAATGTTACATTTGTTTCTATGATGAAATATGCTGATTCGGTTAATGGAGAATTAGCATTTGGCCTACAAAAGCTAGATAATTTATTTGGTGATGTTGTATCTAAGAATGGATTAAAGCAATTAAGAATTGCTGAAACTGAAAAATATGCTCATGTAACTTTCTTCTTTGATGGTGGTGCTGATAGAGAGATTGATGGTGCGGATCGTATTTTAGTTAATTCTCCTAAGGTTGCTACATATGATATGAAGCCTGAAATGAGTGCATATGAGGTATGTGATAAGGTAGTTGAAGCTATTAAGTCATTAAAATATGATACTATTATTCTAAACTATGCTAACTGTGATATGGTTGGTCATACAGGTGTTATTCCTGCAGCAGTAAAGGCTGTAGAGGCTGTTGATGAATGTGTTGGTAGAGTAGTAGAGGCTTTAGATTCTGTCGGTGGTGTTGCTGTTATAACAGCTGACCATGGTAATGCTGAGAAGCTTGCAGATGAGGATGGTAAGCCATTTACATCTCATAAAACTAATTTAGTACCTGTTGTTGTAACAGATGCTAATGTTAAGATAAGAAAAGATGGTATTTTATCTGATTTAGCTCCAACTTTATTAGATTTATTAGAAATTAATATACCAGAGGAAATGACTTCTAAATCATTAATTTTAAAATAATATTTCAAGGGCAATATGAATTGCCCTTTTTAATTTGACATATTACGAAAATTTTCGTATAATATAGACATATAGGAGGAAATTTGATATGAAAAAATTTTTAAAGATGTGTTTAGTAATGTTAGTAGCAGTATTAACATTAACATTAGCATCATGTAAGGATGACAATGAAGGTGCTAGTGGAGTTGTAGGTACATGGAATGTAACTGAATATAAGGTTGGCGACGTAGACTATATTGCAATGATGGGTGAAGGTGCTACAATTAGTATGGAGTTTACTGAAGATGGTAAGGCTACAATGACAGTATCTGCGATGGGTATGTCTGAATCAATGGAAGGTACATACACTGTTGATGGTGAAACTATCACAATTACAATTGATGGTGATCCTCAATCTGGTACAATTTCAGGTAATACAATTACTATTTCAGAAAATGTTGATGGTACTGTATTCTCAATGAAGCTTACTAAGGCTTAATAATTAATTAATGCAAGAAGAAATTCTTGCATTTTTTAAATGAAAAAATATTGTTGGTGCTTATATAGCAATAAACCAATATAGCATTATAAATGGTGTAAGAACTGATGATGGGCAACCTAATGTTGATATGTATTTATTGTTTAATGAGAATTATTCTTTTGAAATGATTATATTAGATAGCAAACAATCAGGTACATACGAAGTAGATAAAGACAATATTTCATATTTTGTTAAAGATGATGAAGGTAAGATTTGATTTTAACAGGTGAAATTATTGATAATAAATTAAGTTTTATACATACTAGTATAGATGGTACTACTGTATCTGGTCTTGAATTTGAAAAAATTAGCGATACACCAGATGTTCCAGTAAAAACAAATTAATTTATATATGAAAATATAAAATGTAAGAATCTATCTTGCATTTTTTTATTTTATCTACTATAATTAAATTATAAAGAACGATACGGAGGAATTTAATATGAAAAAATTTTTTAAAGCATTTTTAGTAATGCTACTAGCTGTTTTATCTATTACTTTAGTTTCATGTAGTGGTGATGAAAGTAATGGAGAATATCTTGGTAGATATGAAATCACTAAAATGGAAATGGGTGGCGAAGATGTAACAGACATGGCTGCCGGAGAAGGTACCTTCCTTGAATTAAAAGAAAATGGTGTTGCTGTAGCAGGTGCTGCTGACTATTCAGTTGAAGGAACATATACAATTGATGGCGATAAAATATCAATTACTATTGAAGGTGAAACAATAAATGCAACATTATCAGATGGCAAAATAATTGTTGAAATGGAAGTTGAAGGTTATACTCAATACATAGAATATGGTAAGGTTGAAACTGAAGAACCTGAAGGTGATTCTAATGTAGATTCAACAAGCCTTATCGGTACTTGGAATTGTACAAAGTATGATTCTGGTGGTTATGATATGGTTCAAAATGGCTATTACATTAAATTTGTATTTACTGAAACTAATGTAACTTATATTGTTGGTATTACAGATCAAGATTATGAAGAATCATATGTTGGTACATATACATTAGATGGTACTGATTTAACAATCGATGTGCTTAATAAGCCACAAGTATTCCAATTTGCTGATGGAAAGATTACAAAAGTAACTCAAGGTGAAGTTCTATTCCAAGCTGAATTTGTAAAAGTTGAATAAAAAATATATCCAGAGATTATCTCTGGATATTTTTTTAGTCGTATTTTTTAATTTCGACCTCTTTAGTATCAAAATTAATAAATATTTGATATGCATTTTTATTTTCATCATCATCCCAAATTTCAACAAACTTAGGTGTTACCTCAATTAATATTTCTGTGTCCTCATGAGAATATGCATTATAGCTACCCCATAAATATTCCTTATATTTTTTTTCAAATATTTTCCCAGGTTCATCAATAACTAAACCTGTATTTTTGGCAATACCTTCAACCTGAACACCATTAAAGCATAACGCAACCCTTTCATTAGAAAGTAATTGTTTTGTTTTTCTAAAATTAATATCTGTTTTAAAATAGATTTTTTCATTATAGAAGATACAGCTAACATTTCTTACCATAGGATAATCATTAGAAGATGTAGCTAAGGCCATAATTTTATAATTACCTAATTTTTCATCATATATTTTTTTTGCTTCATTAAAATTCATATTACACCTCTTAAATAACATCATTTAATACTAATATAATTAAAATTATAGTAACAACTAAGAATAATCCTAAAATGATTAATCCTGTACTATATTTAACCTTTTGACCCTTTCCCTCAACTAATAAAGTAGATCTAAAGGCTGTAATAATAGGCTTATAGACTAAAAGAACTAAGGATGCATTTAATCCTGATTTAATTAAATTAAATGGTAGGAATCCGGGCATAACTAATTCTACAATTGCCTGTCTAGGCATTCCATAATAGCCAGGTGTAACAATTATATTCCAAATAACCATTGCGGTAGTAGATAAAACAACACCTGTAATTAAGCCTATAACTGCTCCCTGCTTTGATTTCATTTTTTTGTAAATGAAAGCAGCAGTACAAGACATTGAGCATGTTGAAATTACATTCATTAATAGATCAATTATTGGATTATGACCAGTGTTATACATAAGCTCAACAGTAGAAGTAACTAGGCTTAATATAAATGATGCCATAGGTCCATAAATAAATCCTGTAATAGTTATGATGACATCCTTTGCATCATAGCTTAAAAATGGTACTGCAGGTACTAAAGATATATTAAAGGAAACAGTGATTAGATTAACAACGATTGTTAATGCTCCTAATATACCTAGTGTTGCCAATTTTTTAGTTGACATTTTCATATAAATCCTCCTTGAAATTAAAAAAATACCTAAAATAAATCTTCTAGGTACCCACTAATCCCTAAGGATTGTAATATACTTCTTTCATCCAGACTCTAACTGTTGCTACCGGAATTTCACCGGTTCGGCCAAAAAAGGTTCGCGGAGTATACCGCCAGTAGGGAATTACACCCTGCCCCGAAGTTTTATTTTATTACTAGTATTATATGTTATATTTTTTTTATATTCAATATTTTTATAAAATTTTATTTTAATAATTGAAAAAAATATAAATAAATATTAAGATAATAGTGGTGATTATTATGTTTAAATTAAATAATTGGAAGCAAACTATATATAAGGATGATATTAAGGCAGTAATACTAAATGGACTTTTAATGGCTGTTTTAGGTGGAATATTAGCCGGATTAGTTGACTATTTATTAGTTGACAAGCTAGGTTCACAATTTACTATTGGTTTAATTATTATTGCTTATTTCATTGTATATAAATTAAAAGGTGCTTATTTTAATTATCATATATTATATCCTATATTAGGAGTTGTATTTTTCATAATCGGTATGTATATTTCCCATATAACAGAAATATTTATTACATTTAAGGATTATGATTTTTATCTTGAATATATTTTAAAGGATCCCGAATGGCATTTTGCCTTTATTACAAGATATTATACTGATTTAAAATGTGCTTTTGAATATAAGGATGTTTTAGATATTTTTTGGTCTATATTTAATATTTTGATTCTTGTGTTATTAATGGGCTTCTGTTATAAAGGTGTAAAGGGAAGAAACTGAAACATAAAAACGTTTTCAAATAAGAAAAATAAAATCATATCTAGTATTAGATATGAAGAATATAGTATAATTCTAATGGTAAAAAAACAATATATAAAATAAGGAGATGTATAATTATGCCATATATTACAAGCGTATACGCTAGAGAAGTATTAGATTCACGTGGTAACCCAACTGTAGAAGTTGAAATCGTTACTGAATGTGGAGCAATGGGCCGTGCTTTAGTTCCATCTGGAGCTTCAACTGGTGAGCATGAAGCATTAGAATTACGTGATGGTGATAAGTCACGTTATTTAGGAAAGGGTACAACAAAGGCTGTAAAGAATGTTAATGATATTATTGCACCAAAGTTAATTGGTATGGATGTAACTCAACAAGTTGCAATCGATAAGATGATGATTGATTTAGATGGTACTGATAATAAGGGTAATTTAGGAGCAAACGCTACATTAGGTGTTTCTATGGCTGCTGCTCGTGCTGCTGCACAATACTATGGAATCCCTCTATATAACTATTTTGGTGGTTTCAATGCTAAGCAATTACCATTACCAATGATGAACATCTTAAATGGTGGTGCTCATGCTGATTTCTGTATTGATTTCCAAGAGATCATGATTTTACCTGTAGGTGCTCCAAGTGTTAAGGAAGCAGTACGTTGGGGTGCAGAAGTATTCCATGCATTAAAGAAGATTTTAAAGTCTAACGGATATGTTACATCTGTTGGTGATGAGGGTGGTTATGCACCTAAGTTAGGCTCTAACACAGAAGCTTTCGAGCGTGTTATTGAGGCTATTGAGGCTGCTGGTTATGTTCCAGGTAAGGATATCTGTTTAGGTATCGACGTTGCTTCATCTGAGTTCTATAACAAGGAAACAGGTAAGTATATCTTAAAGGCAGATAAGGGTGAATTCACATCTAAGGAAATGGTAGATGTATATTATACTCAATTATGTGAAAAGTTCCCTATCATTACTATCGAAGATGGTCTTGCAGAGGATGACTGGGAAGGTTGGAAGTATTTAACTGAAAAGTTAGGTAATAAGATCCAATTAGTTGGTGATGACTTATTCGTTACTAACACTAAGCGTTTAGCTAAGGGTATTGAAATGGGTGTTGCTAACTCAATCCTAATTAAGGTTAACCAAATTGGTACTTTAACTGAAACTTTCGAAGCTATTGAAATGGCTAAGAGAGCTGGTTATACAGCTGTAGTTTCTCATAGATCAGGTGAAACTGAAGATACTACAATTGCTGATATCGTAGTAGGTACAAACGCTGGTCAAATCAAGACTGGTTCTGCATCTCGTACAGATAGAATTGCTAAGTACAACCAATTAATCAGAATCGAAGATGATTTAAATGGTCGTGGTCAATTCCCAGGTGTATCAGTATTTGATGGTATTAAGTCTTTATATAACGTAAAGTAATAAAGCTATAAGGAGGATTTATCCTCCTTTTTTCTTGTTTTAAAAGTATTATTAGTGTATAATTACTAATGTATTTTTAAGGAAGTGAAAACATGATTGCAACTAATAAAACAGTTATAGATAAAGAAAAATCATTTAAGGATTTAGTAAATAGAACACGTAAGCAGCATTTATATAAATCTATTTTAATACCATTAATTTTTATAGGTGGTATTATAATATTAGTAAATGGATTAAACAATTATGATGAGGATTCTATTGCTACTGGTATAGCTGGTTTAATAATTGGTTTTATATATGTTATATATAATTTAATTACATTTCTTAGAATCCCTAAAAAGGTATATAAGCAAAATAAAATTGTATGTGATTATGGAATGACATATGAATATAAATTTAAAGAGCATAGTATCATGGTATCTTGTATTCAATTTGATAAAACAAATAAGCTTGAATATAAATATGATAGTATTAAAAAAGTAGTAGAATACGATGATAGATATGAAATAGTATTAAAGGAAAACTATATACTATTTATTTATAAAAATGGATTTGATAAGAATATGGAGCAATTCTTTATAAAAAATTTAGGTATTAATAAGAAAAAAATTAAAGATAAAAAGAAAAAAAAGAAGGATTAAGTTTTCACTTAATCCTTTTTTAACACCATACAATAATCATCCATTACATATCCATTACCTATATCAGTAACTACACTGTCATATACAGTAAAGCCCATATGTAGGTATTTTTGATATGCATTATCATTATGCTTATTAACAGTTAATGTGATTGGTAATTTAAAAGCTTGAAGATATTCAATAGCCTTTCTAGCTATACCCTGATTTTGAAAATTAGGAAGTATATAAAGCTTAGATAAGAAGCATTGAGTATCCATTAGTTTATATGACATAAAGCCCATTTTATTATCCTCATCATGAATAATAACATATGTATAGCCATCATCAATATTAGCTAATATAGCATCTAATGTTAAATATTTATTTAGCATATATTTAATTTGATCAGCTGATAATATATCTTTATACGCAATAGGCCATATAATAGAAGCCATAAATTCAATTTGTTTTAATTCATCTTTAGTATCTACTAATTCAAACAACATATAATTCACCCATCTTATTTTAGCATATTTTTATTATAATTTGAATAATATTTATCGGTGATTTTATGAAAAAACTTATAATCTTTATTTTTGTTATTTCTATATCAATTTTATTAAAACCATTATCATTAAATGCTAATACAATAGATGGAGCATTTATTAATGGTGCTAAATCAGGTATTTTAATGGAGGAATCAACAGGTGAAATATTATATGAAAAAAATATACATGAAAAGCTATCACCTGCATCTATGACCAAAATAATGACCTTATTATTAATATATGAGGCTATGGATAATAATATTTTAGATAAAAATAAAATGCTAGTAGTACCAGAATACGCTGCATCTATGGGCGGAAGCCAAGTTTATTTAGAGGTAGGTGAGCAAATTTCAGTTGATGAGGCAATAAAATCCTTATGTGTAGCCTCAGCAAATGATTGTGCAGTATTATTAGCAATGGAAATAGAAGGAAGTGAAGCTCATTTTGTTCAAAAAATGAATCAAAAAGCTTTAGAGCTAGGCTGTAAAAATACATGTTTTAGTGATTGTACTGGATTAAGTAAAGAAAATCATTACTCATCAGCCTATGATATGGCTTTAATTTCAAGAGAATTAGTTACAAAATATCCTGATGTTTTAAATTACACTAATATACAAGAGGATTATATAAGAAAGGATACGGATAATCCATTTTGGCTTGTTAATACAAATAAAATGGTTGGTAGAGTAGATGGTTTAAACGGTCTTAAAACAGGTTATACATCTTTTTCTGGATATTGTATAACATTACATATGCAGCAAAATAATATGAAGCTTATAAGTGTTGTTTTTGGATATGATAAATCAACAACTAGAAATAGTGAATCATTAGAATTATTAAAATATGGATTTAATAATTATAAGCTTGAAAAGATATTAGCTAAGGATTTATGCTTAAAATCGATTGATCATATTCTTTATAAAAATAAATTTGATATTGTTATTAAAGAAGATATATATTATCTTTGTAAAAAGAATGAAAAGAATGAATATAGCTATAAATATAAATATAATGATAGCTATAATGGTACTATTGATATATATTTAGGTAATAATATTATAGCTAATGGTGAAATATCAGCTAATAAAGAGGTTAAAAAGAAGAATTTGTGGGAAGTAATGTGCTCTATTTTTAAGGAATGCTTTATTTTTTAGAAAATTAAAAGGAGATTGAATCATAAATCAATCTCCTTTACGATTAACGGTTATTAATAATCTTTGTTAATTCAACAGGATCAACAATCTTTCCGTCCTTATAAACACGCATATTACCTGATGCAATTTCATCAATTAAAATAACTTCATTATTGTTGTAACCAAATTCAAACTTAATATCCCATAAGTCTAATCCTAATGTTTTTAAATCATCAGCAACAATCTTAGTAATTTTTAATGTTTGTTCTTTCATGCTTGCAAACATTTCAGGAGTCATAACACCTAATGCAGCTAATCCCTCAGAAGTAACTAATGGATCACCTAATGCATCATTTTTAAATGTACATTCAACATATCCGCCCTCAAGAGGTGTACCATTCTTAATATATTCACCATATCTACGAATAAAGCTACCTGTAGCAACTAAACGACAAATAACTTCTAAACCATGACCAAATACTGTTGCAGGTAAAACCTCCATAGTAGCCTCTTCAATATTTGCGCTAACATAGTGAGTCTTAATACCAGCTTGCTTTAATAATTCAAAGTAATAAACAGAAGTTTGAAGATTAGCCTTACCAATACCTTCAATAGTTAATCCAACTGAATTCTCACCTGGATCGAACACTCCGTCCTTACCTGTACAATCATCCTTAAACTTTAATAAAACATTTCCATTTTCAAGACCATATACATTTTTAGTCTTACCTTCGTAAATCTTTTTCATTTCCTATCCCTTCCTATAATAAAAATTTTTTATTACGAAAATAATTTACCACAAAATGCATTGATTTACAATATTTTTTTATTGTGATTTCATATTTTTTTCATATTTTTTCATTATACAATATTCGACATTTTTCTAGACTTTATTATTTTAAAATAATATAATTATCTTGGAGGTTAAAATTATGAAAAAAATTGATACAAATAAAGCACCAAAGGCTATTGGTCCATATAGCCAAGCAATAGTAATAAATAATATTATATATACAAGTGGTCAATTAGGTATTAATCCTGAAACAGGCTTATTTGCTGGTAATAAAATAGAAGACCAGACTCATCAAGCAATTAAAAATATAATAGCCATTTTAGAGGAAGCAAATACAAGTATTGAAAATGTAATAAAGACTACTGTATTTGTTAAGGATATAAATGATTTTGGAAAAATTAATGAAATTTATGCTAAATATTTTATTAATAGTCCTGCAAGAAGCTTAGTAGAAGTTTCAAGGCTTCCTAAGGATGGATTAATTGAAATAGAAGCAGTTGCTAAAATATAACAGGGTAACCTGTTATTTTTTAATATTTTATAAATAAAATATTGACTTGAAATTATTAGAGTAATATAATTGTTTTGTTGATTTAAAAAAGGAGTGATGTTATGTTCAAAATATTAATGAAAAGTATTAGAGAATATAAAAAAGCTAGTATTTTAACTCCTTTATTTGTTACTTTAGAGGTTATAATGGAATGCTGCTTACCATTATTAACAGCTGAGCTAATAAATAGAATGGAGGATAATAATATAAAAATAATGATTTATTTAATGATAGCTTTAGTAGTATTAGCATCATTAGGTTTATTATTTGGTTTTTTATCCGCAAAATATGCTGCAGAGGCAGCATCAGGATTTGCAAAAAATTTAAGACATGATTTATATTATAAGATACAGGATTTCTCATTTGAAAATATAGATAAATTTAGTGCATCATCATTAGTAACTAGAATGACTACAGATGTAGCCAATGTTCAAATGTCATATGGTATGATCATAAGAACGGCTGTTCGTTCTCCTTTAATGCTAATATTTTCTATTATAATGGCATTTACTTTAAATGCTAAAATAGCAGGTATTATTTTATGTATCGCTCCATTAGTTGCCTTAAGCTTCTTTATTGTTGCTAAATGTGCTATGCCATTATTTGATAAGGTATTTAAGAAATATGATAAATTAAATGAATCTATTCAAGAAAATATTAATGGTATAAGAGTAGTAAAAACATATGTAAGAGAGGATTATGAGCAAGATAAATTCGATAAAGCTGCTGATGAGGTATGTAATGATTTTACTAAAGCAGAAAGAATTGTTGCGATTAATTCTCCAGTTATGAATTTTGCAATGAATATTACCTTAATTATTGTTTGTATTTTAGGTGCTCATATAATATTAGATACATGGGGACTAGATTTAAATGTTGGTGATTTACAAGCTTTATTAACTTATAACATACAAATATTAAATGCCATTATGTTTTTGAATTTTATATTTGTAATGATAAGTATTTCTATGTCTGGTGGTAAAAGAATTGCAGAGGTATTAAAAGAAGAAAGTACTCTAAAGAATCCAGAAAATCCTATTTATGAAATTAATAATGGTTCAATTGAGTTTAAGAATGTTTCATTTAAATATAGTACAAAAGCAGAAAAATTCGCATTAGAAAATATAAATTTAAGTATTCCATCTGGTGCTACAGTAGGTATTATTGGTGGTACTGGCTCTGCCAAAACAACATTAGTTAATTTAATTTCTAGATTATATGATGTTACTGAGGGTGAATTATTAGTAGCTGGTAAAAATGTTAAGGAATATGATTTAAAAACATTAAGAGATATGGTTTCAGTTGTATTACAAAAGAATGTTTTATTCTCAGGTACAATAGCTGAGAATTTAAGATGGGGTAAGAAGGATGCAACACAACAGGAGCTAGAGCATGTATGTCATCTAGCCTGTGCTGATGAATTTATTAATAGATTCCCTGATAAATATGAAACTCATATTGACCAAGGTGGTACTAATGTATCTGGTGGTCAAAAACAAAGATTATGTATCGCAAGAGCATTATTAAAATCACCTAAAATCTTAATTTTAGATGATTCAACAAGTGCTGTTGATACTAAAACTGATGCAATTATTCGCTCAAGCTTTAAAAAATATTTACCTGATACTACTAAAATAATTATTGCTCAAAGAATATCTTCAGTAAGTGATGCAGATATTATTATTGTATTAGATGGTGGACATATTGATGGTATTGGATCACACGATGAATTATTAGCTAATAATCAAATTTATAAAGAGGTACATGACATTCAAAATAAAATTTCCTCTAATGAAGGAGGTGCTTTATAATGGCTGTTAAATCTAATCAAAAAGGAGCTAGAAAGCTAAGTAAGGACAATATAAAGGTTATTCCAAAGCTTTTAGGCTATTTATTTAAATATTATAAAGTACCAATGATTATTGTAATTATATGTGTTATAATTTGTGGAATTATTGGTTCGTCAGCATCAATTTTCTTATCATCTATCATTGATGATGTTATTGCTCCTGTATTAAAGGAGGATTCATTATTAACCTTCAAGGATGTTGATGATAAGCTATATCAAATATTAACTACAATGTGTATAGTATATGGAATAGGTATTATATCTACATTAATTTATACACAAATAATGGCAAGAGTAAGCCAAGGCTTCTTAAATCATTTAAGAAAAGATATGTTTACTAAAATGGAAACATTACCTATTAGATATTTTGATAGAAATCCACATGGCGATATTATGTCAAGATATACTAATGATGTTGATGCTGTTAGACAATTTATTTCTCAAACATTAATTCAAATCATTACAACTGCAGTATCAATTATTACAATTGTTTCATTAATGCTATATTTTAGTATTTGGCTTGCGTTAATTTCATTTACTGGTGTATTTGTAATTATTAGAATTATTAAGAGTGTGGGCTCAAATTCAGCTAAGCATTTTATGAAAATGCAAATCTCAACTGGTGCCTTAGAGGGATATGTTGAAGAAATGATGAATGGTCAAAAGGTGGTTAAGGTATTTAACCATGAGGAAGAAGCTAAAGAATCATTTGATAAAATAAATGAACAATTATTTATTGATGCTAAAAAAGCTAATTATTATGGAAATATATTAATGCCAATATTAAATAATTTTGGTAATTTAGTATATATAATAATTGCTGGAGTTGGATTTATATTAGTAACTAAGGAGGCTTATAATTTAAGTCTAGCAACATTTATGGGTCAGGCTGAGCCAATTTTACAAATTGGCGTAGTTACGGCATTTTTAGGTATGAGTAAACATTTTAGTCAATCAATTGCTCAAGTATCTCAACAAATATCTATGATTGCTATGGCAATGGCTGGTGCTGGTAGATGCTTTGAGCTAATTAATCAAGCACCAGAGGTTGATAATGGCTATGTTACTTTAGTTAGATGTAATATAGATGAAAATGGTAATATAACTGAAACAAATGAAAGAACAGGACATTGGGCATGGAAGCATCCTCATCAGGCTGATGGTACAATTACATATCATGAGCTTAAGGGTGATATAGTTTTAGAAAATGTTGATTTTGGTTATTTCCCTGATAAAATGGTTTTACATGATGTATCAGTTTATGCAAGGCCAGGTCAAAAAATTGCATTTGTAGGTGCTACAGGTGCAGGTAAGACAACAATAACTAATCTAATTAATAGATTCTATGATATTGCTGATGGTAAGGTAAGATATGATGGAATTAATATCAATAAAATTAAAAAGGATGATCTAAGAAGATCACTTGGTATAGTTTTACAGGATACTAACCTATTTACTGGTACAGTAATGAAAAATATAAGATATGGTAGATTAGATGCTACAGATGAAGAGGTATATGAGGCAGCTAAAATAGCTAATGCTTATGATTTTATCACAAGATTGCCAAATGGATTTAATACAATGCTTACTCATGATGGTGCTAATTTATCTCAGGGACAAAGACAGCTATTATCAATTGCTAGAGCGGCTTGTGCTGATGCTCCAGTTATGATTTTAGATGAAGCCACATCATCAATTGATACAAGAACTGAGGCTTTAGTATCAGATGGTATGGATAAGCTAATGAAGGGTAGAACTGTATTTGTTATTGCTCATAGATTATCTACAGTAAGAGATTCTGATTGTATTATGGTTTTAGACCAAGGTAGAATCATTGAAAGAGGTAACCATGATTCCTTAATAGAGGAAAAAGGTACTTATTATCAATTATATACTGGTGCGTTTGAATTAGAATAAGGCTTGAAAAAAGCCTTTTTTCTTATATTTTACTATTTACTTTAGTAAATAATAATAGTATAATTCTAATGTATATTATAAAAGCTTAGATGCCATCCGTAATAAATTACAGGTTTTAGAGAGCTGCTGGTAGGTGAAAAGCAGTAGAATGGGTTTATTAGTATCAATGGTGGAGCTGATATGAGGATAAGTCATATTCGTATATCTACGTTACAGATTAATGAGTGCTATATAATATTTATATAGAACTAAGGTGGTACCGCGATAATTCGTCCTTAGATTAATCTAAGGACTTTTTATATTTTAGGAGGAAGAGAGAATGAAGGACTATAAGGATACCCTATATATGGGTAAAACAAGCTTTGAAATGAGAGGTAATCTTAATAATAAGGAACCATTAATTCAAGAAAAATGGGAAAAGATGGATCTTTATAATAAAAGAATAGCAATGAATGAGGGTAAAAGAGAATATACATTACATGATGGCCCTCCATATGCAAATGGTGATATCCATTTAGGTCATGCTTTAAATAAAATCCTTAAAGATTTTGTTGTAAGATATAAGAATATGAATGGATATAAGTCAGTATATATTCCTGGATGGGATACTCATGGCTTACCAATTGAAAATGCATTACAAAAGGCTGGTGTATCTCGTAAGGATAAAACTACAGCTGAATTTAGAGATTTATGTACTGAATATGCTTATAAGCAGGTTGAACGTCAAAAGAAGGGCTTTAAGCGTCTAGGTGTTTTAGCTGATTATGAAAATCCATATATTACATTACAGCATGACTTTGAGCGTGATCAAATTTTAGTATTTGCTAAAATGGCTGAAAGAGGTTTAATTTATAAGGGCTTAAAGCCAGTATATTGGTCACCATCTAGTGAATCTGCCTTAGCAGAGGCTGAAATTGAATATAAGGATAAAGAGGATTCATCAATTTACTTTAAGCTACCAGTAGTAGAGGGCAGTGAAGCATTTAAGGATGCTGCATTCCTAGTTTGGACTACAACACCATGGACATTACCTGCAAACCTTGCAGTATGTGCTGGTCCTCAAATTGAATATGTTGTAGCTAATACTGAAAAGGGTAAATTTATCTTTGGTAGAGAGCTATTAGAAAAGCTTACTGAATTATTAGAATTAGGAAATGTTGAAATTATAAGCTATCATAAGGGTACAGAATTAGAAGGCTTAAAATATAAGCATCCATTATATGATAGAGTATCACCATGTATTTTAGGTGATTATGTATCAACTACAGATGGTACTGGTTTAGTTCATATCGCTCCTGGTCATGGTGAGGATGACTTTATGGTTGGTAAGCAATATGGCTTAGATATTTTATGTCCTGTTGATTCAAAGGGTTATATGATGAAGGAAGCAGGTAGATATGAGGGAATGTTCTATGCCAACTGTAATGAAGAAGTTATCAAGGACATGGATGCTTGTGGATGCTTAATGAAATGTGTTAAGATTTGCCATAGCTATCCTCATGACTGGAGAACTAAGAAGCCTGTAATCTTTAGAGCCACTCCTCAATGGTTTGCATCTATTGATCCAATTAAGGATGATATCCTAAAAGCTATTGGAAATGTAACATGGAATCCAAAATGGGGTGATGTACGTATTTCTAATATGATTAAGGATAGACATGATTGGTGTATTTCTCGTCAAAGAGCTTGGGGTGTACCTATTCCAGTATTCTATGCTGAAAATGATCAAGAAATTATTGATCAAGACGTTTTAAAGCATGTTGCTGAATTATTTGGACAATATGGATCTAATGTTTGGTTTGAAAGAGAAGCTAAGGATTTATTACCTGAGGGCTTTACTCATCCTGGTAGCCCTAACGGAATCTTTAGAAAAGAAACAGATATTATGGATGTTTGGTTTGATTCAGGCTCATCATACATGTTACTTAAGAGAAGAGGATTACAATATCCTGCAGATTTATATTTAGAGGGCTCAGATCAATATAGAGGTTGGTTTAATTCATCAATTATTACAGGTGTTGCTACAACTGGTGTTGCACCATATAAGACAGTAGTATCTCATGGCTTCACATTAGATGGTGAAGGAAGAAAGATGTCTAAGTCTTTAGGTAATACAGTTGATCCTATTAAGGTATGTAATGAATCAGGTGCTGATATCCTAAGATTATGGGTTGCATCTATCGAATATCGTGCTGATATGCCTTTATCTAAAGATATTCTAAAGCAAGTATCTGAATCATATCGTAAGATTAGAAATACATTAAGATTCTTATTAACTAATACATCTGACTTCAATACTAGTGATTCATTACCTTATGATAAGCTCGAGGAAGTAGATAAATATATGTATATTAAGCTTCAAAAGTTTATTAAGCAAATTAAAGATAATTATGATAATTTTGATTTTGGTGAGGTATATAGAAATGTTAATGCTTATATCGCAAATACATTATCAGCATTCTATTTAGACTTTACTAAGGATATTTTATATATTGAAGATCCAAAATCAAATAAGAGATTATCTACACAAACAGTTTTCTATCAAATTTTAAATGCATTAATTAAGCTATTAACTCCAATTCTTCCTCATACTATGTCTGAAGCATATGATTCTTTAGAATATAAGCAAGCAGAGGATGTATATTTAACTAATATGCCAGAGGTTGATTCTAATTTAGACTCTAGCCTTGAGGCTAATTTAGATGAATTTATGAAATATAGAGACATCGTATTAAAGGCTTTAGAGGAAGCAAGAAGCCAAAAGATTATTGGTAAGAGCTTCAATGCTAAGCTTACTATTACTTTAGATAGTAATGCTAAAAAGGTATTTGAGCCTATTAAGGAACAAGCCGCTCAATTATTAATTGTTTCACAATTAGAATTTAAAGACGGAAATGAATTCAAGGTAGATGTAGCACCTGCACAAGGTCATACATGTGCTAGATGCTGGATGATTGTCCCATTCGTTGATGAGGATGAGCTATGTCCAAGATGTAAAACAATTATTTCTAAATAATCTTAGATTTTGACATTATGTAAAAAAAATGTTAGAATTAGAGTAAACAGTTCGATTTAAGGTGGTGATGATATGGATTTTCGCTTTTATTTCTTAAAAGAAGGCACTAGAATTTATGAAAAAAGTGATTTAATTACATATTTTCAAGCTAATCCAAATATAACTATGGAAAAAAAGCTTGACGACCGTATATTTATTTATTATCATCCAATACTAAATTTTGAGGCTAGATTTGTTATGGCGTCAAAATCTGTAGTTCCTCATCTAGAAAGATTAAATCCAAAATTCTTTGATGTAAATTTCTATGTTGAGTTCAATGTATTGTTACCAAATTACTCTGTTGAAATAATTTTAGATATAATGGAAGAAATCGTTAAGAAATTTAAATTCCATGTTTATAACCAAGCCTATGAGGATGTATGCCCATTTAGAAGATCAATGATGATTAAAGCATTTGATGCTTGGAAGCGTGCATATGCTGGTAAAAATGAGGATGAGGTTGCTCAATATAATAGATTAGACCCTCAAACTATGACTCAGGTTTATGGTTATCTACAAAGAAGATCAAGACTTGAAATATTATTAGACAAAAACAAGGTTAATATATCAAATTATCATTTCCTACATGCAGAAAAATCTAGAACTGCATTCGTAGCGGTAGAATGGGATGGTCAATCATCATTCATCCTACCACCAGCAGTAGATATTTTATATCTAAATGATGGAAAGGTTAAAAAATATTTACCTATGTCTGAGGTAATGATGAAGTCAGAAAAGCTATTTAGACCTATCGATGGCTATGGTGTAATCCAGATGCTAGATGCGAAAAATGCTAAAAAGCTTCACAAGATATTAACTAAGGATAGATTTGCACCATTAACAGTATCATTAAACTATTTATCCTTAGATAAAATTTTAGATATTTAATATCTCAAATTAAACTTAATATTACTAAATAGTTAATTAAGAGGTTGTAATGAGATATTTACAGCCTCTTTATTTTATATAAAATAAAAAATGGAGAATGAAAAAGTATAAGTAAAAAGATATTTATCATAATATATTAAAGGCAACTGCAACACCTGATGATATATTAAAACTTTGTGATGAGGCAAATAAATATCATTTTGCATCAGTTTGTGTTAATCCCGCTAATGTTGCATTTGCACATAAGCTATTAAATGGAACTGATGTTATGGTTTGTACAGTAATTGGTTTCCCTTTAGGTGCAAATACTAAAGAGGTTAAAGCATTTGAAACAACTCAAGCTATAGCAGATGGTGCTGATGAAATTGATATGGTTATTAATGTTGGTGCTGCAAAGGCTGCTGATTGGGAATTAGTTTATGAGGATATTAAAGCTGTAGTTGATGCTGCAAATGGTGTTTTAGTTAAGGTTATTATTGAAACATGCTATTTAACTGATGAGGAAAAGATAATGGCTTGTAAAATGGCTGCAAAGGCTGGTGCTGATTTTGTAAAAACATCAACTGGCTTTGGTACTGGTGGTGCTACCGCAGCTGATGTAAAGCTAATGAAGGAAGCAGTTGATGGTGCTTGTAAGGTAAAGGCATCAGGTGGTATAAGAAATAAACAAGCATTTGAAGAAATGATTTTAGCAGGTGCTGAAAGAATTGGCTGTAGTAGTGGTGTTCAAATAATGGAGGGATATGAAGATGAGCAAAATTCCAACTCCGCATATTAGTTGTAGTGACCCATCATTAATCGCTAAAACTGTATTAATGCCTGGTGATCCATTACGTGCTAAATTTATTGCGGATACATATTTAACAGATGTAATTTGCTTTACATCAACTCGTAATATATTAGGTTACACAGGTAAATACAATGGTAAAAGAATTAGTGTAATGGGCTCTGGTATGGGACAACCATCAATTGGTATTTATTCATATGAGCTATTTAATTTCTATGATGTAGAGTGTATAGTTAGAATTGGTTCTGCAGGCTCATATGATGAAAAGCTTAACGTCTATGATACTGTATTAGTTACTGATGCATATTCTGAATCAAATTATGCTAAGGTTGCTTTTAATTTTAGAGCTAAAACTATGAAGAGTAATACTTCAGTAAATAATAAGCTTAGAAAGGCTGCAAATAAGCTTGGAATAGAATTAAAGGAGGCTAGAATTCATTCTTCAGATGTATTCTATGCAGAAGATCCTAATAGATGGAAGAATGTTCATGATAAATTTGGCTGTAAGGCTGTAGAAATGGAAAGCTTTGCCTTATTCGCAAACGCAAAAGCATCTAATAAAAAAGCAGCATGTTTATTAACTATTTCTGATTCATTTATAACTCATGAGGTTACATCTGCAGAGGAAAGACAAAATTCATTCCATAACATGATGAAAATAAGTCTAGAGCTTGCTGGAAAATAAGAAAAAAATGGGAAACTTTGATTTCCCATTTTTTTGTTAATTTTATCTATAAAAAATATTTAATTTCCAAATCCTAAAAAAATATTTATTTTAATAAAAAAAAGAACAAATTATTTTAGAAATTATATCAAAAATCCATAATTTTTAACAAAATAATTTCTAAATTAGAAATTTTAATTGAATAAAAATTAATGCTATATTAACTCCGAAAGGAGGCAATCATGTATAATTATTTCATGCTTGTAGGTGTAATCGCATATGACGTTGAAGTTAGAGAGGTTAAGGATGGTAAAAAGGTTGTTAATGTAGTTTTAGCTGTCACTAGAGACTTCAAAAACGCAGATGGAAGCTATTCAAAGGATTACATTCGTGTATCAATTTGGGATGCATTAATTGATCTATGTATCGATTCACTTAAAAAAGGAAAAAGAATAGGAATTAAAGGTAGAATAAGCCCACGCAAAGAAACAATATCCACAGGCGCCGTTATTCCTATTAATGATCTTATCGCTGATCGTGTAGTATATTTTGATGATTTAGACGCACAGGATAAGGAAGATGAGAGCTAGCATGCTAGCTTTCTTTTTTTCTCTTCCTTTTTGACAAAATACATTATATAATATATTTAGAAATTTTATGCAAAAATACATATGGAGGTTACATGAAAATAAATAAATTTTTAATTTTTATACTATTAGCATTTTGTTTTACATCTTTTATTAATTTTGATATTTATGCTAATGATAATACAATAAATTTACAAGATAAATGTAACTTATTGACAAACAAGGATGATGTTGATATTAGTTCAATTGATGATTTAGACATCGAATATAATATTCAGGATTATGCTGACTCATATATTTATTTACTAGAAGATGATAAATATTTAAGGTATTCTAATAAATCTAATAGTGGGACAAGTATTGATTATTTTAAATATGGAGGTAATATTTATGAACAAGGTGCTGGATTGATAGCTAATGCTTCTGATGCAATTACAAAAATAATTCCTGAAGAATATTTTAAAATGGTTGGTGAATATTCGTATTTTGGTCTTGATTATGGTTTTTATATTAAAACATTTATAAAAGATGACATAGTTGAAGACTATAACAAATTTAACACAAAAACTTTAAGATTTGCATATGTCTCAGATATTTTTATCATAGATTATACATATTTAAAGCCATCATACAGTTCAATTTTACAAACTACATTTAAATTAAATCCATTATTTTCAGCAAGATATTATACGATAGAAACTGAAAATATGGCTGACCATAAAATTTATTTAAAAGAAAATCAAAATTATACAAGTTTAGAAGAACTAAATGTACTTGTTGAAGAAGGTTATTCAGAAGATTTTATTATAATTCCGAATGTATATCCAGAAACACCAAATTTCAATATGAATAATCTAGCAATTTCGTCAATTGTTGAAAACAAATATACATTAAATGATAAGGATAGTGGTTATAATTGTTACAATGATAATGGACTTTTTTTAACAAAGGTATCAATGGAATATGATACGTATTCAATTATTATTGATAGTAATGAATATAGTACTGATGGTTATAAACTTGAAAATATTAATCTATCAAAAGATAAAGATAATATTATAGTTGATATTTTTGTGTTCGCAATTGGTGAATTAAATACTGCTGCATCATATATCTTATTTATTAATGATGTCGGATCTCAAATATTTATTGATAATACTTGCGATATTGAAATTAAACATAATCCTATTAGTGAAAATTACGTTTTTTTTAATCAACATAAACTTCAATGTGATTATTATAATAGATTAATTAAAAATATTTTTATAAATGTTGGAGATATACATTCAAACTTAAATACAATAAATACATATAATTCTAATGATATAGTAGTTGATTTTTTTTATGCTGAAGAACAAAGTGAAATTATAGTACCAACTAAAAATTATATTAATTTTAGTTTTTCTATAACTGATGAAAATAACATAAGTACTGGTGGAAAGATAAATGGGGACAGTGAGGATTTTGAAAATTTAATTGTTGCTTCAATTGAGTATGATTTATTTGATGAGGGAACTTTAAATGAAAATAATTATTTAACAAATTCATTAAACTCTGACGTTTATAATTTTATTGTAGATGTAAATTATACAGCTATATACACATTAAAAGGAATAAATACACTTAATGAATTTCAATTAATTTCATCTTTACCTCTTATAGATTATAGCGATAACATATTAGAAACTGCTTCTATTTATAAAGTTAATGAAACATCTATTGAAAAAACAAATATTCAAACAATTAATGATTCATTTTTATTAGAAGAAAACACAAAATATTTAATTTTGGTAAAATGTAATACGTCTAACATATTAAATGTATCTTTATCCATAAAATCTTTCAAGAACACAAGCATTATTTCAAATGATTCAATTGAATTTAATTTTTTACCAGATAATAATAGTAACCACCTATTTAAATTAAATAATAATAATTTGTCAATTAATATATCACGTAAATTATTCTCATCTACTACAATTAATAGTGAAATTGAATTATCAAACTCAAATTCAACTAATTATTTATTCACATTAAAAAAGAATATAATTTATAAAATAACAATTATTAATCAATATTTAAACTATTTATCTAATATTTCATTGAATATAGTTAATGATGTCATTCATTCTAAAGAACAAGAAGTAATTCAAACATATATAAATGAAAATAATACTTGTACGTTAATATACACTGCACAAACTAATGAAAGACTAACTATATCAACATCCAGCATATTAGATACTGAATTTAATGAGATAATAATAAATGATGGCAAGACATATGTCTATGATGGTGATTATATTGATGAAGAAAATGACGTGTATGATCCAAATGCCTCATTGACGATTAATTTAAATAAAGGAGAATCAATAATTTTAACAATAAATGAATATTTTGGAACACCGGGCACATTATATATTTATGTTACAGTCTTAACGTTATAGGAGGCAAAACTTATGAAATTTAAAAAAATATTTTTTTTAATAATAATATTAACGTTTACATTTATAACTACATCATGCAATAAAAAGGAAGAACCATTTTTTAAAGAAAAAGGTACTGAGGTAACATATGATGAAATTTATAATCATTTTCTTGAAAGAACAATTGATATACTAGGTCCAGAGGAAGAATTTGAAAGCTATCCCGATTATGTATATGTATATAACTCATATACTAAATCTAATAAAAAGCAAGGAGAAACTATAGATAATTATGAAATTAATGAACATAATACTTCTAAAAATGATTCTATAAATAAAATATTTTATGAAAAAATAAATAGTGATGAGCATTATGAAAAAGGAAATAATTCTGAAAATATATCAATTAGCGATAAGGATACATTATCTGAATATCAATATCAATTAGAATCAAGTAATAATATACGCATAGACATAAACAATAAGAATTATTCAATTGATAATGAAAAATTCATCTATAATAATTTGTCTAATAATGGTTTTTCTGATTTTTTTACTAACTGGTTAGGAAATTCAAGACCTATTGATGGAAGAAAATATTATGTAAACAATAACATATATACCATTGCATTAGATATTAATGATGCTGATTATGGCAGAAAAATAACTTCAACAATTCAATATATTTTTAATGATAATGAAGCTTCAATGAAAATGCAATATACCAAAGAAGAGATTTTTTCAAATGATAATATAGTTAATACATTATATTACTACTATGAGGCAGAATCTAATATTATATTTAAAACAACTAATTTAAAGCCTATTGATATTACAGGTTATACTTTAATAGAGAGCTAGCATGCTAGCTTTCTTTTTTTCTCTTCCTTTTTGACAAAATATATTATATAATATATTTAGGTGATTTTTTTATGAAGCAATATTTAGATTTATGCAAGAAAATTTTAGAAGAAGGCTCATATAAGGGAGATAGAACTGGTACAGGTACATATTCTTTATTTGGTTATCAAATGAGATTTGATTTAAATAAGGGCTTTCCTTTGCTAACAACTAAAAAAGTATTCCTAAAAGGAATTATTCATGAGCTATTATGGTTTATATCTGGTTCAACTAATATTAAGTATTTAGTTGATAATGATGTTAAAATTTGGAATGAATGGCCATATGAAATATATAAAAAAAGTGATTCATATAAAAATGAAACATTAGAAGAATTTGTTTTAAAAATTAAAAATGATAATGAATTTGCTGCTAAATGGGGTGAGCTAGGACCTGTTTATGGTAAGCAATGGAGAGATTTTAATGGTGAAGGTATTGATCAATTATCTAACCTAATTAATCAAATTAAAACTAATCCAAATAGTAGAAGATTAATTATCTGTGCATGGAATCCATGCGAGGTTGACCAAATGGCATTACCTCCATGTCATAGCTTTATGCAATTCTATGTTATTAATGGTAAATTATCTTGTCAATTATATCAAAGAAGTGGTGATGTATTCCTAGGTATTCCATTTAATATTGCAAGCTATGCATTATTTACAATGATGATTGCGCAGGTATGTGGCTTAGACTTAGGTGATTTCGTTCATACAATTGGTGATGCTCATATCTATTCAAATCATGAGGAACAGGTTAAGCTTCAGCTATCAAGAGATACAAGAGAATTACCTACAATGAAAATTAATCCAAATGTAAAATCTATTTTTGATTTTAAATATGAGGACTTCACATTAGAAAATTATAATCCTCATAAGGCTATAAAGGGTAAGGTGGCAGTATAATGATTAATATGATTTGGGCTATGGATGAAAACCAATTGATCGGTATTGGTGATAAAATTCCATGGCATATTAAGGAAGATTTAGTTTATTATAGAAATAAAACAAGAGGTCAAACTGTACTAATGGGTGAGGCAACATATTTTTCATTAAAAGGCTATTATAAAACTAAGCCTTTACCATATGGAAAAATATATGTTGCATCTATTAATAAGGATTTAGTATTAGATGATGCAATAGTTATTAATGACCTTATTCCATTTATTCAAAGCTTCAATGAAGATATTTGGGTTGTAGGTGGTTCTACAATCTATAAATTATGTCTACCCTATGCAGATAGATTATATATATCTTACATTAAGGGAACACATGAAGGAGATAAATATTTTCCTACAATTGATTTTTCAAAATATAATTTAATTTGGGAAGAGGAAAGTGAATTAGTTAGATATACCTTATTTGAAAGGAAGTAATTTTTATGCTATTTGTGATATTATTGATTATCCTATCAGTAGGATATTCACTATTATATAGTTTAATTCCATTATCAAGCTGGTATCTATTTTTATGGATTCCACTTGGAATAATCTCTGGTGCTATTACTTTAGTCTTATTATTATTAATATACCTATTATTTGCATCAAAAACAAAATGTACTAATTCATTAAAGCATTTTATCTTAAGAAATGCTGTATGGCTTGTATTAAAGGTATTCCATATTAAGCTTGATATAGTTGGTAAAGAAAATATTCCAAATGGTACATTTGTTATTTATGGTAATCATAAATCTAATATGGATCCATTAATAATTTATTATGCAATGCATGTTAAATGTACTGCAATAGGAAAAAAATCATTATTTGTTCATCCAATAATGAAGCTTATAACTAAAACTTTTGGTGCAATTCCAATTGATAGAGAAAATGATAGAGAGGCTGCAAAATCAATTGTCCAAGGTATAAAGCTCGTTAAGGGTGGTCTTCCAATTATTATTTTCCCTGAGGGTGGAATTAAATCAAGAGATACAGATGAAATGGTTAATTTAAGAGCTGGTGCTTATAAGCTAGCTACAAAAGCTGAGGCTCCAATTTTACCTTGTAGTATAATTGGTTCTTCAAAAATTAGTGAGACAAAGCGTAGAAAAAAGAAAATTATTAAAATTATTTTCCATAAACCAATCTCAAAAGAAGAATATAAAGGTAAAAATACTACTGAAATTGGTCTAGAGGTTGAAGGAATAATTAATGAAGGTATAAAAAATGGATAAAAAATCTAAAATTATTAAATATTGTTTAGTATTATTGGCCTTTATTTTAGTTTGTGCAGGCTCATCACTATTAATAATAGGAGCCATAAATTTTAATAATTTTTTCATCTACACATCATTTGTATTATTATTCCTTGGAGTAGTAATATATATGGTTTTAATTTTTATGTTCTTTAAATATTTTAAAAATAAGAAATAGGTGATTTTATGCCAGATATATTAAAAATCATTTTAATAATTACAGGTGTATTATTAATAATTTTAGTTGCATTTGTATTAACAATGAGTTTTATCAATAAAAATAAAATAAAGAAAATGTACTCAGATGTAGAAGACATGATAAAGCATAGTATTCCTGAAAATAATGAGGGATATAACATAATTAGAAATAACGAAAAAACTTATGATTATCAATTTATAACTCCAAAATGTGATTATTATATAAAGGTAATTCCTAACTTTGGAAATGAAGAGATATGTATTAATAATCCTTTAAAATGGCAATTAAGAAAATCATTTAACGATGAAACAATGCGTTTTGTACCTGATGTTGAGCCTTTATTAAGACTTGATATTCCATCTAGTGAAAAAGCTATTAAAAAGCTATATGTAATATATCCAAACACAAAATCATTATTAAAATATATCAACGAATGTGAAATGATATTCGTTCAGCCAACAACTGATGTTGGTGGTTCTAATGTTGTCACATATATTAATTTAAAAGAACATATAGATTTATTAGAATTATAAAAAATATAGGTCCTTCCTATATTTTTTTCTTAGAGGTGTCTTATGAAATATGATATAAAAACTCTAGAATTTAATAAAATAATTTTAGATTTAGCCAATTTTGCTAAAACAAATTATGCTAAAGAGTTAATTAATAATCTAAATCCAGCTAATAGCTATGATGAAATATTAAAGCTAAATTTAGAAACAAAGGAAGCATATCAAGCTATAATTAAATATGGAGAGCTACCACTTGGTGGCTTATATGATATTAAAAAAGCTATTCAAAGAGCTAAAGCTGGTGGAGTATTAGGAAGTGATGAGCTTCTTAATATTGTTGGACTATTAGACTGTGGTAATAATGTTATAAAATATTTTAATCAATTAAAAACATTTAAGCTAGAGACTCCTTATCTAGATGAATATATAAAGGTAATTAATAATCCACAAGCATTAAAAACAAATATAACATTAGCCATTGGCCCTGACTCTAAGGTACTAGATAATGCCTCTAGAGAGCTATTTATGATTAGAAAATCATTAAAATCTTTAGAGAATAGATTAAGAAGTAAGCTTAATGAATTATTAACAACAAGAGCTTCAATGCTTACAGAGCAGCTAATAGTTATTAGAGATGGTAGAATGTGCTTACCTGTTAAAATCGAGCATAAAAATACATTTAAAGGAATAGTTCATGATG
>JAFTQR010000030.1 GCA_017462645.1 Acholeplasmatales bacterium | reverse complement strand
TTCAATTAATCCCTCAGCATTCCCATCTATTTTACCAATAGCTCTAAGTCCTGAATGAATCATAATAGTATCATTATTTTTTAAATCTAAATTTTTAAAAATTTCAAATATTTTGTCTTTTGTTAGCATAAAATCACCAAATATGTTTTAACATATTTTATATTTAAAGTAAATATAACTTGAAATTTATTTTTAATTAATTTATAATAACACTTGCGACTCGGTCGCATATTGGAGGATTTTATGTATAAAACAGATCATAAAAGGCTTTTAATAGATATATTCGAAACTAATAAATCTCAATCATATTCAGCTGTTAAGCTTATTTGTGATTTAGATAATGTTATGAATAAGGCAACGATATATCGTCAATTAAAAAGCCTAGAGGAAGAGAAGATTATAAGAAAAGTATATAATAATGATTTGAAAATGTATGAGTATCAATATGCTGATGATTGTCATAATCATTTTCATTTAAAATGTGTTAAATGTGGTAAGATTACACATTTAAAATGTAGTGAAGCAAATTCCTTTGTTAATCATATATATGAGGCTCATGGCTTTTCAATTAATCAATATTCCTCAGATATTAATGGTATTTGTAAGGATTGTAAATAATGTGGCATGTTATATGGCACGCTATATTAGATAGTCTTAAGGTATTATTATTCGCATTTGTTTTATATTTTATCTTATCGTTTTTTAAGAATAAGATTTCTAATTTACTTAAAAAACATAAAAAATCATCTCCAATTGTATCATCATTTGCAGGTCTTATTCCTCAATGTGGTATAAGTGTTATGGCCTCTGATTTATATATTAAAAGACATATAAGTATGGGCTGTATTATTGCAGTATTTTTTTCGTGTAGTGATGAGGCATTACCAATTATTTTTACTAGTGGTAATTATATATATGGTATATTACTATTAATAATTAAATTTGTTGGTGGTTTTATTATTGGCTATATTGTAGATTTATTTATTAAAAGAGATTTAGAGCCTATAGAGAATACTCTAACATTAGAGCATTGTGCGCATAAGAAAAAGATGCATCACCATGTGATACATCCTTTAGTTCATGCGTTAAATATTTTTGTTTATGTTTTAGTAGTTAATCTATTGTTTGGAATAATTATTTATTATGTAGGACAGGATAATATAATATCATTCCTAAGCAATAATGAAATATTATCACCATTATTATGTGTATTAGTAGGTCTAATACCAAATTGTGCATCATCTGTTTTAATATCTGAGCTATTTGTTATAGGTGGTATACCATTTGGTGCTTTGCTTGCAGGCTTATGTGTTAATGCTGGCTTAGGTTTAATTTATTTATTTAAGAATAGAAATAGTACTAAGGATTTATTATATATATTTATAATATTAGCCACTACATCATTATTATTTGGCTATGTAACAATGCTGATAGAGAATTTAATATAAAACAAAAGAGCACCTTGTGGTGCTCTTTTTTAGATAATAATCACATGTTAATAGGATTGTTAAGGGATAAAATTATGTGATTATTATTGATAACAATATGGTGACCCGTACGGGGTTCGAACCCATAAATGCATGCGTGAAAGGCATGTGTGTTAACCGTTTCACCAACGGGCCATATTATTCGCTTCTTTATTATAACATAAAGTTTATTGTTGTCAACATATAAAAATATATTTTTAATTAATTTATAATATGTTATAATAGTATTAAAGATAATAAGGGGTGACTTTTATGAAATACGTTATTACTATTGGTAGAGAATATGGAAGCGGTGGCCGCTTTATTGGTAAGCTTTTAGCTGAAAAGCTTGGAATTGCCTTTTATGATAGTGAATTATTAATTAAGGCAGCTGAGGAATCAGGTCTTTCTGAAAATATATTTAAGAATTATGATGAGAAGAAGGATGGGGTATTTGGAGCTGGATTAGGTATATATTCTTATGATATGACATTAGGCCAAAAGGTATTTTTAGCACAATTTGATACAATTAAAAAGATTGCTGAAAAGGAATCTTGTATAATTGTAGGTAGATGTGCTGATTATGTATTAAAGGATTATCCAAATTTAATATCTATCTTTATTACAGCTCCTATTAAGGAAAAAGTAGAAAGAGCTATAGAATATTATGGTGTTAATCCTAATAAGGCACAATCTATTATTCAAAAGACTGATAAGAAAAGAAGAAGCTATTATAATTTCTATACTGATAAGGATTGGGGTAAGGCATCAAATTATGACCTTTGTATCAATTCTAAGATTGGTGTAGATGAGTGTGTAGATGCTATTGAAGGATATGTAAAGGCAAGATTAAAGCTTGATTAATAAATATATTGATTATATCCTAGATAATGGTATTGCTGCACATAGTAATATGTGCGTTGAAATAGTAGCATCTAGCTATATAGAGGATTTTATTAATTTAATTGTTTCTAAGCTTAAGGAAAGAAATATTTTTGATATTGTAATTACCTATACAGATGGTAGAGCCTTAGAAAGAAGACTTAATTTTAATCCGGAGGAATATATAGCCTCTATGATTGAAAAATATGAATATTTAATAAGTAAGGGATTTTCTAGAATATCTATTAAATCCCCTTTCACAATACCATTAGCTAACACTAATGGTGTTACTTATTTTAATAAAAATAATCATAGATTTCGATTTATTAATGAATATTTTAATAAGAATAATTCAACATGGTGTATATGTGCTGCAGCAAATCATTATTGGGCTAATAAGCTAAATATAAGCTATGATGAATTATGGAATAGAATATTTCATATGACATTTAATAGCTCAAAAATAGATAGTTTAATAGAAAAAATAGAAGAAAATAATATAGCTAAATTACATTTTATAACTAATGAGGGGACAGATTTGATAGTTGGTTTAATTAATAAATTAAAGCCTCATAATAAGTATAAAATTAACAATTTAGGTGTTAAATATCAGCCAAATATACCATGCTTAGAGGTTTATACCTCACCTGATATGTATCTAGTTGATGGTATATTAGTTGGTACAAAGGCTTTATATTTTAATAATAAATTAATTGAAAATTATAGCCTTACATTTAGACATGGTATGGTAATAAATAATGAAAATTTAGATGATATTTTAGCCTTGGATAAGGGTTTGTTTTATGCTGGAGAAATAGCTTTAGCTGAAACCTTAAATTACTCTACAATGTATACAACCCTTCTTGATGAAAATACAGGCTGTCATTTAGCCTTAGGTATGGCAGTTGACAATCATAAAAAGACTAATATAGCTAAATATCATATTGATTTAGTATTTGGTAGTGATTCCTTAATGACTTATGGAATCACTAAAGATAACAATAAGATAATATTATTAGAGAATGGAGTAATAAACAATGAATTATAGAGCTTTAGATCATAGTGTTAATATTTTAGGAGTGAAGAAGAATGATATTAATTATGTAATGTGCTGTGCATGGAGTATGCATGTTGATTATGATAAAATTGTTTGTTTACTTGGCAGCCAAAGTGTTACAGGTAATAATATTTCTAAGGGTGATTATATTGGTTTTTCTTCATTAAAAAAGGAACAAATGAATGTAGCTAATCAAATAGGAGAAGGTCATTCTAATGAATTAGATAAATTAAAGAATATTGATTATAGCGTTATTGATAATGCCATAATTATTAATAATAGCAAAACAGAATGTATTTGTGAGGTAATAGATATTATCCATTTAGAGGGTATAGAGGAGGATAATATGCTATATCTTAAGGTGTTAAGTTGTAAGGAGAATGAAGGAGAATTCCTTCGTATGAGTGATTATTAATGCTTACAAGAGATATTCATTCTAATAAGGAAACTGTTATGGTTGCCTTATATGATTTAAAGGAATCAATAATGCTAGCTAAAAAGGATAAGGATAAGCTATTATGCCTTATTGTAGGCTATGGTAGTAAGGGTAAAAATCATAAAATTAAAACAGCAGTAATAGAGGAACTAAATAAATATTTAGAATCTAAATTTATAAAGGGATATGTATTTGGAAGTGATATAGATATCTTTAATCCTTCCTATCAAAAATTCCCCTATAGAGATAAAATTCCAGATAATGATAAAAGAATGAGAAATCCTGGTGCGATATATATCGCAGTATGATTTCTTTTTTCTTTTATTAGTAAATTCCAAGTTGAGTTTAAAAATACTTAATAAACACTAAAAAGCCCTACCTTAAATAGGGCATATTTTAACATTAATCATTAATATTATTCATCAAAAACATCTAATGGTATAGTTTTACCATTACATTTTTTACATATTCCTTCGGGATAATC
>JAFTQR010000029.1 GCA_017462645.1 Acholeplasmatales bacterium | reverse complement strand
GGACCGCCATTATGATGCCTCGGTAGCTAAGTCTGTAGAGCAAAGGACTGAAAATCCTTTTGTCTGCAGTTCGATTCTGCCCTGAGGCACCATTTTTTTATAATTAGGCTTATGAACTTGCCTTATTGATTTATCAATTAAAAGTTCATTTTCAAACCTACCTTTCTTATATAAGGAACATTGATTTATTCAATGTTTTTTTCTTTTTTTCTTGTTATTTACTTTAATGTTTTTTAGTCTTAGTGTATAATAATTAAGAAGTATGTAAATTTTTATATTTCTAATATAAAATTAGAAAGGATGATAATATGTCATATTTAATTATTGATACAATTAAAGAATTTTTTGTTGAAAATGATATAGCTAAAATTGCATTAGATATTTATTTTACGTTAATCATTATTTCATTAATTGTATTTATTGCGTTTAAGATAAGAAAGGCAATGAATTTAGTTCTTATTGGATTATTAATGCTATTAATTTGGTTAATATCTAAGGAATTAAATTTAGAGGTTGCTACTAAATTATATACAGTTGTTTTAGGCTGCTATATTATTATTGCTGCAGTGATTGTAGCTCCTGAGCTTAGAAAGCTTATGGAGGTACATAAGAGAATAGATAATAAAACTGAGCTTATTGTATCATCTACTCATGCTACAAAGGAAGCTATAGTAGATGCAGTATTTAATATGTCAGCTGTAAAGGTTGGTGCTTTAATTACTATTGAACAGCATAACTCCTTAGAACAATATGCAGAAAGAGCTATTCAATTAAATTCAGATATATCAAGAGAATTATTAGAACAAATTTTTATTAAGGATTCTCCATTACATGATGGTGGAGTTATTATTCGTGGTAATAAAATTATTTGTGCGGGTGCCTATTATGTATTAACACAGGATGAAACATTAGATAAGACAATTGGTTCACGTCATAGAGCGGCTGTAGGTATTTCTGAGGTTACGGATTCTTTAACTATTATTGTTTCTGAGGAAACTGGTGTTATCCATGTTGCTAACGCAGGATTCATGAAAATAATGGATAGTAAAAATGAGCTATTAGAGTACTTAAATTTATTCTTAGGAAGATCATAGGAGGTAATAATTATGAGAATTTTCAGTGCTATTATTGAAATTATAACTGCGCCCTTTAATTTCTTGCTAAGAACAAAGAATTATAATACACCATCTAAGCTAGGTAAGCCAGTAATTGTATTGTTAGTGTCATTAATTATTGTGGCAATATTAATATTGTATGCATATTATGATGTTCTTTTTAAATAATTAGGGAGTGATATTTAATGGATAAATGGATTGAACAATCTCCACTAATACCATTAATATTTTGTTCTTTAGCAGTATTAGTAATACTAGCTCAGTCATTTGTAAAAAGACGTTTTTATAAGGCTAAGCTATTATTTACATTTTTAATTACTTTTGTTGTAGTATTAATGCTTGTCTTTGATAAAGATATAGAGGTAAGACCACAAATTAATAGAATAGTAAATTGGATTCTATTATTTATAGACATTATTGTTTGTCTTATTTTATTATCTAGTATTGAATTATCATTATCAAAGGAAAAATTTCATAAGGAGCTTACAAAATCAATAGATGAAACTAAGTTTTATGTGTTGCTAGATAGAAAGGAACGAATAAAGGAAATTTCATCTTTATTTATTAGTGATTTAGGAATTGAAATAAATGATGCTATAGGGAAGAATATATTTGATGTTATTGAATTAAAATATCGTATTGTTGGATTAAATAATCAAGAATGCTATAAAAAGGATGCTAAAAAGCATTATGATCATTATGAAAGAAAGGTTAAAGAAGATGAAAAATCTGTAATGGAGCTAGATTTAACAGATGAAAATGCAGCTGATGTTGCAATCTACTTTAATGAAAGCCTTATTTTTAATAATGGTAAATATAGAGGAAGAATATTAGTAGGTGATAAGAAAACAGAAGAAAATCTTATGGGTATGGAAAAGGACCTAGCTACTACTAATAATGAATTAGCTTTAATTAAAAATAGATTTATTACTTTACTTGGTAAAACTAGTGAAGGTATATTCTTTAATAATTTAACAGATAAAACAATCTGGTTTAATGATGTTTTAGTACAAAAGCTATCATTAAATGGTAACAGTATTAGTAGCAATGAATTTTATCAAAATATTCATAATGAGGATATTGCTTTATATGAGGATGTTATGAAGCATCAGCTATCTAATGATTATAATCTTACATATAGATATAATGTCGGTTCACATTATGTTTATATAAAGGAAAATGGTCATAGAATTATGAATGGTAAAATAGTTGAGCTATGTGGCATTATGTCAGTTTTAGATGATTATAGCTATGAAAAAACTGATACACCACTTGATACAGTGGCAGGAGAACCAGAAATGCTTTCAAGATTAAATGCCTTAAATAAGGCAGATAAGGTATTCCAGGTGGTTCACTTTAAGGTTGCATCTATTCCAGATATAAATGAGCAATTTGGTAGATCTATGGGTAATATGATGCTAGGCCAATATGTTAATTTCTTCAAACAAAGCTTTGTTACAGAAAATCAATTATATAGAATATCAGGATTAGAATTTGTTGCATTTGTTACTGATTATAGAAAAATGGACATTTTGAAATCTAATCTTAATAATAATGAAAAGATATTACATGTATCTGCAAATTATTCTAATCAAAAAATTGAGACTGAGGTATTTATGGGTATCGCATATTCAAATGATACTCCTAATCCAAAGGATGCATTAAAAAATGCAAAGCAGGCTATGAAATATAGCTGTAATCCACAATTTAGCTCAAATTATGCATATTATAGGGATATTAAATAATATGAATAAGAATGAGGCTAGAAAATATTCATTAGATATAAGAAAAAATAAAGATAGTATTACCGCATCAGCCACTGTTGTTGATGCGTTAATATCTTCTAATATATTAAATAGCTATCAGCATATTGGAATATATTATCCAATAGGTAAGGAAATAAATATAATGGAGCTTGTTAATAAATATCCTAATAAGGAGTTTTATCTTCCAGTAACTAATGAAGAGCTGGTATTTAAAAAATATAAGCTTGGTGATGAATTATTAAAGGGCCCATTTAATACACATGAGCCTATTGGTCAGATAGTTGATAGAGATATTATAGAATGCTTTATTATTCCATGTGTTGCTATAAGTAAAAACAACCAAAGAATAGGCTATGGTAAAGGCTATTACGATAGATATTTAATGAATTATAATGGTTTAAAAATAGGTGTTTGTTATAAGGAGTCAGGAGAATTAGCTGTGGATTGTGATTCTTTTGATGTGGTATTAGATTATAAAATAGTTGGGTGATTTTATGATTAGTGTAGTGCTATTAATGGGTGGTAAGGGAAGTAGAATGAATTTAGATACTAATAAGGTTCTATTACCGCTTGGTTCAAAAAAGGTTTATCAATATCCGTTAGATTTATTTTTAAAATTTAATTTTGAGGTTATTTGCGTTGTTTCTAAGGATGACTATTCCCTAGTTCATAAAGAATTACCTAGCAATGTAAAAATAGCATTAGGCGGGAGCACAAGGGCTGAAAGTGTCTATAATGGATTAAAATGCTGTAGCGGAGATTATGTATTAATTCATGATGCCGCAAGAGCGTTAATTGCTGAAGATGTTATTAGAGAAATAATAAAAAAGGCTAATAATGATGAGGCTATATTAACATATACTCCATTGAAGGACACAATTAAGATTAATGATAATAATAAGCTTATTACCTTAGATAGAAATAAATTAATTGCTTCAGCAACACCACAATGTGCTTCACTTGCAATAATGCTAGATTCTTATGAAAAGTCATTAAAGGATAATTATATTTCTACAGATGATATTTCATTAATAGAAAAATATCATAGTGAAATAAAAATTAATCTTGTTGATGGACATGACTCATCATTTAAAATTACTACACCAATTGATTATAAATTAGCTAAGCTATTAGTGGAGGATAAATATGTATAGAATAGGTCATGCATGGGATACACATAAGCTTGTTGAGGGTAGAAAGCTTATTTTAGGTGGAATTGAAATAGAATCTAATTTAGGGCTTTTAGGCCATTCTGATGCTGATGTATGCTTACATGCAGTAGCTGAAAGCTTACTAGGTAGCTTAGCCTTAGGTGATTTAGGAACATTCTATCCTGATAATAGTGATAAAACATTGAATATGGATTCTAAAATAATATTAAGTGAGTGCTATCAAAGAGTATTAGATAAGGGCTATATCTTAGGTAATTTAGATATAACTATTTATTCTCAAAATATTAGAATCTCACCAATAAGAGATAAAATTAGAAATTCAATTGCTAATATTTTAAATGTTGAAATTGATAAGGTTAGCCTAAAGGCAACTACATATGAAAAAATGGGCTTCATTGGAAGAGGCGAAGCGTTAGCCTGTGAATGTGTATGCTTAATATATAAGAAGTAGCTATGAAAATTCATAGCTTTTTTTATTTTATTCGACAGCGAAAAATAGCGAATTACATATTAATATATAAAAGCTAATAGAATGTTAGCTAAAACATTATCATGAATACCTATTTGATTATTTTTATATATAGACATATTTTTCAAATGAAAAACATAATATATTTTGGTGATAATGTGAGAATTAAGGAAGGAATTTTAAAAGACGGTAGTATAGAGCTTGAAACATTAGAGGTAATGATGCCAGGAACTACCTTATTAATATTAGAAGGTTATGGAGCCTTTGCAATGTGTGGAGCATTAGATGTTAATATATATAACAGTGAGAAAATGATTGATCGTAAGGTTATTTGTATGAAGGCTGTTGGTGTTAAGACATTAGAGGAGCTATATGAGGCTAAAATAGAGGATTGCTGTAAATATGCTAAATCATTAGGCATTAATCCAGGTATGTATGTTAAAGATGCATTCAAAGACCTTCATAAGGAATAGGTACATTTGGGCGTTAGCCTTTATTATTGGTCTTTTGTGGAAGTTTATAACAGGCTATTTCTCTAATGCTATTGATGTATATACAACTACAAAAATTAAAAATTATGCAGAGGATGTAATTATAACAAGCATAGAAGAGGAGATACTAGATAATGTTAGTGATAGTGATTTTTTGGTTGAAAGCTATGATTCACAAGGCAAGGTCTCATATGCTTATTTTGACACTCAAAAAATAAATTTAGTAAGAAATACTATTGCAAAATATATGGATAATATTATTAATAGGATAGAGCATCATCAGGATTTGCAAAAAATAGATATACCTATAGCATATTTTTTAGGTACTAAATATTTTTTATCTAATTCATTTAAAATACCTATTAGCCTAGAGGTCGTTGGAAATCAGGATATAGATATTAAAACAGAAAAAATTGTTAGTGGATTAAATACAACTATATTTGAAATCAATTTAGTAATTGCCGTTGAGATATATGTAGTAATTCCATTTCAAAGTAAAAAGATAGAAACATCTACACAAATACCTATAGCAATAGAAATATTAAATAATGAAATACCGTATTATTATAGTGATAAACAAGTATAAATATGTTAAAATAGTTAAGGTGATATTTATGATTAAGGTTTTATTTGTATGTCATGGTAATATATGCAGAAGCCCTATGGCAGAATTTTTATTTAAGGACTTAGTTGAAAAAAGAAAACTAGATAAGCTATTTTATATAGAATCATGTGCTACATCAAGTGAGGAAATAGGTAATCCAGTTCATTATGGAACAAAAAGGATATTAAATAATTTAGGGATAGATTGTAGTAAAAAAAGAGCAAGAAGATTTACCGCTAGTGATTATAATAAATTTGATTATATTATTTGTATGGATCAAAATAATATTAGAAATTTGAAATATTTCATAGAAAATGATAAGGATAATAAGGTACATTTATTATTAGAATATGTAGGAATGAATAGAAATATAAGAGATCCTTGGTATACAGGTAATTTTAATGAAACCTATGATGATGTAATAATGGGTCTAGATGGTTTATTAAGTTTCATTATGGATAACCAAAAATAACTTTAATTTATTGATGAATTGTAGTATAATTTAATAGGTGATGTTTATGTTATTTAAGTGTGTAAAGGGAATGTTCCAATTACAAAGAAATTATAAGGAGGCCTTTAATTTAGAGGCTTTTACAGAAAAGTATATAGAGGAATGTATGGATAGATATTCATACATTGTTGGTGATATATCATCATCTATTTTAAGATTAAAGGGATTTGATAATGATCCTAAGAGCGATAGCTATTTCGGAAAAATTGATGATTATTTATCAGTATCATGTGCATTAGGATCACCATTTTATGTTGTTAAAAGAATTAAAAGCGAGGATGAATATCATCATCTTGAAAAGCATGGTAAGCCAATTCCTGTAGAGAATATTATTAGCATTACACCTATTGAAAAGGAAAATTTTGATAAGGAGTCTTTAGTTTTAAAGACTACTCCTAAAGGAAAGCCTAATATTGTTATTGATGCCCAAAAGATTAATGAAATATCGAAGGGTAAGCTTGCTAGCGATTTAGTAGAGGTAATTAAGCAGGATAAGGCTCAAAGCAATAACAGTTCTAATAAGGAAGCTCTTGTTGTTGAAGAAAAGCCACAAACAACTTATGTTTCTGCAAGTCCTGATTTTGATCCTTCTAAGAGTCAAAGTGCAAGATTTAATAGAAATAGAAATAATAATAAAAACAATAAAAATAAAAATAATAAGAATAACAAAAATTTTAAGCAAAAAAATAAAAATGAAGCAAAGAGTTAGAGGATTAATATGGAAGATACTAAGGTTGTAAATGATATAAAAAAGATTTTAAATAAAATACGTCCTTATTTAAATTCTGAGGGTGGAGATTTAGAATTTATTAAATTTGAGGATGGAATTGTATATGTAAAAATGCTAGGAGCATGTGTCGACTGTGGGGCATTAGATTCTACATTAAAGGATGGAATTGAGGCTTTATTAGTTGAAAATATACCTGAGGTAATAGAGGTAAGAAACGTATCTGAGGAAATATAAGATGATAATCTATACTTTTGTATAGATTTTTATTTTGATTTTATTGAGATAAGTGATATAATAAAATTAAGATGTAGGAGGATTCGATTATGAACAAGAAATTAGTATTAGATATTTCTCAAACAAAAGGCTTTTATAATGAGGAATTATATAGTGAGGTAAAAAATGAGGTTATAGATGCTCACAAGCTATTACGTAGTAAGCAAGGTGCTGGTAATGATTTCCTTGGATGGTTAGATTTACCTGTTAGCTATGATCATCGTGAATTTTGCAAGATTAAGCAAGCAGCAGCTCGTATCCAAGAGCAATCTAGTGTTTTATTAGCTATTGGTATTGGTGGATCTTATTTAGGTGCTAGATCAGCTATTGAAATGCTAAAGAAGTATTTTGGTGGAACAGGCTGCGAGGTTATTTTTGTTGGTAACCATATTTCATCTACTTATGTAGCTGAATTATTAGATTATTTAAAGGATAAGGATTTCTCTATTAATGTTATTTCTAAATCAGGAACAACTACTGAGCCAGCAATTGCTTTTAGAATTTTTAAAGAATATATTGAAAAGCGTTATGGTAAGGAAGAGGCTAAGCAAAGAATTTATGCAACTACTGATAAGGCTAGAGGCGCTTTAAAGACTTTAGCAGATGCTGAAGGCTATGAGACATTTGTAGTACCTGATGATGTTGGCGGTAGATTCTCTGTATTAACACCAGTTGGCTTATTACCTATTGCTGCAAGTGGTGTAGATATTGATGAAATGATGGCAGGTGCTAAGCAAGCATATGTTGATTATTTAGAAGAAGATGTAGAAAAGAATGATGCATTAAAGTATGCATTAATTAGAAATGTTTTATATAGAAGTGGCAAGAAGCTTGAAATGCTTGTCAATTATGAACCAAAATTAAATTATTTCTCTGAATGGTGGAAGCAATTATATGGTGAGTCAGAAGGAAAGAATGGAAAGGGTATTTGGATTACTTCAGCTTCATTCTCTACTGATCTACATTCATTAGGCCAAATGATTCAACAAGGTGAAAGAACAATTTTTGAAACAGTTATTTCTGTTGAGACACCAGAGGTTGATGTTGAGATTTTAGCTGATAAGGATAATTTAGATGGATTAAATTTCTTATCTGGTAAGACTATGGACTATGTTAACAAGATGGCTATGAGTGGTACTATGCTAGCACATGTTGATGGTGGTGTTCCAAATATTAAGGTTACTGTACCATCAATTTCAGCGTATACATATGGCTATATGGCATACTTCTTTGAATTAGCATGTGGTGTATCTGCATATACATTAGGTGTTAATCCATTTGATCAACCAGGTGTTGAGGATTATAAGAAAAATATGTTTGCGTTATTAGGAAAGCCTGGATATGAAAAGATGAAGGCTGAGCTAGAGGCTAAATTAGCTAAATAAGAGTGTTTTGGGGATTTTTGAATCCCCTTTTCTTTTTGTGCAAAATGACCCCTTTTTTACACAGGGGCCGTTATAAATTAAATTTATAGCAATTTTAACAAAAAAAATGTTTTGTATTTCTACACGAACAAATTTGAATATTTGTAAATTGCGTTTGAACACGCACAAAAAGCAACTACTCTGATGCAAAAAAATTATAAAAAAAATTTATGAAAGCACTGAAAGATATTAATAAAAAAAATAACTTTAATATTTCATTGAATGTTGTCGATAATAATGATAAAATGTCTATCAAAGAGGGTGTTGCTATGAATAACGTTGTGATTGTAAAAAAAGATGGTACATTAGAACCATTTAAGACTGATAAAATTAAAAAGGCAGTTTCTAAATCTGCAGCTAGAGTTTTAGTTAATTTTACTGAGAAGGATTTGGAAAATATTGTTAATACTGTTCTAAACAGTATTCAAGAAAAAAATATTGAGCAAGTATCTATTGCTCAAATGCATAATTTCGTTGAGGGCTCATTAGAAACTCATTTCCCAACTGTAGCTAAGAGCTATAGAGATTACCGTAACTATAAGCAGGACTTTGTTCATATGCTTGATGAGGTATACATGAAGAGTCAATCAATTATGTATATTGGTGATAAGGAAAACTCTAATACGGATAGTGCTTTAGTTTCAACTAAGAGAAGCTTAATTTATAATCAATTAAATAAAGAGCTTTATAAGAAATTCTTCCTTAATGTTGAAGAGCTTCAGGCTATTAATGATGGTTATATTTACGTTCATGATATGTCAGCAAGACGTGACACTATGAATTGTTGCTTATTTGATGTTGCCAAGGTATTAAAGGGCGGCTTTGAAATGGGTAACATTTGGTATAACGAGCCAAAGAGCCTTGATGTAGCATTTGACGTTATTGGTGATATCGTATTATCTACAGCAGCACAGCAATATGGTGGATTTACTGTTCCATCTATTGATTTAATATTAGATGAGTATGCTGAAAAGTCATTCCAACGCTGCTATCATAAATATGTTGGTTTAGGCTTAACACGTGTTAAAGCTAATGAACAAGCATTAGAGGATGTAAGAAATGAATTCAAGCAAGGCTGGCAAGGTCTTGAATATAAATTTAATACAGTTGGCTCTAGCCGTGGTGACTATCCATTTATAACAGTTACATTAGGTACAGGTACATCTAGATTTGCTAAAATGTGTACTATGGAGTGCTTAAAGGTTCGTCGTGGTGGACAAGGTAAGCCTGGTAGAAAGCGTCCAGTATTATTCCCTAAGATTGTATTCTTATATGATAAGGATTTACATGGACCTGGCTGTATTAATGAGGATTTATTTGAAGAGGGATTATTATGCTCTTCAAAAACAATGTATCCAGACTGGCTAAGCTTAACAGGTGAGGGCTATGTTGCATCTGTATATAAGAAGTATGGTGCGATTATTTCACCTATGGGCTGTCGTGCATTCCTATCACTTTGGTTTGAGCGTGGTGGTAAGGAGCCGGCTGATGAGGATGATAAGCCAGTATTTGTTGGTAGATTTAATGTTGGTGCAGTATCATTACATTTACCTATGATTTTAGCTAAGGCTCGTAAGGAATCAAAGGATTTCTATGAGGTATTAGATTATTATTTAGGATTAATTCGTGGTATTCATTGTCGTACTTACGATTATTTAGGAGAAATGCGTGCATCTACTAATCCTCTTGCATATTGTCAAGGTGGATTCTATGGTGGAAATTTAGCACCACATGAAAAGATTAAGCCTTTATTAAAGTCTGCCACAGCTTCATTTGGATTTACTGCCTTAAACGAGCTTCAAGAGCTTTATAATGGTAAGTCTGTTGCTGAGGATGGTCAATTTGCATTAGATGTATTACAATACATTAATGATAAGATTGTTGAATTTAAAGAAGAGGATGGCCATTTATATGCTATGTATGGTACTCCAGCAGAGAATTTATGTGGTCTACAAATTTCTCAATTTAGAAAGAAATATGGAATAATTGAAAATGTATCTGATAGACCATATGTTTCAAATTCATTCCATTGTCATGTTAGTGAAGAAATATCACCTATTGAAAAGCAAAATAAGGAACAAAGATTCTGGAATTTATCAAATGGTGGTAAGATTCAATATGTAAAATATCCAGTTGATTATAATCTTGATGCTATTAGAACATTAATTAGACGTGCTATGGACAAGGGCTTCTATGAGGGAGTTAATTTATCTTTAGCTTATTGTGAGGACTGTGGTCATCAAGAGCTTGCTATGGATATTTGTCCTAAATGTGGAAGTAAGAATCTTACTAAGATTGAAAGAATGAATGGTTATTTATCTTATTCAAGAGTTAGTGGTGATACTCGTCTTAATGATGCTAAGATGGCCGAAATAGCAGAAAGGAAGAGTATGTAGTTATGCGTTATCATAATATAACAAAGGATGATATGCTAAACGGAAGTGGTTTACGTGTTGTTCTTTGGGTTGCAGGCTGTGGACATCATTGCCCAGGTTGCCATAATCCTATAACTCATGATCCTATGGGTGGTATCGAATTTGACGAGGCTGCAAAGGAAGAATTATTTAATGAATTAAAAAAGGATTATATTAGTGGTATTACATTTAGTGGTGGTGATCCATTACATCCACTAAATATGAATGAGATTGGTGAGCTTATTGCTGAAATCAATGCTAAATTCCCTAATAAAACTAAATGGCTTTATACTGGCTACACATATGAACAAATTTCAGGTTTACCATTTATATCTATGATTGATGTATTATGTGATGGTAGATTTGAGTTAGATAAATTTGACCCTAAAATTCATTGGGTTGGTAGCTCTAATCAAAGAGTTATTGATATTAAGGCTACTAAGCGTGAGGGTAGAATAGTTATTTATGAGGATGGTTCAGTAAATGGATAATTTTAAAAGAATGGCTAGATTTGAAATTGTATCTTTTGAGCAATTCAAGGCTGGCTTTGATAATAAAAGTGAAGAAGAAATCAAGGTAATCTATGATGCTTTAAAGCTACCTAAAAGAGCTACTAAGGGCTCTGCAGGCTATGATTTTTATGCACCATTTGATATTACCCTAGCACCTGGTGAAACTATTAAAATCCCAACAGGTATTAGAGTATATATGGAGGAAAATTATGTATTAAAGCTATATCCAAGAAGTGGATTAGGCTTTAAATATCGCCTTCAATTAAATAATACAGTAGGTATTATTGATAGTGATTACTATTATTCTGATAATGAAGGACATATATTTGCTAAGGTTACTAATGATTCTAATGAGAATAAAACTGTAGAAATAAAAGCTTCTACAGGCTTTATGCAAGGTATATTCGTAGAATACGGCATTACTTTTGATGATGATACAACATCTATTCGTAATGGTGGATTTGGAAGTACAACAAAGTAAAATTGGGCACACCGTGCCCATTTATTTTTTTGTGTTAAAATTTCCTAGTATATTATTTATATTATGATACAATAGAATAAGAGGTGTTGAATTATGAATTTTAATGTAGAAAGACCAATATTTAAGGAAAATGTTTATAATGTTATAAATTATGGTGCTAAAAGCACTATAGATTTTAATAATCAAAATGCTTTTCAATCAGCAATAGATGATTGTTCTAATAATGGTGGTGGTATGGTATTAATACCAAGTGGCTATTATTATACAGGTCCTATTACTATTAAAAGTAATGTTAATTTACATGTTAGTGAAGGAGCTTATGTTCAATTTTCTAAATCAAAGGATGAATATCCTTTAATTTGGACAGAATATGAAGGAATTAAAAGAATAAGAGCTATTTCACCAATTAATGCTTATGAAGCTAATAATATAGCTATCACAGGTAAGGGTGTTATGGATGGTGCTGGTCATTTATGGAGAGGCATTAAGCAATTTAAGTTAACTGTTAAGGAATGGGAAAGATGCTTAAAGAAAAGCCCTTATGTGATTCAAGGAAATGAATGTGGTATTTGGTGTCCTACTAAATCCTATTATGAGGGTGTATTAAAGGGTGAGCCTGATTATAACAATCCTAAAGCGTTAGAAATTGCATCTGAAAATTATGATGTATATAGACCAGTTTTTGTATCATTAATAAAATGTGATAAGGTATTAATTGAGGATGTAACTCTACAAAATTCTCCAGCTTGGAATGTTCATCCGTTATATTGTACAAATTTTACAATGAATAGAGCAGTTATTAAAAATAAATTTTCAGCTCAAAATGGTGACGGTATTGATTTAGAATCATGTCAAAATTGTGAAATTGCTTATACAACATTTGAGGTTGGTGATGACGGTATTTGTATTAAATCAGGTAAAAATGCAGAAGCTAGAAAGGTAAAAATACCAACTAAAAATGTATGGATTCACGATTGTAAGGTGTTTGACGCTCATGGTGGCTTTGTTGTTGGTAGTGAAATGAGTAGAGGAGTTTCTAATATTCTAGTTGAAAATTGTATTTTTAGCGGTACAGATATTGGTATAAGATTTAAATCTGCGATTGGTCGTGGTGGAGTAGTAGAGGATATTACTATTAAAAATATTCAAATGTCTAAAATTATTGGTGAAGCAATGATTTTTACAATGGGATATGTATTATCTAACATTGAGGATAATAAGGATGCTAATGATACATCAAGCGTAGATATGGCTGATGTTCCTGAGTTTAAGAATATCCATATGGAAAATATTCTATGTGATGAGGCTAAAATTGGTTTAAAGGTTAATGGCTTAAAACAATTACCTATTCATGATATAACATTAAAAAACTCTTATATTAGAGCTGATAAGGATATGGATTTAGCCTTATGCGATAATATAAAACTTGAAAATGTCATATTTGATATAAATAACACTAAAACAAAATATGAAAAAGAAATATTTACTAAGAAATAATTTAACAATTTTATTTATTTTTTGATATTGTTTTACATTATTTTTAGTAGTATAATATATTTAACAAGGAGGAAGATGTAATGAAGTGGTTTGATGATTTAGACAAGGTTGTAAGAATTATTTTATTTATTCCTATTTGGGGATGGATTTTCTCTGCTATCTACAGAATCGTAACTTATGTTAACAATAAGAACAATGTTGTTACTTTAGTGATGGGTATTTTATGTATTATCCCAATCATTGGTTTCGTATTATCAATTGTAGATTTAGTAACTACAATCACTGATGATAAGGTTAAAGTATTAGCTGACTAATTATTAGTTTAAAAAGCTTGAATTTTCAAGCTTTTTATTTTTTTATTTTTTTTATCATATTAATATGATATAATTACTATGTTCGTATTAATAATGGCGAAAAGGAGAAAATTATATGGAAAAGATTAAGATGACTACGCCTCTTGTTGAGATGGATGGCGATGAAATGACAAGAATTTTATGGAAGATTATTAAAGATGAATTAATCTATCCATTTGTTGATTTAAAGACAGAATATTATGATTTAGGTTTACAAAAAAGAGAAGAAACTAAGGATCAAATTACATTAGATAGTGCTTATGCAACTAAGAAGTATAAGGTAGCTGTTAAGTGTGCTACTATTACTCCTAATAAGCAAAGAGTAGAGGAATATAATTTAACAGAAATGTGGAAAAGCCCTAATGGAACTATTAGAGCTATATTAGATGGTACAGTATTTAGAGCTCCTATTTTAATTGATAGCATTAAGCCTGTTGTTAAGAATTGGAAGAAGCCAATTACTATCGCAAGACATGCTTATGGTGATGTATATAAGGCTACAGAAATGCGTGTTACTGATTTAGGTAAGGCTGAATTAGTTTTTACTGATAATGCTGGTAATGAAACAAGACAAACAATTTATGATTTTGAATGTGGTGGAGTATTACAGGGGCAATATAATAAGGATTCATCTATTATTTCATTTGCACATTCATGCTTTAAGTATGCTATAGATACTAAGCAAGACCTATGGTTTAGTACAAAGGATACTATTAGTAAGAAATACGATCAAACATTTAAATTATTATTTGAGGATATTTATAATAAGGATTATAAGGCTAAGTTTGAGGAATTAGGAATCACTTATTTCTATACATTAATTGATGATGCAGTAGCACGTGTTATTAGAAGCCAAGGCGGATATATTTGGGCATGTAAGAATTATGATGGTGATGTAATGAGTGATATGGTTTCGACAGCATTCGGCTCTTTAGCTATGATGACTTCAGTTTTAGTTTCACCAGAGGGTAATTATGAATATGAAGCAGCACATGGTACAGTAACAAGACATTATTATAAGTATTTAAAGGGTGAAGAAACATCTACAAACCCTATGGCTACTATTTATGCATGGAGTGGTGCTTTACGTAAGCGTGGTGAGCTAGATTCTAATTTAGAATTAATGAAGTTTGCTGATAATTTAGAGGCATCATGCATTGAAACATTAAATGCTGGTATTATGACTAAGGATTTAGTTGGATTAGTAGAGGAAGGTTTTGAGGCAAAGGCTGTAAATTCTGTTGAATTTATCAAGGCTATTAGAGAAAGATTAGAATTAAAATATTAATTAAAAAAATTATTGCATAATTAAATCAATTATGTTATTATTAAATAGCTGTTGTGAAACAGTAAGGCACATTACTCCGCTGGCAACATGGGATATATTGGCTATGAGTTATGTTAAAAGGAGAAATATACTATGGCAAACGCAAAGGGTCAAGCATTAATTAATGAAATTACTGCTGAATATTTACAAGATCGTCCAAGCTTCCGTGCTGGTGATACTGTAAAGGTTTACGTAAAGATCACTGAAGGTAATAATCATCGTATCCAAGTATTTGAAGGCTTAGTTATTAAGCGTCAAGGTGCTGGTGTGTCTGAGACATTTACTGTTAGAAAGATCTCTTACGGTATTGGTGTTGAACGTACTTTCCCTGTTCATTCACCTAGCATCGACCGTATCGAAGTACTTAGAAAAGGTAAAGTTCGTAGAGCTAAGTTATTCTACATCCGTACACTTTCTGCTAAGGCTGCTCGTATTAAGGAACGTCGATAATTTAAAAGGTCAGTTTACTGACCTTTTTCTTTTTCTTTTTTTATATTATGTGCTATAATCATATTGTTTAAGAGGGTGATTAGTTTGGAAAATATTATTGAAATAAAAAATTTAAGTAAAAGCTATAATGATGTTAAAGCTGTTTCTGATATTAGCTTTAAGGTTAAAAAAGGTGAATTTTTTGCTTTTTTAGGAGAAAATGGAGCTGGTAAAAGTACAACTATTAATATAATGTGTGGCTTATTATCAAAGGATAATGGAACCGTTATAATTGATTCTATGAATATAGATGAAAAAATGAATTTAATAAAGAATGAAATAGGTGTTGTATTTCAAAGCTCAGTCTTAGATAAGGAATTATCTGTTAATGATAATTTAAAATATCGTGCAGGATTATATAATATACATGGTGCTGATTATAAAAATAGATTATCTGAATTATCTAAACTATTAGATTTAGATGAGATTTTAAATAGAAGAGTAGGTAAGCTTTCAGGTGGTCAAAAAAGAAGAGTTGATATCGCAAGAGCTTTAATACATAATCCAAAAATATTAATATTAGATGAACCAACAACAGGTCTAGATCCACAAACAAGAAAAATTGTTTGGAATGTAATTAATAATTTAAGAATTAATGAGGGATTAACAGTATTCCTAACTACCCATTATATGGAGGAGGTAGTTGATTCTGATTATGTTGTTATTTTAGATAAGGGTAATATAGTAGCTGAAGGTACACCTTTAGATTTGAAAAATCAATATACTAATGATTCTATTATTATATATAATTGTGATGAAGAGGAAATAAAAACTCTTAATTTGAATTATCTTAAGGTGAAAAACTATTTTAAAATAGAGGTTTCTAATACTGCAGATGCTACTAAATTGATTATTAATCATCCTGATCTATTTAAGGATTATGAAATAATTAAGGGTAAAATGGATGATGTATTCCTTGCTGTAACAGGTAAGAATTTACCAGGAGGTGAGGCATAATGAAAATAGTTATGAATTTAGTTAAGAGAAATGTAAAGCTATTCTTTAGAGATAAAGGTATGTTTTTATCATCTATGATTACTCCTATTATATTAATAGTATTATTTGTTACCTTTTTAGGTAATGTTTATAGAGATTCTATTAATTCTGTATTAGGCGATTTTAAGCTAGATGATAAGCTAATTGAAGGCTTTGTTGGTGGTTGGTTATTTTCTAGCTTATTAGCTGTAAGCTGTGTTACAGTAGCCTTTTGTTCTAATTTAATTATGATACAGGATAAATATTTAGGTGTTATAGCTGACTTTACAATTTCTCCAGTAAAGAAATCAAAATTAGCTATTAGCTATTTTATTTCATCAGCTATAATAACTCTAATTATATGCTATACAGCATTAATAATAGCCTTTATATATTTAGGTATAGTTGGATTTTATCTTTCATTTGTAGATATTATTTTAATAATATTAGATGTTTTATTGCTAGCATTATTTGGTACAGCATTATCATCAATAATAAATTATTTCTTATCTACTCAGGGTCAATTATCAGCTGTTAGTGCTTTAATAAGCTCTTGCTATGGATTCATATGTGGTGCATATATGCCTATGAGTCAATTCAGTAAGGGACTAAGAAATATTTTATCAATATTACCTAGCTCATATGGAACTACATTGCTTCATAGCCATTTTATGGATGGACCATTTGAGGAAATGAGAAATCAAGGCATACCTGATGAGGTTATTGATGAAATAACAACAGTTTTTGATGGTAAGCTTCAAATATATGATAATACTATAGATAATAGCGTATGTATGATTATGCTTATAGCTACAGTAGTAATATTAATTGTAATATTTGTTTTAATGAATGTTCTATCTAAAAAGAAAATAAAGAAATAATGATTAGGGATATCAAACGATATCCCTTTTGCATTTTTATATAAATTGATACATATAATTTAATTAGGTGATATTTATATGTATTATTATTTGATTGGTATAAAGGGTAGTGGGATGAGCGCTCTTGCTAAGGTATTATTAGATGATGGTCATAATGTAACAGGAGCTGATGAATTAAGGCATTATTATACAGAGGATGGACTTAATGTAAAAATAGATAGTTTAGATAATATTCCCTTTAATAAGGATTATATTTATATAATAGGTAATGCATATATAAATCATAATGCCACAAATAAAATTATAAAAGATGGTTTGAGCTATTATACATATCCTGATTTTTTAAATAGCTATTTTTCTAATTATAAGATTATTACTGTATCAGGAAGTCATGGTAAAACTACAACCACAAAAATGCTGGCTCATTTATGTGAAAAATCTAGCTATATTATAGGTGATGGAAGTGGTAAGGGCGGAAATAATAATGTATTTATTTTGGAGGCATGCGAATATAGAAATACCTTTTTAAGCTATAAGCCTAATATAGCTATATTATTAAATATAGATTATGATCACCCTGATTTTTTTAAAAACGAGGATGAATATATTAAATCATTTAAAGAATTTATATCTAATTCTAACTTAGTTATTGCGAATGGTGATGATGATAATATTCTTAAAATAAATACTAAAAATATGATTTTATATGGAATGAATGAAAATAATGATATTAGGTTTAAATCAGAAATAATAAATGATAAAACAAGGGTGTATTTATTAGGTGAGGAATATACTATTCCTACACTAGGAATACATTATGTATATGATTTTGTTGGTGCTTTATTAGCCTCTAAGTATTTAGGAATTAGTAGTGATATTACAAGAGAAAAAATTAAGGATTTTGTTCTTCCAAAAAGAAGGCTAGAAACAAAGGAATATAATAAATCAATATTAATTCATGATTATGCTCACCATCCGAAGGAAATAGAATGTGTGCATGACACCTTAAGGCTAAAATATCCAAATTATAAAATTAATTGTATTTTTGAGCCTCATACCTTATCAAGGAGTATAGGATTAAAGGATGAATTTAAAAAAGCATTATCCTTATTTGATGATGTTTATTTATTGCCTATATTTACAAGTGTTAGAGAAATTAAAAATATAGCATTAGAAAATCAAATATATGAGTATTGGGGATATAAAAGAATAAATGAATCCTTTATTAAGAGAATTATAAATGATAATCAGATTTATGCTTTTTTAGGTGCTGGTGATATAAATGAAGTATTTTTGAAGGTGTTTAGAAATTAAAAATATCAAGTGATACTCTATATAAAAACGATTTCATAAATTTAATGAAAATTTATTGAAAATATTTTCATAGTATGTTATAATAGGGTAAATTTGTGAGGTGAGTACAATGGCTAATACAACAATTTATGATGTAGCTGGTGCGGCTAAGGTCTCTTTAGCGACTGTCAGTCGTGTAATGAATAATCCTGAAAAGGTTAATCCTGAAACAAGAGAAAGAGTTTTAAGGGTTATCAAAGAGCTTGGTTATCGCCCTAACGCAATCGCAAGAGGGCTAGCAAGTAGAAAGTCAACTACTGTAGGTGTTGTTATGGCTGATGTTTCTAGAGCTTCAACATCACAATTACTAGGTGGTATTATTGATATAGCTAAGAAGTATGACTATGCAGTTAAGCTTTTTAGTATGAGTGAAGGCGAAGATATTAAGGAAACTATGCGTGCTGTTGTAGCTGAGCAGGTTGATGGTATTTTATTCTTAAATGATGAATTAGATAAGGAACAAATGAATATGGTTATGAACTATATTAAGGATGCACAAATCCCTGTTGTTCTATGTAATGTTATTTATGAGGATGATTCTGTTCCATCTGTAAGTATTGATTATGAAAAGGCAACTTATGAAATTACTAAGGAGCTATTAGCTGCTGGTAAGAAGAATGTTTATTTTGTTACTACAGTAAGAAGATATACAATTAATGTTCATAAGGGTATTGGATATAGAAAGGCTATGACTGAGGCAGGCTTAGAGCCATTAATTTTTAGAACTAGTGGTGATGTTACTGTTAATAGCTTGCATTTTGAGGAGTTTTTAAAGAATAATAAGGTTGACTCTATTATTTCTGTTAGAGATAGTATTGCTGTAAGCTTTATGAATATTGCTATTAGAAATGGATTATCTATTCCTAAGGATATCTCAGTAGTAGGTTTACAAAACACAAAATATGCAATTTTATCACGTCCAACCTTGACATGTGTAGATACTCCGGTGTATGATATAGGTGCTGTATCTATGAGATTATTAACTAAGTATATGCAGCAACAAGAGGTTACTGAAAGTAAGGTTGTATTACCTTATAGTATAGTAAAGCGTGAATCTAATTAAATATTTCGATGATTAGAACCTAGTAGTATTTTAAATTTTGTTTTAGAGAGCCTATGCTTGGTGGAAATAGGTACAAATTAAAATATGAATTACAATCTATGAGAAAACTATTTTTAAAGTGCTACATTTTTAATGTGGAACTAAGGTGGTACCGCGATAATTCGTCCTTAGAGAAATCTAAGGACTTTTATATTTTTAAAAAAGGAGAGAAGAAATATGGGTATTTTTGAAGAATTAGAATGGAGAGGATTAGTTAAGGATGTATCTGATCCATCATTAAAAGAAAAATTAAATGCAGGTGGAATGACATTTTATATAGGAACAGATCCAACTGGAGATAGCTTACATATAGGTCACTTTTCAAGCTTTTTAATCTGCAAGAGATTAAAAGAGGCTGGACATAATCCTATTGTTTTAGTTGGTGGTGCAACAGGCTTAATTGGTGACCCAAAGCCTGATAGTGAAAGACCAATGATTACAAAAGAAACTGTAGAGCATAATTTTAATTGCTTAAAGAGCCAATTAACAAATTTATTTGGTTGTGAGGTTGTTAATAACTTTGATTGGTCAAAGGATATTAATTTCATTGATTTCTTAAGAGATTTTGGTAAATTTTTTAATGTTAACTATATGCTAAATAAGGATATCGTTGCTAGAAGATTAGACCAAGGTATAACATATACTGAATTTTCTTATATGATCATGCAGGCATTAGACTTCTGGTGGTTAAACCAAAATAAAAATGTAACATTACAGGTTGCAGGACAAGACCAATGGGGTAATATTACTGCAGGTATTGAATTATGTAGAAGGAAATCAGGTAAAGAGGTTTATGGTTTTACAATGCCATTATTAACAAAGAGTGATGGCTCTAAGTTTGGTAAAACAAATGGTAAGGCTATTTGGCTAGATATTAATAAAACATCAGCATATGAAATGTATCAATTCTTTATTAATTCAGAGGATTCTAAGGTTATTGATTATCTAAAGTTTTTAACTTTCCTTTCTAAAGAGGAAATTGAAGCGTTAGAACTTAAAAATAATGAAGCACCTCATTTAAGAGAGGCTCATAAGGCTTTAGCTCGTGAGGTAATTACATTCCTTCATGGTAGCGAAGCATATGATGAGGCTGTAAAGATTAGTGAAGCATTATTTAATGGTGATATTAAGGCTTTAACAGCTAAGCAAATTGAAATGGGCTTTAATGATTTACCAGCTATTAATGGTAATAATCAATTACTTGCTGATGCGTTAATTGAGGCTGGTCTTGCTAAATCAAAAAGAGAAGCAAGAGAATTTATTAAGAATGGTGCTGTATCAGTTAATGGTGATAAGGTTACTGATGATTCATTTGTTACATCTAAGGATGCAGCAATAGAGGGTAAATTTATTGTTTTACGCCGTGGTAAAAAGCTTTACGCATTAATTAAGTATTAAAAAAATAAGACCTGACTATAAACGTTAGGTCTTTTCTAGTGTAAAACGTTAACATTTTAAATTAAATTTGAAAATAATATTAAAATATTATTAAAAATATGATATAATTTACGAAATATCGAATTTTTGGAGGGTATTATAATGAAAAAGACATTAACTTATAAGATTTTAGATGCTCATAAGGTTTCTGAGGATTTAGAAAATAATAAGATGAGCATTAAAATTGATCATACATTAACTCAAGATGCTACTGGTACAATGGCATATTTAGAGTTTTTAAGCTTTGGAATTGATAAGGTTAAGACAGAATTATCAGTAAGCTATGTAGACCATAATACATTACAAAATGGTTTTATGAATGCAGACGACCATAAGTTCCTACAAACTGTTGCTGACAAGCATGGCATTGTATTTTCAAAGGCTGGTAATGGTATTTGCCATCAGGTTAACCTTGAAAGATTTGCAAAGCCTGGTAAGACTTTATTAGGCTCTGATTCACATACACCTACATCATCTGGTGTTGGTGCATTAGCTATTGGTGCTGGTGGATTAGATGTTGCATGTGCAATGGCTGGTATGCCATTTAGTATTGTTAGACCTAAGGTAGTAGGTGTTAAGCTTTTAAACAAACTAAGACCTGGTGTATCTGCTAAGGATATTATTATTTACTTAATTGGCAAGATGACAGTTAAGGGTGGAGTTAATAAGGTTATTGAATATTATGGTGAGGGTGTAAAGAACCTACAGGTTCCTGAGCGTGCCACAATTTGTAACATGGGCGCAGAGCTAGGCGCAACATCTTCAGTGTTCCCATCTGATGAAAATACATTAGAATTCTTAACTTTACAAGGTAGACCTGAGGATTATGTTGAATTATCTGCAGATGAGGGTTGTGAATATGATGAAAATATTGAAATTGATTTAGCAGAATTAGTTCCTGTTGCATCATGTCCAAATTCACCAGATGCAGTTAAGCCTGTATCTGAGTTATCTGATATTAAGGTAGATCAAGTATTAATTGGTAGCTGTACTAATTCATCTTATTATGATTTTGTTAAGGTTGCTTCTATTTTAAAGGGTAAAAAGATTCATAAGGATGTATCATTAGGTATTGCTCCAGGATCTCAACAGGTATTACAAATGATTACTAAAAATGGTATTTTAGATGTATTATTAGAGGCTGGTGCTAGAATTTTAGAATCTGCATGTGGTCCATGTATTGGTATGGGTCAATCTCCTGCAACTGATGCTGTATCATTAAGAACATTCAATAGAAATTTCTATGGTAGAAGTGGTACAAATTCAGCAAAGGTTTATTTAGTTTCACCTGAGGTTGCTGCATTATCAGCAGTTAATGGTTATGTTTCATCACCATTAGGTATGGAATTAAATGAATTCTCATTAGATGTTAATTATCCAAAATGTGATAGCTTATTATATAAGCCAACATTTACATCAGAGGTTGTAATGGGTCCAAACATTAAGCCAATTCCTAAGTTTGCACCAATAGGTAATAGCTTTACTGCAAAGGCAATGATTACTTTAGAGGACAATATTACAACTGACCATATTATGCCTGCAGGTGCTAAGGTATTACCTTATAGAAGTAATATTGAAAAGATTAGTGAATTTGTATTCTCTAATATTGATGAGGACTTCTCTAAGAGATGCTTAGAAAATGGTGCTGGTGTTATTGTGGCTGGTTCAAATTATGGTCAAGGCTCATCTCGTGAGCATGCTGCTATTGCGCCTAGATATTTAGGTATTAAGGCTGTTATTGCTGCATCATTTGCAAGAATTCATAAGAAAAATTTAATTAACTTTGGTATTTTACCAATTGAAATAGCTATTGAAGCTGACCTATTAGATGAAATAGAGGTAAGCTTTGATAAGGAAAATGTTAAGGTAGTTAATAAAACTAAGGGTGAATCATATGAAACTACATGTGATTTAACAGAAGAGGAATATAGCTTAATTAGCGTAGGTGGTTTATTAAATACCTTCTAATAAGGGGTGTTATTTATGGAAAAGTTTCTATTAGATAAATATAATGATTTATTGAAGGATGGTTCAATAGATATAAACTTATATGATAAATATAAGGTAAAAAAGGGATTAAGAAATGATAATGGTACAGGTGTATTAGTAGGCTTAACTAAGGTTAGTGAGGTATCTGGTTATTACGTTGAAAATGATGTAAAAATGCCTAAAGAGGGTAATTTATACTATCGTGGTATAGATGTAGCTAAGGTTGCTAAAATGAATGGTAATGGTTATGACTATGAAAATACATGCTTCCTATTATTATATGGACATTATCCTACAGAAGAGGAATCTAAAATGTTCTCTTCAATAATAAAGGATAATTATGATTTACCAGAAGGCTTTTTAGAAAACATCATTCTAAAGAATCCATCTAAATCCTTAATGAATCATATTACACGTTCAATTCTATCATTATATTCGTTTGATGAAAATCCAGATGATATTTCACCATTTGAGCTAACTAAGAAGGGTATATCATTAATCTCAAAAATGCCTGCAATAATAAGCTATTCATTACAGGCTAAAACACATTATTTAGATCATGATTCATTACATATTCATTTCCCTAAAAAGGAATTCTCTATAGCTGAAAATATTCTTTATTTATCAAGAAATGATGGTAAATTCACAGAACTAGAGGCTAAAACATTAGATATGGCATTAGTAGTCCATGCAGATCATGGTGGTGGAAATAACTCAGCATTTGTTGGTAAGGTTGTTGCTTCAACATTAACTGATATCTATTCAATGATTGCTGCATCAATGGCATCATTAAAGGGTCCTAGACATGGTGGAGCTAATATGGCTGTATTAGATATGATGCAAACAATTATTAATGATGTAGGTATGGATGCAACAGATGATCAATTAAATGAAATTATTGCTAAGCTATTAAATAAGGAATACTTTGATAACACAGGTCTTATTTATGGTATGGGTCATGCTATATATACCTTATCTGATCCAAGATGTGAGGTTTTAAGAGAGGAAGCTAAAAAGCTTGCTTCAGAAAAGGATCCTAAGAAGTTTGAGTTCTATTATAGATTCGAACAATTAGCTTTAAAGGCATTAGAAAAGAAGCGTGGTATTAAGAGCTGTGCTAATGTAGATTTTTATTCTGGATTAATCTATGAAATGCTTAATATACCAAGAGATTTATTCATCCCTATTTTTGCAACAGCTAGAATTGTTGGATGGATTTGTCATAATATTGAAAATCTATTATACTGTAATAAGATTATTAGACCTGCAACTAAATATGTAGGATTTAATGAAACAGATGAATAATAAATAAAAGGGTGGTTCTTATGGACCACCCTTAAATTAAAGGAGATAATATGAAAATTGGTATATTTGGAATGGGAGCTGTAGGCGCTAGTATTCTTAATGAAATGGGAGAATATGATAATTTATACATATTAGCAAATGAAGAAAGAATAAATAAATATAAATCTACTAAATTAATAATAAATGATAAAGAATTCTCTCCTAAATATATTTCAAAAGGTAAAATGGATTTAATAATAGTTTGTTTAAAAAACTATCATTTAGAAAAATCATTATCAGATATAGAAAAATTTGTTGATGATAACACAATCATATTGCCATTATTAAATGGAATAATGGCACATGATATATTATCAAATTATTTTAAAGCTAATAGAGTATTATATGGAGTCATTAATGTAGAGGCTAATAAAATTAATAATATAGTTAAAACAAGTAAAATTATTAATTTACAATTTGGTTATGAATATAATAATCCTATTAAGCCTGAAATACTTGCTATAAAAGAAATATTTGATAAATATAACATCAGAAATAATATATATGAGAATATGAAAAGAAGAGTATGGCTTAAATGGATGCTGAATATGGGTATAAATCAAATTTCTGCCTTATGTAATGCGACATATAAGGATATGTCTCATCCATTATTAAAGGAATTAATGACAGATATATATAAAGAGGTATATACTGTATCAGTAGCTTATAATATTGGCTTAACAGAGGATGATTTAAATGAAACAATTAAAAGCATGGATAAATTTAAATCAAATAGAGTAACCTCTTTAACAATTGATTTTTACAATAATGAGCAAAATGAGCTAGATAGTTTTTCTAAAACATTAATAGATTTAGCAAAAGAAAAAAATATTGCAACACCTATTAACGAGATACTTTATAAGCTATTAAAAAGCTTAGATGATAATAAAAGACAAAAGGGACTAATCTAAATTGACTAGTCCCTTTCGCCTTTTTGGGAGAGATTATTTTGAAAAGTTTTTATCTTTACACCTATATATTACCACCGATGAAAGCGCTTGTCAAACTATTTTTTCAAAAAAATTAAAAAAATTATAAATATTTCTATTTTGTTATTAATATGATATAATCTTTTCAGGTGATATTTTATGCAAAGAAAAGAAATAATAATGCAAATAAGAAATGATGGTAAGCTTAAGGGTCTAAAGCCATGCTTCATATTTTTAAAACAAAATATGGGTAAAATTTATAATGAGGGACATTCTGATTTTGTTATGTCTTTAAAGGGTGATATTTTATATTTTCAAAAGCTTAGCTTTTTCTTTCATAATTTAAAGCCAAGATATGATTTCGAACTAAATATAAAAAGATTTGTATCATATTCTATTATAGAAAATAGATTGCATAACTGTTTATATTTATATGATAAGCAAGGAAATTATATGGAGGTTTGTTATAACAAGGGAATTCCTGATACAGCCCCTACAGAAATTAATATTAATAGAATTATTAAGGTATTAGAGGAAAAGGGTATTAAGCAAATTAATCTTGATGATTTAAAGAGTGAGGAAATTAATAATGACGAAGCAAGCGAATAGTCTAACTCAAAAGGAAAAGGATTTAATAAAAAAATATGAGTCTCCAAAAATGAAAAAGAGCTCATTTGATAAGAAGAAGGAAATGTATTTAAAACAAACTGATCGCAATTATAAGGATGGTGACAGGAATTGATTAAAATAGGAGATTATAATAAGCTTACAATGATTAGAAAATCAGATTTAGGCTATATGCTTAGTGATGGTCAAGAAGAGGTATTGATGCACTATAAGCAGGCTAAATCAGATATTAATGTAGGTGATATTGTTAATGTATTTATATATTCTGATAAAAATAAAAGAGCTACAGCAACACAAGAAGAGGTTTTCGCAACGATTAATGATGCAGGCTTTGTAAGAGTTGTAGAGGTTTTAAGTGGTGTTGGTGTATTTATTAATAATAATACTCCAAAGGATATATTAATATCTAAGGATTATTTACCATATGATTAGTCTAAATGGCCTATTGTTGATTATTATTTAATAATTAGATTAAAGCTAAAAAGTGGAATTTTAACTGGTAAGCCGCTTAATAGATTTGACATTATTAGCTTAAGAGGACAAGCTAAATATGCTGATTTTGAAGCAGTTGATGGCTATGTATGTAGAATTAATGATAAGGGAATAGGTATTATTACATTAGATAGAATCCATGTTTTTGTACCTAATTCACAATTAAGAGGAAGCTATAGATTAGGACAAGCTATTACAGTTACTATTACAAAATCTGTAGATGGTGAATGCTATGGTACATTAAATCCACATAAGGAGGATTTAATTGATGATGATAGAGCATTACTATTAAAATATTTAGATGATCATCATGGAGTAATGAAGCTAACTGCTAAATCAAGTGCTGAAGAGGTTGAGAAGCTTTTAAAAATGAGTAGAAAAGCTTTTAAAAGAGCCTATGGTGGATTATATAAGGATAGATTAATAGAATTTGATGAAAATAGAACATATTTAGTTAAATATAGAGGCAATCAAAACTGATTGCCTTTAATTTTTAAATATTTTTAATAATTTTTATGAATTATATTGAATTACTTGAATTTTTATGTATAATATAAAGTGTGAGGAGGTTTTAATGTGTTAGAATTTTTTGATTTAGATGTAAATAATGGCACTGCATCAATATATGATAGTCACATTACTTTAAATAAGACATTGCTTAAATATTTTGAGGATGCTTATAAGGTAAGAGTAGGCTTTGATAAGGATGAAAGATCAATTTATATCTTTTTAATTAACAAAGACTATGCTTTAAGTGGTGAAATACCTGAAACCTCTTTAATTTCAATATCTACAAGTAAAACATATGTAAGAGTTTGTTCAAGGGCCTTAATTGATCATATTTGTAAATTATTTGGATTAGATATTCCTAAAAAATCTTATCTAAGATATGATGCAAGCTATGATGAAAATAAAAAGGCAATTGTAATACAGCTTTAGGGAGGAGATGTATAATGGAAGCTTATATGGTTTGGGTTTGGCTAGCAGCATTTGTTTTAGCTATAATTATTGAGGCATGTACTCAGGAATTTGTTTCTATATGGTTTGCGGTTGGTTCATTAGTATCCTTAATAATTAATACCTTAGTTCCAATTTGGGCAGAGGTAATTATATTCGCAATTGTTTCATTTGTTGCATTGATATTAACTAGACCTTTAGTTAAAAAAATGACGGAAAGATCTGCAAGATATACTAATGTTGATGAATTTGTAGGTAAAAGAGTTAAGGTTAATAAGGCTATTTCTAAATTTATAGCTGGTGAGGTTAAAATAAATGGTATTGAATATACAGCTATATTAATGGAAAATAGTGATGAAGAAATATTAGAAGAAAGCATAGTTGAAATTGTTGCCTTAAAGGGTAATAAAGTTGTAGTAAAAAAAATAGACTAATTTGGAGGGATAATTTATGCTTTTAGCAAGTAGTGGTGCGATTGTTGGAATCGTAATAAGTGTTATTTTAATTGTAGTTTTAGTTTATTTAATTTCGAGATTACGTATTGTTCGTCAAACAAACAAATATATTATCGAAAGATTAGGTGGATATCATTCAACTTGGAGTGTAGGTGTTCATTTCTTAGTTCCATTTGTTGATAGAATCGCTCATGTTGTATCTATGAAGGAGCAGGTAAAGGATTTTGAGCCTCAGCCAGTTATTACAAAGGATAATGTTACAATGCAAATTGATTCAATTGTATTTTTCCAAGTAACTGATCCAAAGCTTTATGCTTATGGTGTTGAGAATCCGTTATCAGCAATTGAAAATTTATCAGCAACAACATTACGTAATATTATTGGTGAGTTAGATTTAGATGAAACTTTAACAAGCCGTGATATTATCAATACTAAGATGCGTTCAATTTTAGATGAAGCAACAGATCCATGGGGAATCAAGGTTAATAGAGTAGAGGTTAAGAATATCTTACCTCCTAAGGATATTAGAGATGCTATGGAAAGACAAATGAGAGCTGAACGTGAGCGTCGTGAAAAGATTTTATTAGCTGAAGGTGAAAAGAAGAGCCAAATCTTATTAGCTGAAGGTAAGAAGGAATCTCAAATTTTAACAGCAGAAGCTGATAAGCAAGCTATGATTCGTAAGGCTGAGGGTGAAGCTGAATCTATTATTAAGGTTAAAACTGCAGAGGCTGAAGGTATTAAGCTAATTAGAGAAGCAGAGGCTGAAGGTTTAAAATCTTTAAAGAACGCAGAGGTGTCTGCAGAGGTATTAACATTAAAGAGCTATGAAGCTTTACAAAAGGTTGCAGATGGTCAATCAACTAAGATCATTATTCCATCTGATATGCAAAACCTTGCTAGTACAGTTACTGCAATTACTGAAATCGCAAAGAAATAATGATAATTTCAAGGAGGATTTAAAAAAATCCTCTTTTTTTATCAAAATTATAAAAAATACTTGAATTTAAATATTCTAAATGCTATAATGTACGAGCGTAGTAAATTGGTCCGGTGGTGTAGTGGTTAACATGCTAGTCTGTCACACTGGAGATCGCGGGTTCAAGTCCCGTCCGGACCGCCATTGTCTGCATCCATAGATCAATTGGATAGATCGTTTGACTACGGATCAAAAGGTTAGGGGTTCGAGTCCTCTTGGATGCGCCATTATAGAAATTAAAAGGCTTATGTTAAGCCTTTTTTTGATATATTATATACGAAATGCATTGTAATATATAGTTGTCTAGGGGTGATTTTATGGAAAATAAGCTAAATAAACGTTATGGATTATTTACGGCTATATGTATGGTTGTTGGTATAGTAATGGGCTCTGGAATATTTTTTAAAGCTCAAGATATGCTTAAATATACTGGTGGTAATGTTCCACTTGGAATATTAGCTTGGCTAATAGGTGGAGCTGTAATGATTATTTGCTCATGTGTATTTGCTATATTCGCTACTAAATATGAAAAGGTAAACGGAGTTGTAGATTATGCCGAGGCTATAGTTGGTAAAAAATATGGTTTTACGCTTGGTTGGTTTGTTACAACAATATATTATCCTGCTATGACATCTGTTTTAGCATGGGTTTCAGCAAGATACACATTGGTTTTATTTGGAAATAATGATGTTACAGGAGGATTATGTATAGCATTAGCCTTAATGTACATGGTATTAAACTATGCTTTAAATATGTCGTCTCCAAAGCTAGCTGGTAAATTCCAGGTTAGCACAACTGTTATTAAAATGATACCATTAGTATTAATGGCAGTAGTAGGAACTATCGCTGGATTAATTAATGGTAATACAATTGAAAGTATTAAAACTGTTTCAAATACAAGTACAGGGTTTGATGGAATATTTGGAGCGATTGTTGCGGGAGCATTTGCTTACGAGGGATGGATTATCGCAACTAGTATTAATTCAGAATTAAAAAATGCAAAGAAAAATCTACCAATTGCGCTAGTAGTTGGTAGTATAATAGTTGTTGCGATTTATGTATTATTCTTTATTGGTGTAACTGGTAGTGCTAATGTTAATGATATTATCAATAAAGGCACACATATAGCATTTGAAAATATGTTTGGTAATGTTGCAGGAACAATTCTAAATGTATTTGTTGTAATATCATGTTTAGGTACATTAAATGGCTTAATGATGGCAAGTACAAGATCAATGTATTCACTAGCTATCCGTAAGCAAGGTCCTGAAACTGAAAGATTTTCTCAGGTTGATAATGTAACAAACATGCCAACAAACTCAGGTATTATAGGCTTAGCGCTTTGTGCGGTATGGTTTTTCTATTTCTATGGAGCTAATCTATCAGAAAATATTTTTGGAATTTTTGGCTTTGATTCATCAGAATTACCTATAATAACAATTTATGCATTATACATTCCTATCTTTATAATTTTCATAAAAAAGGAAGGAAAGAAGGATAAAATTAAAAACATTTTATTACCTTCCTTAGCCATAATTGCATCAATATTTATGATTTTTTCAGCATTCTATGCTCATGGTATTAAACCATATAATAATGCTAAAGAGATAGGCGAATTCTCGTTTCCAATTCTATTTTATTTAGTAGTTTTCATAGTTATAATGGGTATTGGCTTTATCTTGGATAAAAAGTCTAATAAAGATATAATAGAATAATTTAAAGGTAAACGGTTTTATACCGTTTCTTTTTTTTTTGCCTCTATTTACTTTTTGCCTAAATTTGCTATAATATACTTAATGGAAATAATTTATATTATTTTTTCAATTCTATTATAATTTAACAGTAAAAAGGAGAATCGATATGAAACTATCACCACTTCAAATTGCAAGATACAAGTACGTTCCAAAGCTACCTGGAATGCTAAGAAATGGTATCGCAGAAATTTGTGTTAAGGAAGGAAAAGAAACACAAAGCGTTGCAGATCAAGAAAAGATTAAGGCTTTTTTCCCTAATACATATGGTAAAAAAGAAATTACATTCCAAAAGGGACAAAATACATCTTTAGCTAAAAAGCAAGTTGTAGGTGTTATTTTATCTGGTGGTCAAGCACCTGGTGGACATAATGTTGTATGTGGTCTTTATGATGCTTTAAAGGCTACAAATAAGGATAATGTATTATATGGCTTTAAGAATGGTCCTGCTGGATTATTAGAGGATAAATATATTATTTTTGAGGATGATTATATTAACCAATATAGAAATACTGGTGGATTCGATATAATTGGTTCTGGTAGAACTAAATTAGAATCAAAGGAGCAATTCGCTGTTGCTGCTGAGGTATGTAAGAAGCATGGAATCACAGCTATCGTTATTATCGGTGGTGATGATTCAAATACAAATGCTGCTGTATTAGCTGAATATTTTGCAGCAAATAATACAGGTGTACAGGTTATTGGTTGTCCAAAGACAATTGATGGCGATTTAAAGAATGATGATATTGAATGCTCATTTGGATTTGATACAGCTACTAAGACATATAGTGAGCTAATTGGTAATATTCAAAGAGATGCAAACTCTGCAAAGAAGTATTGGCATTTTATTAAGGTAATGGGTAGATCAGCATCTCACGTTGCATTAGAGTGTGCATTAGAAACTCAGCCTAATATTTGTTTAGTTTCTGAAGAGGTTGCTGCAAAGAAGATGTCATTATCTCAAATTGCTAATTATATTGCTGATGCAGTTGAAAAGAGAGCTGCAAATGGTATGAACTTTGGTGTTGCTATTATTCCAGAGGGTGTTGTTGAATTTGTTCCTGAATTCTCAACATTAATTCATGAAATTAACGAATTACTTGCAGGAAGTAAGGCAGATGAATTCAATGCTTTACCTAACTGGAAGGAAAAATATGCATATATTGAAAAGGGATTATCTAAGGAATCTATGTCTGTATTTGAAATTCTTCCAGAAGGAATTCAACAACAATTATTCTTAGAAAGAGACCCACATGGTAATGTTCAGGTTTCATTAATTGAATCTGAAAAGTTATTCTCAGCTTTAGTTAAGGATGTATTAGTAGAAAGAGGATTCACTGGTAAATTCAGTGCGTTACATCATTTCCTAGGTTATGAAGGAAGATGTGCATTCCCTTCTAATTTTGATGCAGATTATTGCTATTCATTAGGTTATAATGCATTTATGCTAATCCAATATGGCTATACTGGATATTTATCAAAGGTATCTAATTTATCAAAGCCTGCTGAGGAATGGGTTGCTGGTGGTATGCCTATTACTAAGATGATGAACATTGAAAGAAGACATGGTCAAGATAAGCCGGTTATTAGAAAGGCTTTAGTTGAGCTTGAAGGTAAGCCATTTAAGTATTTTGAAGCTCATAGAGATGTTTGGGCTGTTGAAACATCATATCTATATCCAGGTGCTATTCAATATTATGGACCTACAGAGGTATGTGATTTAACAACAAGAACATTAGCTTTAGAAAAAGGTGAATAATAATTTATAAGAGTGGGTAAAACCACTCTTTTTCTTTTTTTAATAAATTATATTTATTATTTTTTTAAAAAAATCATAAAAACGATTACTATTGCTATCTTTTTTCTTGAAGGAAGGTAAAAATATGATATAATCTTATGTGGAGTGATATTTTAGGAGTGATTATTATGAGAATTGGTATCCTAACGTCTGGTGGAGATGCTCCAGGTATGAACGCAACAATAAGAGCTGTTGTTCGTGCTGGATTAGCTTCTAAGGATCAGGTTTTCGGTATCTATGATGGATATAGAGGACTTGTAGAAGGAAAAATCCAAGAATTTAATAGACAAGGTGTATCAGAAATGCTTAATAAGGGTGGTACCATTTTAGGTACTGCTAGATTACCTGAATTCGAATACGAATCAGTAAGAAGATTAGCTATTAAGCAATTACAAAAGCATGATATAGATGCTTTGATATGTCTTGGTGGTGATGGTACATATACTGGTGCCTTAAGATTACATGAGATGGGGATTAAGACAATTGGTGTTCCATGTACTATCGATAATGATATTGCTTCATCTGATTTTACAATCGGATTCTCTACAGCCTTAAATACTGCATGTGATGCAATAGATAGACTTAGAGATACATCATCATCACATCAAAGATGCTCTATAATTGAGGTTATGGGTAGACATTGTGGTGATTTAGCATTATATTCTGGTATCTGCTGTGGTGCAGAATATATTATTACAAATGAGTCTGGCTTAGATAAGGAAAAGCTATTAGCTGATTTAAAGCAAAATAGATTAGCTGGTAGAAAGCATGCTATTGTAGTTATATCTGAGCATATTACAGACGTTTATCAATTAGCTAAAGAAGTAGAGGAATATTCTGGTTATGAATGTAGAGCTACTATTTTAGGATATGTACAACGTGGTGGTGCTCCAACACCCGAGGACCGTTTATTAGCTGCAAGATTAGGTAAATATGCGGTTGATCTTCTTCATGAAGGTATTACAGGAGTTGCAGTAGGTGTTAGAAACAATAAACTCCATAACACACCTATTGAAGAAGCTTTGGCTATGAAAAATGAGTCAAATAAGGAGTTATCAAAACTAGTACAAAAGATATCATAAAAGGAGAATTAAAATGAAGAAAACTAAAGTTGTTTGTACAATTGGTCCTGCTAGTGAGCAAAAGGATTGCTTAGAAAAATTAATTGGTACTGCAGGCATGAACGTAATGCGTATGAATTTCTCTCATGGTGACTATGAGGAGCAAGGATTCCGTATTAAGAATGTTAAGGAATTAAATGCAGAAAAGGGCTGGTTTACAGGTATGTGCTTAGATACTAAGGGTCCTGAAATCAGAACTGGTTATTTAGAGAATGATGAGCCTGTTATGTTACATACAGGTGATATTATCCGTATTACTATGGATTACTCTTTCTTAGGTAATGCTAAGAAGGTAGCTATTTCTTACCCTGGTTTATATGACGATATCCAAGTTGGTGGTAGAATTTTAATTGAAGATGGTAATCTAACATTAAAGGTTATTGAAAAGGATGCTACTTGTAAGGAATTAGTTTGTGAAGCACAAAATGACCGTAAGTTAAAGAATAAGAGAAACTGTAATGTTCCTGGCGTAATCTTAAATATGCCATACATTTCACCAAAGGACAAGGCAGATATGGAATTCGCTTGTGATCAAGGCTTAGATTTCATTGCTGCATCATTCGTTCGTAGAGCTGATGATATCCGTCAAATTCGTGAAATCTTAGCTGCTAAGAATAATACACATGTTAAGATCATTTCTAAGATTGAAAATCAAGAGGGTGTTTCTAACATGGAAGAAATCATTAGATTATCTGATGGTGTAATGGTTGCTCGTGGTGATTTAGGTGTTGACGTTGACGCTTGGGATTTACCTCAAATCCAAAAGGATATGATTTATTTAGCTCAATCTACAGGTAAGATTGTAGTATGTGCTACTCAAATGTTAGACTCTATGCAACAAAATCCAAGACCTACACGTGCAGAAGTATCTGACTGCCATAATGCAGTATTAGATGGTACTTGTGCTACAATGTTATCTGGTGAATCTGCTCAAGGTGATTATCCATTCGAGGCTGTATCTTATATGGCTAAGATTGATGAAAAGGCTGAGGCTTCAATTGATCATCAATTAATGATTGAAAACGTAGTATATGGTAAAGAAGAAAAGAATGAATGTGATGCTATCGGTTTAGCAGTAGCTTCAATGGCTGCAGTATTCGAAATTCCTGCAGTAGTTGCATCTGGTGATGTTGAATTTGCATTAGCATTATCTCAATATCGTCCTGCAACAGATATTTTCTATGCATGTGACAATGCTGATGACTGCCGTACATTATCAATTGTTTGGGGTATCCAAGCAGTATTAGGTACTGAGGCTGACGCAATGGCTAAGGCTAAGGCTTGCTTAAACTTAGAGGCTGGCGATAAGGTTATCGTTTGTACAGCTACTGACTTAAAGCTAGTTGACGTAGAATAATTAAAATATTAAATGGTGAGTCAACTCACCATTTTTATTTATATATTTATATGTTATTATAATAAAGAGGTGTTTATTATGTTTAAAATAGGCTGTCATTTATCGATATCAAATGGTTTTTATAATGCTGCTAAGGAAATAATTTCAATAGGTGGAAATACATTTCAATATTTTTCTAGAAACCCACAAGGTGGTAGAGCTAAGGAATGGAATAAAAATGATTTTAATAAATATGTTGAATATGCTAAAGAAAACAATATAGAGGTTTTGCTTTGTCATGCCCCATATACCTTAAATGCGTGCTCTATCAAGCCAGAAACTAGAGGATTCGCATTAATATGCTTTAAAGAGGATATAAAAAGATTAGAAAACTTTGGCAATGCATTATATAACTTTCATCCTGGAAGTCATACTGGACAAGGTATAGAGGTAGGTATAGATCAAATAGTTGAAATTTTAGATCAGGTATTATATCCTGAAATGACTACAACCGTATTATTAGAGCTAATGGCTGGTAAGGGTAGTGAAATAGGAAAAAGCTTTGAGGAAATCGCTAGCATTATTAATAGAGTTAAGCTTAATGAAAAGCTTGGTGTATGCTTAGATACATGCCATGTATATAGTGCAGGATATGATATAGCAAATAATTTAGATCAGGTATTAGAGGAATTTGATAGAATTATTGGATTGGATAGATTAAAGGCAATTCATTTAAATGATTCAAAAATGCCTTTTGCTTCAAATAAGGATAGACATGAGAAGATAGGTCAAGGAACTATTGGTTTAGATGCAATTATAAATATAATTAATCATCCAAAGCTTAAGCACTTACCATTTTATTTAGAAACACCTAATGAATTAGATGGTTATATGGAAGAAATTAATATTTTAAAAAATAATAGAAAATAAAAATAATCTTCGATACACCAAAGAAAAACTAGAACGTCAGATATGATATTTCGCATTTTAATGTATTTTCTTCACAAAAAACAAAAAATGAATTATAGCCATTGACATATATATATATATTCTTATAATGTAAAGTAAAGTTTACTTAAAAGAAGGAGAGTAATAAAATGGAAAAAAGTTTTAGTATTAAGAAGTTTTTGATTTTTTTTATGTTGTTTCAGTTTATGTTTGTAACATACGAAAAAAAACTTGAGGCAGCAACAGAATTTTCTGTAGAAGCAGCGGCATGTGGATTTAATATTGATGATGATTTTCAACCAAAATATATGAAAAATAATACAATTCAATTTGACGATTATTATAGGAATATTAAGGGTGATAAACATTATACTGCTTATTATCAGGTTTTAGTTCAATCAAAAAGTAATCCTGAAATATATGCCTTTGTATATAAAATAATTACTTCACCATCTCAATTAAGAAATTGGGGTTTTTGTGGAATAGGAAGTTATGGGAATAATTATTTTAATTATGACGTAAAAACTACTATCACCTTTCCTTATAACGAAGAAAGTATTCAAATTTTAGATTATTATCCAAAAAATTCACCATCTAAATCTACTACGTCAATTGGTTTAGGTATTGATTCATCAGGACCAAGTATTAGCGCTAGTGTTAGTTATGATCATAGTGAATTAAATGTTATATCTAATACTAGAACTGGCGAGGATTTGTATAGTACTCATTTTAAAATAAGAGGGTATAGTAATTATGCTAAGGGTGAAATACATTCATATGGAATGCTGTTGTTCAAGAGTACTGCTACAGTTTGGATAGATATTAAACATCAAATTCAATATGAGCAACAAGTAGGTTGGGATAAGACCACTGATGCTGGATATGTTGAATTTAATTGTAGATATTAATAGGAGATTTAATTAATTATGAAAAAGTTTTGTGGTATTTTTGTTTTTATTATATTCTCTATTTTATTGATGGGATGTAGTAATAACGAAGAAGTTAATACTGATGAAGAAATGATATCATATATAACTGAAAATGGGGCCAAAATATATTCATTAAATTTTGACATATTAAATTTAGATATTGATGATAAAATAGATGATATTAATCAGATTGATTATGATAATGAATATACAATATTAGTTATAAAAAGTATTTCGTATGATTATATGACAAAGGATGTTGTAAATCAAATACATGATAAATTGCGTGAAAATCAAAAATTTATGGTTATCTATTTATATTTTCCTGATTTTAATTTTTACGAAGGAACTAAAGAAGCAAATGAAAAGAATTTTTACCCAGCTAATAGTGAAGTTGATATAGTATTAAATTTTGGTGAATTTGATTCTGTTCGTAGCTATGGTTCGTCAATGTATACAAATGAAGAGTATAAAGATATGAGAATTGTTTTAAATGCTGCTTATAAAAACATTTCTAAAGATATTGGTAAAAAATAATGTTAAGTTTAAAAAATGTAAAAAAAGAGTATGTTTCCAAAACGGATAAAGTCGTTGCATTAAATGATATATCAATCGATTTTGAAACAAATGGTCTGTATTTTATTACAGGTCCATCTGGTTCAGGAAAAACAACATTGTTGAACATTATTAGTGGAATAGACACTCCATCATCAGGTATAGTGTTATACAATGAAAATAATATTAATAATGTAAATTTTAGAAAAGAATTCGTTGGACTAGTGTTTCAAGATTTTAATTTAATTGATGATTTTTCAATTATTGATAATTTAAGAATTGCAGGTTGTGATGATTATTTAATATTAGAAAAAGTATTAAACTATTTAGATTTATCAAGTAAAATTAATACTAAAGTAGAAAATTTATCTGGTGGAGAAAAACAACGTTTAGCTATCGGTAGAGCAATGGTTAAAAAGACAGAAATATTTTTACTGGATGAACCAACTGGGAATTTAGATTTTGAAAATGCTACAAAAGTTTTTGAATTACTAAAAACTTTATCTAAAACAAAGCTTGTTATTGTTGTTTCACATGATGTTCAAAGTGCAAAAAAATATGGCGATTATATAATTAATATTAGTCAAGGTGAAATATCAAATATTAAAACAAGCGATCGAGAAGAGATGGTATTTAAAAACAAGGAAGACTTGTTAAATAATATTATCTATTTATATGAATGTTTATCAAACCATAATAATAAATTTTTGATTTGTTTTAATGATGTTCAAATTGAAATGGATACAAATAAGACTCACTTTAATAGGAATATCATTAGCAATATAAAATTAATTCCAGATAATTGTGAAATTCGATTAAAAACAGAGTTTTGTGAAAACGAAAGTATTATTGAAAATATTCATAACAAAGAGATTTTTGGCCCATTATTTCAAATTAGATATGCAATAAAATTGCTATTTAACAAAAAAATAAGAACAATATTGTCATTATTCTTAATATTCTTATCTTTATCTATTATGTTATTTAGTTTTAATATATTACAATATAATTCAATGACTGCATGTAATAATGCTATACAAAGTTCGGATTATAGACAACATTCGATAATAAAGGAAGTTTATAATGAGCCAACAAATGAATATTATTTACATAGTAAAGGCGAAGCTTTATATTATGAAGCAGATAGCATTCAAAATGATAGTGTTATTTGCATTCAAGAAGTATCAAGATTAACTAACAATAATCAATTATTTCTGAATAAATGTTTATTTAATGTTGCAACTGATGTTATAATAAGCGAATTATTTAATTCTATTAAACTAGAAAACAATGAGATCATTCTGTCTGATTTTATGAGTGTTTGCTATTTTGATGATTTGGAAATAGGTGATAAAGTTTTATTAAATATAAATGGCATTTCTGAACCAGTTGAATATATAGTTAAACATATTTATAGTACTAATTATTTGGATATTGATTTAGGTGTTAAAATATATGATGAAAAATATGTTTATAAAAATATTGAGTCAATGTTGAATAATTATTTGTGTATTTATACTACGCAAAATTGCTATATTAATTCTATAAAAAGTAAAGATATTTCTTTAATTGCTGCCAATTTTATGTTAAATGATAATTATTCTATTTATACAAATCAAAACACTACCACCAGCTATTCTACTTATAATTATGATAATATTGTTTTAGGAGAAATTCCTAAAAAATCAAATGAAATAATGATAAGTAATAAATTTTTAACTGAATATTTTAATTCGGATTATAATGTTTTGGGTAATGAATATTCCTATATGGACTTGAATTCCTCATTAAATTTTAAAAAATATTATTCAATTATGAATTTATATGATCTTATTCCGAATGTTAAAGTTGTTGGTATTTTTGAAGGAGAAGCAGATATAATAATTCATGATGAATTTATGAAGGCAATTAAGGATAAAATGTTCTATTATAATTGTGATTATTATGGATTAAATAATCCAAATGAAAATACAATTAATTATATGTTTAATAATAATATTTCATTTTCATCAGAATTTTTGCGTCCTTGTTATACTATGGATGATTTGCTAAATGGTTCTTTAAAAATTTTATTTATTGCGATTAATATTATACTAATTATACTTTTATTAGTAGTGTTATATTTAACTTGTGGCGGTATTTTTAAAAATAAAATTAGAGAGTTTGCGATATTAAAATCTTTAGGAATAAAGGATAATAAAATAATTAATGTTTTTATTATATATTATTTAATTATGATTGTTTTATCAATAATAATTTCTTTTGCATTATCTTATTCATTATTATATGGTTTTAATTGTTTACTTGGTGAAGATGATGTGTATAACATTAGCTATCAATTATTTGATTATTCATATCTAAGCATTTTGGTGGGTTGTTTGTTTTCAATATTGATGCTGTTTATTTCAATAATTATTCCATATCTTAAAACAAAGAAAATAAATATTATAAATTTACTTAAAACTAATTAATTAGAGTACTCTAAATTATAAAGAGCGTAAAGGGAAATATAAAACTGAAATATAGATGGTGTTAACAACTCTAAATTTTAATTAGAAAGCCTACATATAAAATGTAGGTTTTTTTGTGTTAATTTTTCCATAAATTTTTAATTAATTAGATTATAATAAAATTAAGAAAGGCGGTGGTATTATGTTTAAATTTATCAAAAGTATGATGTGGTTTGTTAAAAAGAATTGGTATAGATATCTTTTTGTGTTGTTTTTTGGATTACTTTATATAGCATTTAATCTAATGCCGGCCACTATAATAAGTGAGCTTACTGCTGGTATTGAAAATGGAATCGTTACTAAGGATTTCTTAATTTATGATATTTTAATTCCTTTTATTTTAATTGTTGTAGGCTTTTATTTGGTTGCGACATTCAAAAGATTATCTCAAAATAGATTAACAACTACCTTATATTTTGCCCTACATTCAAGATATATGGAACAAATACTATCACAGGATGCTACCTTTTTTGAAACCTTTAAATCTGGTGATTTACTAACAAGAGCCTTAGGCGATATTAATTCAGTTAAATTTAGTGGTGGAAATAGATTAATAAGCTTATTTTTAGAAATGACATCAGTAATAGCTATATTTATAGCTATGTGCTTTATTAATTTACCACTTGCAGTATGCTGTTTTATACCTTTAACTTTGATTTTTATAACTAATTTAATATTAAAGGCTAAGGTAAAGAGAAACTATAAAATAGTAAGAGAAAAAAGCTCTGAAATGGGTAATGTTGTTTTAGAAAGTATTACAAATGTAAGAACTGTTAGAGCGTTCTCTAAGGAAGATGAGAATTATGAAAAGAATTTAAAATATTCGCAAATTACGTATGATGTAGAAAAAGCAAATTTAAAAATAAATGTTATTTTCCAACCGATGTTTCAATCAATAGTTGCAGTATCAACTATTATTTGTTATGGGTTAGGAGCGTATTTTTATTCTATTAATAAGATTACCATTCCGGAGCTTATTCAATTTGTTATGTATTTAGGCTTATTCCAAAGCCCACTAACTAATATAGGTAATATTATTAATAATTTTTATCAATCATTAATATCTGCAGATAGATTAAATGAGGTTTATAATTCTAAGAGTAAGGTTTTAGATTATAATGATGCAGAAGTATTAGAAAATGTTGATAAAATTGAATTTAAAAACTTCTCATTTAGATATGATGGTGATGAATTTGATGTCCTTAAAAACATAGATTTAACAATTAAAAGAGGACAAACTATAGGTGTTGTAGGTCATACAGGAAGTGGTAAAACAACGCTTGTTAAGCAGCTTGTAAGACAATTGCCAATAAATGAAGGAACATTATATATTAATGATGATCCTATTGAATCATTTGAACAGGAAACAGTTAGAAGTAGAGTTGGATATGTACCACAGGAGCATGTATTATTCTCTAGAAGCGTAGAGGCCAATGTAGCACTTGGTGGTGTAGACCCATCTGATGAGGAAATAGCTAACGCTATTGCCTTAGCGGATTTTGAAAAGGATATTGAGAATTTACCAGATGGCTTAGCTACAATTGTAGGTGAATATGGAGTAACACTGTCTGGTGGACAAAAACAACGTCTAGGTATTGCAAGAGCTTTTTTAAGGGATGCTGATGTTCTAATATTAGATGACTCATTATCAGCTGTAGATGGTAAAACAGAGGCTAATATTATTTCTACTTTAAAGAAGCATCGTTCTAATAAAACAAATATTATTGTTGCTCATAGATTATCATCTGTAATGCATGCAGATGAAATTATTGTACTTGAGGAAGGTAGAATAGTTGAAAGAGGTAAGCATGAGGATTTAATGGATCTAAAGGGCTGGTATTACGAGCAATTCATTCTCCAACAAATGAATAGTAAGGAGGGTGAATAATATGGCTCATTATGAAAATATGAAGAAAATGGATTTGTTTAAAAGAACAATTCCTTATATTAAAAAAGAGAAAAAGCTTGTTATTACAACTATTATATTATCTTTTATAGTATCTGGCTTAATGGCTTTAACACCATTTATTACTAAGGCTATTATAGATAATTATTTAAAACAAGGCTTATATGATAAAATAATAAGCTCGCTAATTATTTATGGTATTATCGTTTTTATTACAGCTATTTGTAGATATTTATTCCAATATATTAATACTCTTACAGGTATGCATATAGAAAAGAGAATACGAGAAGAGGCTATAAGAAAAATAGATTATTTACCAGTTGATTATTATTCCTTAGAGCCTGATGGTAAGATAGTAGCTAAAATAACAAATGATAGTGCCGGTGTAAGAACCTTCTATGTAACCATTATTCAAATATTTAATGCATTATTAAATATTGCGATTGTTTATATTGGTGTAATAATATTAGAGCCAATGCTAGCCTTATTAGCTTTAATATTAGTTCCTATATTATCACTTTGGATTACTGTTTATAGAAGAAGAGTTCATAAGCATTTTGTTGAGTTAAGAGAAACAGGCTCTAGAATTACTGGTAAGCTTAATGAGCTTATAACTGGAGCTTTAATAATTCAAGATTATAATCAAGAGGAGGCAATGCTAAATGATTATAAGGGATTATGTAAAAGATATGTACATAATGATAGAGTAGCTAACACAATTAATATTTATTTTGGATGGGAGCTATTATCATTAATTAAAAGAATTGCAGAAATTAGCCTATTAATGTTTTTAGGCTTCCAAACATTAGATGTATCTGGTGTAGCTATTAGTGCTGGTTTGATTGTTGCTTTTAGTGAAAATCTTGATAAAATGATTAATCCAGTAAATGCTATATTTACTAACCTAAATGAGCTTGAGGACTCAATGGTTGGTGCTACTCGTGTATATATGTTTATTGACGAGAAAAATGATACAAGAATCCTAGATGGAAAAGAAGCACCAACTAATATAAAAGGTGAGGTAGAATTTAAAAATATTAAATTTGCTTATGTTGATAATAAATATGTATTAAATGATGTTTCACTATATGTACCTGCAGGTAAAACAATAGGTATTGTTGGTCATACTGGTAGTGGTAAATCATCAATGATGAATTTATTATTAGCATATAACGATTATCAATATGGAGAGCTTTTGGTAGATGGTGTAGATATTAAGGAATATAATAAAGCCTCATATAGAAAAAATCTAGGAATTGTATTACAAACCCCAGCCCTATTCTCTGGTACTATTAAATCAAATATTACTATGGAAAGAGAATATAGCGATGAAGAGGTAATAGAGGTTGTTAAGGATGTAGGTGCGGAGCATTTATTAGAAAAAACTGAATTAGGAATATATATGCCTGTATCATTTAGAGGTGAGAATTTATCATTAGGTGAGAAGCAATTAATATCATTAGCTAGAATTTTATTAAGAAATCCTAAGATTTTGGTATTAGATGAGGCAACAGCTAATATAGATTCTGATACAGAAAATAAAATTAAAAAGGCTATAGATATAGTAGCTAAGGATATAACTACCTTTATTATTTCTCATAGATTATCAACTATTAAAAATGCTGATGAAATAATAGTATTAGATAAGGGTGTAATTGTAGGTAAGGGTAGTCATGATTATCTATATCAAACATGCTATGCATATAAGGATATGTATGATAGTCAATTTAAAGAAATGAAGAAAAAACGATAAAGAGCTTATACGCTCTTTTTTGTTTTATTATATATAAAATTATGGTATAATTTTAACGATTGGAAGTGATAATATGAGAACTAAAATATTTGTATGTAGTAATTCAGGAATTAACTATACCTCACATAGTAATAATATATCGGCATTACCAGTTATTATAAAGTTTAATGAGGAAGAGGAATACGTTGATTATTTAGATGCTATATCAGAGGCATATTTTAATAGAGTTAAGCATAGTGAATATAAGCCTAGTATTATTCCAATCGATAAGGAAAGATTGTTAGATTATATTAATAATGCAATTCATGCGAAATATGATCAAATAGTTTTTATTTTATCATCAAAGGAATTTATAGATACTATTGATATTATTAATGATGCAATTAAGGATTTTACTATTCCAATTAATATTATTGAAACTAACGCTATTTGCTATCCATTAGCATCTATGGCAATAGAGGCAGATAGATTATTAAATAAGCTAGGTGTAGATATAGAAACAGTTGAAAATAAAATTAAGCTTATGAACAAGCAATATAATATTTATATCTATTCTTCTAATAAGGATGCAAAAACAGTAAATGCTAGTATGAAATTTGCTGATGAATCTATATTGCCAAGTGAGGGTGGCGATATTTATACATTTAATGGTGAATTAAATAAAATGGATAAAAAGCTTAAGCTTAAGTTTGATGATATGATTTCCATGTTTAATAAGGATATTGGTAATGATGATGTTATTCCTTTTATTCTTTGTAATAGTAAGGACTCATTATATAATGATTTATTAGAAGTAGAACTATTAAAAATATTTGGAAATCTTAAATATATAAAGAAATTTCCAATTCCATCAGGAATAGGAAATAAATTTGGTTCATATTCATGCGCAATTGGATATACAAAATTCGAAAAAGATTAGAAAAAAGTGAATTAAATATATGGTTATATTGAAAATAACCAAAAAATATGCTATTATTCACATAATATGCAATATTATGTAAATAAAAAAGGAAAGATGATTATGAAGGTTTTAATTGTTGGTTTAGGCTTAATGGGTGGAGCATATGCCTATAGATTAATGGATAAAGGCTATCAAGTATATGGTGTAGATATTAATTCTAATGCTGTTAAATATGCTAAGGATAATAAATTTATAATTGATGGTTCTAATAATCCATCTGATTTTATAAGTGATATGGATATAATTGTTCTAGCTATTTATCCTCAAGCTATAATTAAATTTTTAAATGAATATAATAGCCTTTTTAAGGAAAATCAAATTATTACAGATATTTGTGGTGTTAAAACATCATTTGTTAAGGATGCATACAACAATGCTAAGCCTGCAATATATTGTTCTCACCATCCAATGGCTGGTAGAGAAAAAATTGGTATTGAATATTCTAAGGAATGTGTATTTAGTGGAGCTAACTATTTAATTACACCATCATATGATGTACCTAGTAATGTTATTGACACCTTATATAAAATGGGAGTAGATTTAGGCTTTAAAAGAGTAACTGTTATGGATATTGAAAAGCATGATAAAATGGTAGGCTTTACAAGCCAATTAACTCATGCTATTGCTGTATCACTTGTTAATAGTGATCATGATGATGATACTAAGAATTATATTGGTGATTCTTATAGAGACCTAACAAGAATAGCTATGATAAATGAGGATTTATGGAGTGAGCTATTCTTAGAGAATAAGAATTATCTAGTTGATCATATTGATTCATTCCTAATAGAGCTAAATAAGCTAAAGAGTACATTAGCTAAGCAGGATAAGGAAGCATTAAAGGAGATTTTTAGATCTTCAACTAGAATTAGAAAAGAGATGGAAAAGTGAGAGAACTAAATATAAATTTAAAAAATACCTCATATAAAATCATTATTGAGGATGGTTTATTAAATAATATCTCTAAATATATTAAAGAGGTATATAAGAATAAGAAGATTTTTATCTTGACGGATGATAATGTTGAAAAGCTTTATTTAAATACAGTTATTAGCTCATTAAAAAATGATTTTGATGTAGATTATGTAGTTATCCCTCATGGTGAGGAATCAAAGTGCTTATCTACATATGCATATGTTTGTGAGGAGCTAATAAAAAAGGATATAAGAAGAAATCATTTATTACTTGCCTTAGGTGGAGGAGTAATAGGTGATTTAACAGGCTTTGTTGCCGCGACATTATATAGAGGTATTCCATATATTGGAATTCCTACATCATTATTAAGCCAAATGGATTCATCTATTGGTGGTAAGACTGGAATTGATTTTTATAATAGAAAGAATATATTAGGTGCTTTTAAACAACCTTCTATGGTGTTAATTGATCCTAAAACATTAGATACATTAGATGAAAGAGAATTTAATAATGGTATGGGTGAATTGATAAAGCATGGCGCTATTGGTAATAAGAATTTATTAATGTCTTTATTAAATAAGCCTAAAATAAATGAGGATATAATCTATGAAAGCTTAACTGTTAAAAAGGCTGTAGTTGAAATAGATGAATTTGATTTAAAGGAAAGAATGACTCTTAATTTTGGTCATACATTTGGTCACGCTATTGAATTAAAATACGGCTATAAGCATGGTGAGGCTGTAGCTATTGGTATGCTGATGGCTATAAAAATGGGTGTAGATTTAGGTGTTACTGATAATGAATGCTATGGAGTTATTAAGAATATCCTAGAATTATATAATTTACCTACAGTTGAATACAATTATAAGGATTATTTAACTGACGTATTTTATGATAAGAAAAATATTGCAGGAACTATTAATTTTATATTTATTCCTAAATTAGGTGAATGGACTATTTATAAAATTACAGAAGCAGAAATAAAGGAGAAGCTATTATGAATGTAATTATAAAGCCTAAAAAGCTTAATGGTAATGTTACAATACCACCATCAAAAAGCTTATCTCATAGAGCTATAATTGCAGCATCATTAGCTAAAGGAACAAGTATAATTTCAAATGTATTATTTTCTAAGGATATTTTAGCTACTATATCAGCTATGCGTGCATGTGGCGCTAAAATTGAGGAATATGATAATCATTTAGTTATTTATGGTAGTGATGTTCAAAGGGTTGAAAAGCTAATTGATGCGAATGAATCAGGCTCAACTATTAGATTTATGATTCCTATTGCGATGGTATGCGATTCTGAAATGGTATTTACTGGTCAAAATCATTTAGTTAAAAGACCATTAGATACTTATTTTGAAATCTTTGATAAGCAAGGAATTAAATATGAAAGAGAAGAAAATTATCTTCCTTTAAAGGTATATAATGGCTTAAAGCCAGGATTATATGAAATTAGAGGAGATATTTCAAGTCAATTTATAACAGGTCTTTTATATGCTTTACCAATGCTAAAGGGTGACTCTGTATTAAAGATTACAACTAATTTAGAATCTAAGGGATATGTTGATTTAACCCTAGATATGCTAAAAAAGTTTGGTATTGAAATTGTTAATAATAATTATGAGGAGTTCATAATTAAGGGTAATCAAGAGTATAAGCCATGTGATTATACGATTGAGGGTGATTTTTCTCAATCAGCATTTTTCTTAGTTGCGGGAGCATTAGGAGCTGATATAAATTTATATGCTATGAATAAGGATTCTCATCAGGGTGATAAGAAGATTATTCAAGATATTATTGATTTATCTGGTGATGTAAGATATGAATATGATTATTTAAAGGCATATCCAAGTAATACTAAGGGTGCAGTTATTGATTTTGCACAATCTCCAGATTTAGGACCAGCACTAACTGTGCTTGCGGCATTATCAGAGGGAAAGTCAGAATTTATTAATGCTTCAAGATTACGTATTAAGGAATGTGATAGAATCACATGTATGCGTGAAGAGCTTGAAAAGATGGGAGCTAAAATAGAGGAAAATCCTGATGGAATGGTTATTTATGGTGTTAATGAATTAACTGGTGCGACTGTTGATTCACATAATGACCATAGAGTAGCTATGGCAATAGCTATGGCATCTTTAAAGACAAATGGTGAAATTAAAATTTTAAATGCTGGTAGTGTTTCAAAGTCATTCCCTCATTTTTGGAAGGTGTTTGAATCACTAGGTGGAGAGGTTGTTTATGAAGACTAAGCTAGATCTTGCAAGAGAAATTATTAATGAAGTTGATAAGGAAATGATTGAGCTATTTATTAAAAGAATGTCTGCGGCTAAAATGGTTGCTGAATATAAGGCTGAAAACAATCTTCCTATATTAGATATAAAAAGAGAGGAAGCATTAAAGGAAAAGAATTTAAATGCTTTAAATAATAAGGAGCTAGAAGGCTATTATTTAACGTTTTTAGAGGGAATGCTAACTGCTTCAAAGGATTATCAAAAGGACTTGATAAAATGAAAAAATATGCGTTATTAGGTAGAAAGCTATCACATAGCTATTCACCATTAATTCATAGTGAAATATTTAAGGATTTAAATATTGAAGCTAAATATGATTTAATAGAATGCGAGCCTGATGAATTAAATAATGTATTAAATAAGCTAAGAACAGGAGAATATTCTGGATATAATGTAACTATTCCATATAAAAAGGAGGTTATGCAATATTTAGATATTATTTCAAAAGAGGCTTTAGAAATTGGTAGTGTTAATACAATAGCTTATCAAAATGGTAAGCTTGTTGTATATAATACTGATTATTATGGATTCTATAATGAGCTTTTACATTTTAATGTAGAGGTTCAAAATAAGGATTGCTATATTTTAGGTACTGGTGGAGCATCTCTTGCTATTTATAAGGCATTAGTAGATTTAGGTGGTAATGTATTATATGTATCACGTAAGCCAGAGGGGTCTAATGTTATTTCATATGATGAATTAAAAAATAGAAATATTGATTGTATTGTTAATACTACACCTGTTGGAATGTATCCTAATGTTGATGCATCTCCATTAGATATTGATGTAGTAAAAAAGGCTAAATATGTTGTTGATATTATATTTAACCCAAGAGTTACTAAGCTATTAGAATATGCTAATTCTAATATGGATGGCTTATATATGCTTGTTGGACAAGCTATTAAGGCAGAGGAAATATGGCAAAATAGAAGCTATACTAATAGTATAGAGGAATTATTAAAAAGAATTGAGATGATGATTAAATGAATCATATAGGTAGATTATTCCAAATAAATATATTTGGTGAAAGCCATGGTAATTGTGTAGGTATATTATTAGATGGTGTTAAGCCTGGTATTTCCTTATGTAGTGAGGATTTTAAGGCTGATCTATTAAGAAGAAAATCAGGTGGATTAGGTACAACACCTAGAATAGAGGCTGATGAGGTAATTATTGAAACTGGTGTATTTAATGGTTATACAACAGGAGCTCCCTTGTTATTAAGGTTTTTAAATACAAATACTAAGAGTAAGGATTATTCTAACTTAGTTAAGCATCCGCGTCCATCTCATGCTGATTTTACAGCTAAGGAGAAGTATGACGGTTTTAATGATTATAGAGGTGGAGGACACTTTTCTGCGAGACTAACATTAGGACTTGTTAGTGCTGGTGTTGTTGCGAAAAAGATGCTAGATGGTGTTAAATTTGAAACTAAGCTTGATAATTTAAATGGCTGTAGTGATAAGACTAAATTCAATGAAATACTTCAAAATGCAGTAGATAACCACGATTCTGTTGGTGGTGTTATTAGCTTAAAGGCAACAGGTGTACCTGTTGGCTTAGGTGAACCATATTTTGATTCGTTAGAGTCAACAATATCACATTTATTATTTTCTGTTGGTGGAGTAAAGGGTGTTGAATTTGGTATTGGCTTTAATGGAGCTAGCCTAAAGGGTAGCGAATTTAATGATATGATTATTGATCAAAATGGTACTACTAAAACAAATAATAATGGTGGAATTAATGGCGGTATTTCTAATGGAAATCCTATTGAGGTTAAGGTATTCCTTAAGCCTACTCCATCTATTGGAATCAAGCAGGAAACTTATAATTTTGAAAATAATAAGGTAGAGGACTTAGTTATTGAAGGAAGACATGATGCAGCAATTATTTTACGTGCGATGGTTGTTTGTGAGGCATGCTTAGCGATTGCGTTATGTGATGCAGCTTTAGTAAGTAAGGCTTATAAATAAAAATATGGCAGATTAAAGAAATCTGCCTTTTATTTTGTTAGTCGTGAGACTCACAAAAAAACCACACGCTATGCGTGTGTGAATAGAAATAGCTTCTTGCGTTGTTAAAAATAAAAACCCCCATGATATAATGTTGATTGGTCTGGCAACCGTAAACAAAATATCAGG
>JAFTQR010000028.1 GCA_017462645.1 Acholeplasmatales bacterium | reverse complement strand
AATTAGCAGGAATACTCCATAAGAGAGCCTCTAATATTATTAAGTATTTAAGATTTTTCTTCGGAAAAGTCTTTTTTTATCCTCTTTTATCTTATAAATAGAAAAAGGCACTTATAAAAAGTACCTTTGTCGACGCTCTGAGAAAAGAGGAATTTAATTCCTCTTTTTTTATATTGTATGATACTTATTTGGATAAGATAATGGTTCAGTTCCCTTTTCAAAATATTCATAGTAGCCATTGGAATTAGAAAGATATGCTTTATTATCTATTATAGTTATATATTCCTTTGTAATGCTATCAATTATTTCATAATAATTGTTTGGCTGTGCGTATTTTTCTAATAGTATTTTCATAATATTTCTAGGAATATTTTTCTTATATCTGTCTAAATATTGACCCTCCTTAATTTGATTATAGCCAACCCATATACCTATAGTTAAATCCTTAGTATATCCAATTAATAATGAATCTCTAGTAGCCCCATATGGTATATTGTATTTTGAAAGAGTCTTTGAATCATAATTTGTTTGACCTGTTTTAGCCATTAAATAAGTATTTTTTAAATCATAAGAGGACCCTTTAAATACATCATGTAATATATTGTTTATAAGCCAAGCAGTAGATGGCTTCATAATAAGCTTTGCGTAATCATCATTTTTCCATGAATAGGTATTATATTTAATTTTTGAAATAGCAGATGCCTGTTTATAATAGCCTAAATTAGCAAATGATTGATATGCATTTGCAAGGCTTAATAGTGTATAGCCATTAGTGGCACCGCCTATCGCATCAGCCTCATAATATTTATCAGAATATATACCCATTTTATTCGCAAAGCTAAATGCTTTATCATGTCCAACTAAATTAAATAATTTTACAGCTGGTACATTTCTTGAATTACTTAGGGCACGCCTTAATGTAATAGGACCTAAATAATTATTATCATAATTTTTTAATACGGTACCATCACCATATTTAAAATATTCATCGTTAATTATAGTTGCAGGGGTATATCCTAAATATTCTATTGCAGGTGCGTAATCAAGAATAGGTTTAATAGTAGAGCCAGGCTGAAGCTTAACATCACTTGCGTAATTTAAAACCATTGAATCTGCTGATCTATTTCCCATTATTGCTTTTATACCATATGTTTTATTATCTAAAACAACTATAGCACAATTTAAATTATCATCATTAAATAAGCCATATTCATTAGTCATTATTTTATATAAATCATATTGAATATTCTTATCTAAATATGTATATATTTCATTAATTGTATCATCATTCAAATTAATATTTTGATATATGTAATCTAAATAAGGAGTAATATAGCTTATTTGCTTATTATTAAAGCTTTTACATAATAAGCTAGATATATTAATGTTTTTTTCATTATCATATTCTAAGCTTGAAATATAGCCTTCCTCCTGCATGCATTTTAATACTACATTTTTCCTATCATTAGCTGCATCAGGATTAATATAAGCATTATATCTATTAGGAGCTTGAATCATTCCTGCAAGATAGGCAGCTTCACTTATATTAATAGCAGAAGCATCCTTATTGAAATAATATTTTGAAGCCATTTGAATACCATAAATATTACTGCCGAATAATATTGTATTTAAATAAGCCTCTAATATTTGATCCTTTGTATATCTTTTTTCAAGCTCTAAAGCATAGGCTAATTCATTAGCCTTTCTTTCTAATGTTTTTTCATTCGTTAATATAGTATTTTTAACATATTGCTGAGTAATAGTAGAGGCTCCGCTAGAATAAGAGCCATTAATAATATTTGTATAAATAGCACTAAAAATTCTTTTAATGCTATAACCATCATGCTCATAAAAATCTCTATCCTCAACAGCAACAAACGCATTTTTTATATGCTCAGAAATATTATTAAGTGATACATATTGGTAATAACAATTTTCTGTTGATATTAGCTCATTATCGCTATCATATATTTCTATTGGATTATATCCTATCTTTAAAGGAATAAAAACATTGCGAGCTTTAGTAAAAACTATTCCACCCGCAATGCTTAAGCTAACACATATGATAAAAAATATAATAGTAAATATTAAAAAAATATATTTAAAAATAGATTTCATCTATTACCTTTAAATAATTTAATCTAGGTAAATAACCTTCCTTAATAAGATGGCCTTGCTTAACAAAGGCCTCATAAGGAATAGATTTTCTACCATCCTTAAGTGAATTTTCCCAATATTCATTAATAACCTCAAATGGAACAACGTAATATTCATTATATACATTCCATGCGACAATTAGAAATCCTATTCCACCATGTTCAATAATATTTTTTAAATGACTAATTTGATGTGGATGTATATTTGCAAGAGGAAAAGATGTTTTATTATGGTTTTCCTTACATTCAAAATCGATATATTTTCCTTTATATATACCATTATAATCAGTAGTAGAAGGAGTCTTATAATATGCCTCTGTTATTACAGCCTTACTACGCATAGGATAGTCAACCTTTACTATTTGAACTGGTGTAGGCTTTTTATGAATTACAGCAATATTATTATTTAAATAATATGTGTTTGATTCATTAATTAATCCCTCTAAATCCATACCTAGATTTGCTTTATTTATGGTTTTAACTCTTGCTTTACGTTTGATTGGAAAATTCATTGTCATATAATATCACCATTAAAATTTTATCATAAATAATCTTAAGCAACCATATTTTTTACAAAAAAATATAAAAATATACGTATTTGTTTTTCTTTATCTTTTGGTAAACGTTTTTATTATGAAAGTAAACGCTTTTATTTTCAAAATAATATAAATATATATTATACTAAACTTGTCAATAGGAGGGACAAAATATGGCAAATGTAAAGGTACAAATTAAGGTTACAACTAGCGCTAACGTTAATGAATTATACTTAGTAGGTAACACATCTAATTTAGGTGAATGGAACGCTGAAAATGCTGTTAAATTAACTTATTGTGATGAATGCAAGGCTTATTTTACTAATAAGATGTTACCAGCAGGTGAGCAAGTTGAATTTAAGGTTTTAGCTGGTAAGGATTGGGCTTTCGTAGAAAAGGGTGGATATGGTGAAGAGGTTTCTAACCATGTTTTCACAGTTGAAAAGGGCCAAGTTGTTGAAGTTGTTGCTTATAGCTTCGCTAACTAATAATTAATATTAGATGCCATATGGCATCTTTTATTTTTTTTCATATTCTAATATGGTGATTAAATGTTAGGAATTATAAAAGGTGACTTAAGATTTACCTATTTAAATGAAATGATTAAGGATTCTATATTATCTAATAATTTACATGATTTTTATAATATAGATAAATTGTTAATACCATTTAATGGTATTAATAGTGATTATATTATTAAGGGAACAAATATTAATATAAAGGATATTTTAAAGAATAATAGTATAAACACTATCTACACAGGGAATGCTAATAATGAATTAGTAAAGCTTTGTTTAGAACATAATATTACTCTTTATGAGCTATTAAAGGATAATGGCTTTGTAATGGAAAATGCTTATTTAACAGCTAAAGGTATTATTCATTACATGCATGATTATTTAAATGATATAAAGGATTATAGAGTTTTAGTTTTAGGGTATGGCAATATAGGCTTTTATATGTGTCAGCTATTAAAGAGTAATAAAACATCATTTAGTGTATATACACAAAATCCATTAGAGGAAAAATATATTTTATTAAACAATTATAAATTAGAAAAAAATATCACTGATGATTATGACATTATAATCAATACAATACCATCTAATTTAAATGTTAATTATGATAGATTAATTAATACTAAAATATATGATATTGCCTCAAGCCCTTATGGGTTTAATATAGAGGAAATAGTAAAAAGAAACATTAAATATGAGGTAGTATCTGCTATTCCATCTAAATATGCACCCTATAGTGCCGCAAAAATTGTTGAAAAATATATTAAAAAAATTTATAAATAGAGTTTTCAAATAAAATAAAATATTGTATAATATTAACAACTATGAATACCGATTCCAATTTAAGAAAGGAGGATAGGCCAAAGAAATTTTATTTCCTTTGGGTTTTGTATGAGTAAAATTAATTTTTTAGCTCTTGGTGGTGTCCAAGAAAATGGTAAAAATTTATATTGCTTAGAGATTGATGGTAAAATTTTTGTCCTTGATTGTGGATTAAAATACCCTACGTCTGAAATGTACGGTGTAGATGTTATCGTTAATGATTTATCTTATTTGATTGAAAATATAGATAGAGTTCAAGGGATTTTCCTATCACATGCCCATGATGACCATATTGGTGGAGTAACACATGTTTTAAAGGAAAAGTTTATTCCAGTATATGGATCTAAATTCACTCTTGCTGTATTAGGAGAAAGATTTAAAGAGGATGGATTTGAGGTGCCTGAAGAATATTTAAATGTTGTTACTAGTAAAACAGCAATTCATTTTGGTGATGTATCAGTAAGATTCTTTGAGGTTTCTCATAATATTCCAGAGTGCTATGGCATAGCTATTAAAACTGAGGATGGCTATATTATCTATACAAGCAATTATAATTTTGATCAAAACTCAAAAATAAACTACGCTCATATGTTCCGTGCCCTAGCAGTATTTGCGAAGGAGGGAGTATTAGCATTATTAACTGAATCTTTAGGTGCTAATAATGAGCAATCAAGAGGTACTATTTTAGAATTCAAGCTAAGAATTACTAATTTATTAGTACAAAGTAAGAATCGTGTAATATTCTCATTATTCTCATCTGATATTTTAAGAATTCAACAAATCTGTGATATAGCAATTGAACAGGGGAAAAAGATTGCTGTCATAGGTAGAAAAACACAAAAGATTGTTAATCAGGCTATTAATTTAGGCTATTTAAAAATACCTGAGGAGAACTTTGCTAATTTAAGATATATTGATGATATAAATAAGAATAATGATAAGGATTTAGTAGTTTTAGTAACTGGTGAAAGACATGAACCATATTTTATGCTACAAAGAATGTCTCGCCAAATTGATAGATTAATTCATTTAGAGCCAACTGATACGGTAGTAATTTTAACTAATCCATATTTAGGTACAGAAAAAATGGCTGCTAGAACTTTAGATATTATCTATCATGTTACAAGTAATGTTAAGGAATTTAGTCAATCATTATTACCTCAATCATCAGCTAATAGAGAAGAAATTAAACAAATGATTAATATTTTAAAGCCAAAATATATTGTTCCAGTAATTGGTGAATATCGTCATCAATATGCATTACGTATTGTTGCTAATTGTATTGGTTATCAGGATGATAAAGTATTAATTGCTGATAATGGTGACATATTATCATTTTATAATGGTAGATATGTTGGAATCACTGGTGATGTACCATCTGGTGAGGTGTTAATTGACGGTAAAGCGTTTAAGGACGTAGGAGATGTAGTAATGCGCGATAGAGAGCTACTTGCTGATGATGGTGTATTATTAATATCTGCAAATGTAAATCCTAAAACTAAGACAGTTGTTATAGGACCTGAAATAGTTTCTAGAGGCTTTATCTTCACAAAGGAGAATGAGGATTTCATTGCTAAGATTAGAGATGTCTTTAACGAGGTATCTGAAAAATTCCTACAAACAAAGTTTATAAACTGGGCTGAATATAAAACAAATATTAAAAATGAGATTTCTCATTATATTTATAAGGAAACAAAGAGAAGTCCTATAATAATACCTGTTTTAATATCAACAGATTTAGAAAATTTGAAGGAAATATCTTCTTAGAAGATTTTTCTTCTTTTTTTTTAACCTTGATATAGTATCTATATTATGGGAGATGGTGCTATGCCTAAGGTTAAATTGAAAAAAACAGTAGATAAAAGAGGATATTTATATATAGCTATCGGAATATTGATAGTTTTATTTTGTCTTTTATTAATTGGACGAGTTGGTAAAATGGCTACAGCTTTTTTATTTGTTCAATTTATTTTTGGAGATTTTGCAAGCTTAATATTAGTATTTATTACAGTTGTTTCATTATTTAATTTAACCTTAAATAAAAAAATTGATTTACATCATATTTTCTTTATAGGCTTTGTATTAATCTATTTAGGATTATCATTATTTTGTCATTTAGGTTTATATGAGCCCTTACAAATGACTAATAAAAATATAATAACTAAAACAATAGATTTATATTCTAGATATTTAACAAGCTTTGACAGATCATATACCTGTGGTGGTGGAATAATTGCTGCAGTATTAGCTCAAATAATCGCCTTAGTAAGCGGGAAAATAGGTATTATTTTAGTTGGTATAGTTTTATTAATTATAGGCTTTAGCTACATAATTAATATCAATATATTTAAGCTATTAAAGGGTGGAAAGCTTAAGGGTGTTATAACAAAAAGCTTTAAAACGGTTATTAAATATTTTAAAAATATTCAATATCCACAACCAAGCAGTCAAACTAAAAAAATACCAATATCCTTACTACAGGATAATGATGAGCCAGTAAGCTTTACATTACAATCTGAAATAAATAAGGAGGTTTTTAAGGAACTAGGAGAATATATAAGGAACAAGCATATAACTTGTATATTAGAGGGATTTGAAACATCATATACATCATCAAGATTTATTGTTAAAATTCCTCATAAAAGTGACATTATTTTAAAGGAACTAAGTGGATATTTTAATAAATGCTGTTTTTTTATTAAAAATAACTTATCCATTTATATAGAGGTATCAAATCAATTTAAAAAGCTATTAACCTTAAAATCACTTTTAATGAGTCATAATAATAAAAATGGTATCTTATTAGGTATAGATGTTGATAATCATGGTATAGAATTAGATGTAACATCTGGAAAATCATTAGCTGTTATAGGTGATATATCTAGTGGCTTAAAAACATTTACAAGGACATTTTTATCAAGCCTATTAATCAAGGGGCATCAAGAAAAAAATATTTATTTTTATGATTCATATGCCGAATTTTTATTACTAAATAATACTGATATTAATTATATTAATAATGAAAAATCAGCAGCAATAGCCTTTGATGAGGCTTTTTCGGAATATGAAAGAAGATGTGAGGTTTTAAGGTATTTAAATGCAGATTCTATAGATGAGGCTAATAAAAGAATAAATGAAATGGGAGAAGAATACGAACCATTAAATCCTATATTTCATTTCGTCTTTTTAAAGCCATCTATGTTTGATGATTCCTTAATTCAAAAGCTATCATATGTAATGCAGTTTGGAGTGAAGGTAGGATTGATAATAATTTTATTAGTTAGAGATAAGCAGCTATTATTTAAATTAAATTTATCTAATTGTGATATCTTAGCCTTTCATATGGCTGATGTGTCAATATCTGTTAAGCTATTTGGAAGTGATATTGCCTGTAGGCTACAAAAAAAAGGAGATGTCATATATCAAAGTAAAGATAAGATATATCATGGACAATCTCCTTATATTTCGTTAGATGATTTTGAAAAAATTATAGATCATCTTTAAGATGCTTCATAAATTCCTTAATTGCTCTTTCATAAGAGCCAGTATTCTTTGGTTTATAATAAACCTTATCCTTTAATGGATCAGGTAAATATTGCTGTTTAACATATCCTTTTTCAAAATCATGAGGATACTTATATGTAAATTTCCCACTCTTTAATTCCTTATTTAGAATATGTGGTGGAATAGCCATAGAAGTTAAATTATCTAGATCAGCTATAGCTTCATTAATACCCATATATGTTGAATTAGATTTAGGGCTAGTAGCTAAATCTACAATAGCGTATGCTAGTGGTAATCTAGCCTCTGGAAGACCAAGTGACAATGCTGCCCGTGTTGCTGCATAAACCCTTGGACCAATATTTGGGTTACCTAATCCAATATCCTCATAAGCACTACATAAAAGTCTTCTACAAATAAATTCTAAATCCTCAGTTTGTAGTAATCTCGCTAGATAATGTAGTGCTGCATCTGGGTCACTACCTCTAATAGATTTGATCATAGCAGAAGCAACGTCATAATAATTCTCGCCTTCTTCATCAATTAAGAAGGCTTTTTTGCCTATAAGCTCCTTTACATTATCTAAATTTAAATCAGCCTCATCAAGCATATTAGCAATTTCAAGCATATTTAGAGCTGATCTTATTTCACATGATGAGCAAACTGCAATATAATTTAAAATTTCATCATGCATTTCATGTAATCCTTGGGACTTTATAGTCTTTTTTAATAAATTAATAACATCATTTAAGGATATTTCATTCATTCTATAAATATGACATCTAGATCTAATGGCAGGGTTTATAGAACGATAAGGGTTTTCTGTTGTAAGACCAACTATTGTTAGTGAGCCTGATTCAACAAATGGAAGAAGAAAATCCTGAACATCCTTTTTCATTCTATGAATCTCATCAATAATACAAATAGTATTTTCATAATATTTAGCACTATCAGCTATATCCTTAAGCTTAGCCTTTGAATCACAAGAAGCATTAAAGGAAAATGATGATAGTGAATAATGATTTGCGATAATCTCAGCTATAGATGTTTTACCACATCCAGCTGGACCATATAAAATCATAGAAAATATTTTATTTTGTTCAAGCATTTTAGTAATAACACCCTTAGATCCTACTAAATGGTCTTGACCTACAATATCATTAAAATTGTTAGGTCTAATTCTATAAGCTAATGGCTTCATTTTAATCACCTAGGGATATTTTACCATATTAAATTATTTTTTTAAAGTTAACTCCTAAAATTCCACCTATTCCACATGAAATAATAAAAATAGAATAAGGTAATATTTTAAAGCTGAATTCTCCTAATGCTAATAATCCAATTAGGTTTATTAATAGGATATGAATACATCCAGTAGATAATCCTATTATTAATCCCTTTTTATGAATATAATTACTATATAAGAATCCTAACAATAAGAATGATGATGATCCAATTAAAAGCTCGACAATTTTATTACTATCAGACTGTGTCTTAATAATATAAAATGCATAAATAAATGATGTTACTGCAATATATAAAATAAAGCTTAAATAAATCTTAATACCACTAGAAATCTTATGTCCCATATTATCACCATTTAATAATATGTATAATCAATATTTTTTATGAAAAAATATAATTAAGGAAAGGAAGATAAAATGAATTATGGGACAATACTTTTAAAAATATTATTTATTTTTTTTATTTTAATAATTATATTTAGAATATTAGGTAAAAGAGAGGTTGGAGAGCTATCAATATTTGACCTAGTTATTTTATTAATAATCGCTGATATTGCATCCTTAGGCTTAGATAATAATGATTTCTTTTGGCCTAGTATGGCATCATTACTATTATTAGTCATATTACAAAAGATTCTTTCTTTAATATTACTTAAAAGTAATAGATTAAGAGCTATTGTAGAGGGTAGACCAACTATAATCGTATATGATGGAATTATTAAGTTTGATAATATGAAAAAGGAATTATATACAATGGATGATTTAATATCACAAATGCATGAAAAGCATATTATGGATATTAGCGAAATAAGGCTTGCGGTATTAGAAACAAATGGTACATTATCTATATTTAGAAAATCAAAATTTTCTAATGTAATATTACCAATAATTGTTAGTGGTGATTATGTAATAGATAATATTAAGGAGCTAAATTTAGATTTTAATAGAATAAGAGAATGTATTAAAAATAATAATTTAGAGATAAAGAAAATTATGTATGCTTCAATTTATGAAAATCAAATAACCTATTATTATATATCGACAAATAAATTAAAAGAGATAAAAGCGAATATAATAACGATATGATAATGAAATATAAGAAATTATGATATATAAAGCACAAAATAATATAAATAATTGATAATAATATAAAGCTTAATATATTAATGCTTGGCTTGTATTTTGAGGCTTTAAATGCAAAAAAACATAATAAAATACATTTCACCATGCTACCTATTGCTAATCCTATAATAAAGCCAAAGGTATTTATAAATGGATTTATTGATAATAAATATATAGATATAATTGTTATTAATTGAGAAATTATAGATATTAAGAATAATGTTTTTTCTTTATTATAGGCTTGTAATATTATTAGAAATAATGTATCAAAATATAATATTAAATATACAGGGGCTAAAAATCTAACTATATAATTACTTTTAATATCTCCATACATTAAATTTAAAAAATCATTTGTATAAAAAAAGCATAAGCAAAAGCATAATGTAGAGGCTACAATAATATAGCATAATGCTTTATTAATTAGCTTAGAAAGAGCTTTATGATTGTCTCTAATTTTAGTTATTGATGGAAATAAAAATTTAGCCAATGTCATTGTTGCAAATTGACCATTTATTAATAATGGAATAGCATAAGAGGTAGTTAACGCAAAGAAGGTAGTTGATTCATAAAAGCTTATATTATTTTGCTTACAAGCATAATAAAAAATAAAAGGTGTTATATAACCTGATATAGTTTGGATTAATGATTCTAGGGTTAAGGGGATAGCCTGTTTTAGAATGTTTTTACTATAATTTATTTCTTTAAAATTAATAGTATTTATTCTTATTTTTTTCTTTATTTTTAAGGCTAAAATTAAACAAGAGGATAGCTCTGATAAGGATAAAGCTAAATAGGCTAAAATAACCTTATTTTGAATGGAGAAATCCTTGAAAACTATTAATAAAAATATAGTTAATAAAAGCTTAGTAATTGATTCTACCACATTAGCGAAATATGTTGTTATGAAGCGATTATTTGCTTCTAAATACCCCTTCATAACACCGGAAATATTTGATAAATATAAAAGAGGAATACAAAGTAATAATGGATAATATATAAAGTAGTCATTATAAAGGTATTTATATAGTGGAAATGATAATAAAAGAAGTATAGAAATTATTGTTGTTGATGTCATTGTAACCCTAGATGCTGATAGCATTATATTGCTCACTCTTATTTTTTTAGTAGAAATATTTAATGCTATATTTTGATTACATACAGATTGAATTGATAATGATGACATGCATAGTGCTAATGATAATGATGGTGTAATCATTGACATAAGCCTCATTCCTTCAAGGCCAAGCATTCTAGTAGAAAATATTCTATATAAAACTCCTAATAGCTTTAAAGCTATTACTAAAAAGACTATAAAATATATTTTTTGTTTAAATTTCGCCATAAAATCTCCTATTTTTAATAAAAATTACTATATATATAGTAAATCTTATGTTATAATTAACTATATAATTACTTTTTGGAGGTTTTTTTTATGGATTTAAAAAAGCATGTGGCAAATATAGTGGATTTTCCAAAAAAAGGTATAATTTTTAGAGATGTAACTCCTATTATGCAAAGTGGAGAGGCATTTTGTTATGTCACTGAAAAATTTGCAGAATATGCTAAAGCTAAAGGTGCTACAGTGATTGTTGGGCCTGAGGCAAGAGGCTTTATGTTTGGTTGTCCTGTTGCTACTAAGCTTGGTATAGGCTTTGTTCCTGTAAGAAAGCCTGGAAAACTTCCTAGAAAAACAATTAATGAGCAATATGATTTAGAGTATGGCTCTAATACATTGTGCTTACATGAGGATGCATTATCTAGTGATGATAAGGTAATTATAATTGATGATCTGCTAGCGACTGGTGGAACTGCATTAGCTACAGCTCATTTAGTTGAAAAGGCTGGAGCTAAGGTTTTAGGTTTGTGCTTTGTTATAGATTTGATTGATTTAAAGGGTAAAGAAGTATTAAAGGATTATGATGTTTATACTTTATTAGAGTATGAGGGTGAATAATCTCTTTTGAGGAGTAGTGATATTATGAAGAGTTATGAAACATATGAAGAATTGTATGAGCTTGTAACTAAATATATTCATAAAGAGGAATCTATTAGCCTTATTAAGAAGGCATATGATTTAGCTTTTTATATGCATGATGGACAATTTAGAAAAAGTGGAGAGCCTTATATTATTCATCCATTAAATGTTGCATGCATATTAGCTACATTACATGTTGGACCTGCAGCTATTTGTGCAGGCTTATTACATGATGTTGTAGAGGATACTCCTGTTAGTAAGGAGGATTTAACTAAGGAATTTGGCGTTGATATAGCTGAGATTGTTGATGGTGTAACAAAGGTTGGTCAGCTTAAGTTTGTTTCTTTAGAGGAGAAACAGGTTGAAAACCATCAGCATATGCTATTAGCTATGGCTAAGGATATTAGAGTTATTATTGTTAAGCTTGCAGATAGATTACATAATATAAGAACATTAGGTGCTTTAAATAATGAAAAGCAAGCTAGAATAGCAAGAGAGACATTAGAAATTTATGCACCACTAGCTCATAAGCTAGGTATGTTCCGTATTAAGGCTGAGCTTGAGGATACATCATTAAAATATTGTGATAATGTATTCTATAATAAGATTTTAACTCAAATTAAATCTGATGATTCTGCACGTATTCATAATGTAGATCATACAATTGAAGAGATTAATAAAATATTAGAGCCTTGTAATATGCCTGTATTAAAGATAAAGGGCAGAATTAAAAATATTTATAGTATTTATAAAAAGATGATTAATCAAAGAAAGGACTTTGAGGATATCTATGATATTTTAGCTATAAGAATTATTGTAGGCTCTGTTGGTGAATGCTATCAGGTATTAGGCTTAATTCATGCAAATTATACACCTATACCAAAAAGATTTAAGGATTATATAGCTGTACCTAAGCCGAATATGTATCAATCATTACATACTACAGTTATTAGTAATGATGGATTTACATTTGAGGTTCAAATAAGAACTGAGGAAATGGATAGAATAGCTGAATACGGTGTTGCTGCACATTGGGCATATAAGGAAAATGTAGAATACTCTAAGGAAAAGGAGCAATTTGAAATTGCCCAAAAGCTTAAATGGTATGCAGACCTATTAAAATTTAGTGAAGAGGAAAAGCCTGATGCTGCAAAGGAATATGTTACTGCAGTTAAGGAGGAAATCTTATCTGCAAACGTATATGTATATACTCCAAGAGGTGAGGTAATTGACCTACCTAGAGGAGCAACTCCATTAGATTTTGCATATAAGATTCATACTAATATTGGTAATACGACTGTAGGTGCTATTGTAAATAATCATATTGTACCACTTGATTATGAGCTTCAAACAGGAGATATTATTTCTATTAAAACTAATAAAAATTCCTTTGGACCATCTGAAAACTGGTTGAAGATTGCCAAAACTACACATGCTAAGCATAAAATTAAGAATTTCCTTAATAAGCAAAATAAGGATGTACTTTATGCTAATGGTAAGGTAATGGTAGATGATGAATTTAAATTTAATAAAATTGTTTCTTATGATTTAACTGAAGAATTTATTAAGAAAAATTTCTTAAAGAATAATATAGATTGCTTAGAGGATTTATATTTAGAGGTTGCTAAGGGTAATTTATCCCCTAAAACAATTGTTACAAAATATATTGGTGAGGATAAGGTTACTGCTGAGGAGGCAATTAATAGACAAATAGAAAGAAGTCAAAGAATTTTAACTACTAATAGTGAAACAGGTGTAATAGTAGAGGGCTTAACAAATCCTCAGCTAAAGCTTGGAAGCTGCTGTAATCCTATTCCTGGTGATGAAATTGTAGGATATGTTACTAAGGGTAATGGTATTGTAGTCCATCATCTAGGATGCAAAAACACAAAGAACTTCCAGGAGGAGAGATTAATACCTTTATCATGGGCGTCAAATCCAGGTAGAAAATATCCTGTTAGTATTAAAATTTACGCTTCAACAAATATGAATTTATTAGTTGAAATTATGAATACTGTAGCAGCAAGCGGTATGTCTATCGCAGCTATTTCTGCAAATAGTAATAATAATTTAGAAACAGTTGTTAAGCTAAAGGTTATGACAAATAACCTATTAGAATTAGAAAAAATGATTATTAATATGAAGAAAATTAAATTTATTTATAATATAGAAAGAGATAATCTATGAGAATAGTAGTTCAACGATGTAAATATGCGAAATGTACTGTAGATAATGAAATTAAAGGTTCTATTGATAAGGGCTTCCTATTATTTATAGGATTCACTGAATCAGATACAATTAATGAATTAGACCTTTTATTACGAAAAACTATAGGCTTAAGAATATTTGAGGATGAAAATGGCAAAATGAATAGATCACTTAAGGATGTAAATGGTGAAATATTAGCTATTTCACAATTTACCCTATATGCTGATTGTAAGCATGGCAATAGACCATCCTTTACATCTGCGATGAAATATGATAAGGCAAATGAATATTATGAGCTTTTCTGCAAAAAATTAGAAGAAAATAATATTCATGTTGAACGTGGAGTTTTTGGTTCTGATATGAAAATAGAATTACTAAATGATGGACCAGTGACAATAATATTAGATAGTGATGAGCTATAGAAAGGACTAATGTATGGCAAAAACATATTTATTTAAAGAGGTTAAATATACAAGCTTAAATGATTTAGCTAATGCTTATATTGAATATTTTTCTGATGGTATGGATGATATCTATACAAACAGTAAAAAACTAATAAAATTTGTTAAGTCTGTTAACAAAAAGCTTTATAAGAAGGTAATAGATTACCTAGCATTTTCAAAATATAAAAATAACGCATTAACATTTATCATTTTTGAATTCCTAAATGAAAAAAGAGTAATTATTAATGGTAGAGATTACACATTTAAGCAATTCATAGAAATGCTAAGAAAAACAGAGGATACTATTCCAAATGTTTATAAGTCATTTATTGAGGACTTAGGAATTACTAAAACATATGCCACAATGAATATTGAAAAAACATTAGCTGTAGATTCATACTATATTGAAAAAAATATTAATGATCCATTTGTTTATACTTATTTAGTTACATACTATGAATATGATATTATTGAATCTCTTCATGGCAAGCTTACTACAATTTCTACTTATGGTGAGGAGTGTTTTAGAAGAGCTTCTAAACTTTGTAAGAGAGATGATTTTAAATTAGCCCTAGCTCATAAATATGGATTTAAAGAAGCTTATATGGCTCATAAAGAGGTAAATCCTTTATTTAAATCTATAAAATTATTAAAAAAAGAAGTAAATGAGGATGAGCTTACTAAGCTTATTACTGATACCTTTTATTGGTGGCTATTAGATAATTTTGAAAAATATACATATGAAAAAGAAGCTAAATCAGTTTATAATAGATTAGCTTCTGTTAAAGCAGAATATGATGATTATCAAAAAAGAATTAAAACTAGAAAAATTGATGGTATTGCCTTTGATCAAATGAATGAATTTTCTAGAACACTATATTTAATTTATTTAGATTTTGCATGTCAATATGAAAAATCTAATATAAATGTAAAAAAGAAAATTGATCCAGCTGATTATATTTTAGATAAGAAATATTGTAATACGTATATTTGTACTGATTTTATGAGAGGTAAGGTTATTAAGCTTCATCAGGAATCATCTGTTTTTGAGCTTGAAGAGCCTGTTAATACAGAAGAGGAATATATTGATGAGGAATATTCTCTACCTAAGGAGGAGCTAGATCCAATTTTAACAGATGTAGATGATGATGGTGATATAGCTAAAGGCTCTTTAGGAGAAGAAAAATATTCATTAAAAAGAATAAAAAAGCAAGAAAAGATTATTAATAAATTTAGAACACTTGGTAGAAATGCTTTATTTGGTGGCTTTTTCGCATTAATTTTTGTATTAGGCTTATATTTAACAGCTGAGGTAATATTTAAGGACGAATTAGATTCATTTATAGGTGATATTGTTTTAGCATTATATGGTACAGCTGATACTACAACATTAATACTAAGCATTGTAGCTACAGTATTAATTATTATATTATCTATTTGGCTATTTATTACTGCTAGTGGTTCTGAAAAGAAATATAATAAGTTCCTAATATTAAAGAATTTAAAAAGCGTTGAGCAACCATCTGCTAAGCAGGAATTAGAAATTCAAAAGCTTCAGGCTAATGAAGCAAAGGTTTCTAAGAAGGCTATGAAGACTAAGAGAATTATTACTGCATTATTATATTCAGCATTATCATTAGCCAACACAATCCTTGCTATTTATGCTATAGCTATTATTAATTCATATGTAGATTTATTTGATTGGTATAAGGCATATGTTGATAATTCTAAGATTATCTATTTTATAGCTGGACCAGCTATAGCTTTAATATTAGGTTTATTAAAGAAGAAAAAAGGATTTTTATTTGCATTCTTAAATTTACTATTATCATTTGGAATAGTATTTGGACTTGCATTTATTTTATAACGGAGAAGTATTATGAATTTATATATGGTAAGCCTTGGTTGTGCTAAAAACCAGGTTGATACTGAAATGATTTTAGGTGTATGTAAGGAGGAAATGACATTAGTTGAATCACCAGATAATGCTGATTTAATTATTGTTAACACCTGTGCTTTTATAGAGCCTGCTAGAAAGGAAGCTATTGAAACTATTTTACAATTAGCTGATTATAAGCAAAATGGTGCTAAGCTTATTGTATGTGGCTGTCTACCTCAAAGATATAAAGAGGAAATTAAAAATTTATTACCTGAGGTAGATAGATTTATTAGCATAGATGAATATAAGGATATTGCTAATATAATCAATAGCGTTATTGAATCAAGCTTTAAATTAAATAATGATTATTCACCATTAAATAGAATTTATTCAACACCTAGCTATATGAGATATGTAAAAATCTCTGAGGGTTGCTTAAATAGCTGTGCATTTTGTGCTATTCCTTTGATTAGAGGTAGATTAAAATCTAGAACGATAGAATCTATTGTTGAAGAGGTACAAATGCATGTTAATGACGGTGTATATGAAATTAATTTAATATCTCAGGATACAACTAAATATGGCTTTGATTTATATAAGGAGCTAAAAATTGTAGATTTATTAAGTGAGCTAGTTAAAATAGATGGAGATTTTAAAATAAGATTATTATATTTATATCCTGATATTGTAACTGATGAATTAATTGAGTTTATTAAAAATAATCCGAAAATTATGCCTTATTTTGATATACCAATTCAGCATAGTGAGGATCATTTATTAAAGAAAATGTATAGAAGAGGAAATAGAGAATATCTACTTAATTTATTTAATAAAATTAAGAATGAAATACCTAATTCAATTCTTCGTACAACCTTAATTGTAGGCTTCCCGTATGAGGAACCTAATGATATTGATAATTTAATTGATTTTATAAATCAGGTTAAATTTGATAGATTAGGTTCCTTTACCTTCTCATTAGAGGAGGGTACTAAGGCAGTAGATTATCCTAATATAATACCTGAGGCTGTTAAGCAGGATAGATATGATAGGGTAATGGAGGCTCAGCTTAAAATTGCAGAGGAAAAAAATAAGGCTATGGTAGGTAAAGTATTAGATGATGTATTTATAATTGATTATGATCCTGAATCATTTATGTATGTTGCAAGATCATATGCCTACGCACCAGATGAAATAGATGGATGTATATTCGTAGCTGCAAGATATGAGCTAAAGCTTGGACAAAGGGTTAAGGTGAAAATTTTAGATTATGATACATATACCTTAACAGGAGAGCAAGTAGAATAGAGGATTAATTATGAAAATAAATGTAGTTTTATATCATCCTGAAATACCTCAAAATACAGGTAATATAATGAGAAGCTGTGTAGGCTTTAATTGTAAGCTTCATTTAATAAAGCCCTTAGGCTTTAGTTTAGATGAAAAGCATTTAAGAAGAAGTGCAGTTGATTATTATGATTATATCAATTATGAGGTATATGAGGATTTTGATGATTTTAAATCTAAAAATGATGGACAATATTATTTCTTAACTAGATATGGTAAAAAATCACCATCTTCTATCAATTTTAAGGATGCAAAGGATAAAAATATTTATTTAATCTTTGGATCAGAATCATCAGGTATAGCTTATGATATTTTGAAGGATAATATAGATGATTGCTATAGAATACCTACAACAGATAAGGTAAGAAGCCTAAATTTATCTAATTGTGCTGCGATAATGATGTTTTTAGCATCAGAACAATTAAATGATGATATAGTAATCGATCACGAGCCAGATATGTATAAGGGCGAGGACTTTATTGAAACTGTAGATATTAATAGCCTAGAGGATAGATTTAAGGAATATAAGGGGGTGTAGCAATGTTAACACATTTAACAAAAGATAATTTTAAGGAATTTATTAATAAGGATGAATTAGTATTAGTAGATTTTTGGGCTACATGGTGTGGACCTTGTAGAATGCTAACACCAGTTTTAGAGGAATTAAATAATAAAACTGGCTTATCTATTGGTAAGGTTAATGTAGATGAGGAGGATGCTATATCAGAAGCATTTAGAATCCAATCTATACCTGCATTATTCTTATTTAAAAATGGTAAGGTAGTAGATAAGAAGGTTGGCTATATGCCACTTGATATGATTGATAAATGGGTGAAGGCTAATGAATAGCTATGATGCTATTGTAATTGGGTATGGTCCATGTGGTGTATCCTGTGCCGTTTATCTTAAAAGATATGGACATAATGTTTGTCTTGTTGGGAAGGATATGGGTGCCCTATCAAAGGCTCATTCAATTGAAAATTATTATGGAATTAAATCAATATCAGGAGCTGATTTATTTAATGAAGGAATAAATCAAGCTAAAGGCTTAAATATTCCTGTTATTGATGATGAAATAGTATCAATTGAATATGGAGATAATGGTTATATTATTAAGGGAACTAATAATATATTTTCAGCAAAAGTAGTTATGCTAGCACTTGGAGTATCTAAAAATAAATTTAATCTAGCTTCAAAATATGAAGGAATAGGTGTTTCATATTGTGCTACATGTGATGGCTTTTTCTTTAGAAAAAAGAAAACAGCTATTATAGGTAGTGGCGAATATATGAAGCATGAGCTAGAGGTATTAGAAAATATAATTCCTGATTTGACTATATTTACAAATGGTAATGAATTATCATTTAAGCCAAATGATAATATTAAAATAGTCAAAGAAAAAATAATATCATTTAATGGTGATGAAAAGCTAGAATCAATAACAACAGAAAGTAATACCTATGAAATAGAAGGCTGCTTCATCGCAAATGGCTCAGCTGGAGGATTTTCCTTTGCTAAGCATTTAGGTTTTATGCTAGATGGTAATTATATTGTTGTTGATAAGGATATGAAAACTAATATTCCAGGCATTTATGCTGGTGGTGATTGTATAGGTGGTCTTTTACAGGTTTCAAAGGCTGTATCAGATGGCGCAATAGCCGCACAATCAATATCAAAATATTTAAAGAAGTAATATTTTTACTATCTAATCATAATATATAGTAAGGTGATTTTTTATGAATAATCCATTACTATTTATTCAGTCAGTAAGTGATGATAATAACGCAAGCTCAAATCAAGAATATTATGATTCAAGAGTTAAGAGTAGAAAAAGTGTAGCTAAGCATAGATTAGAGGATATAGAGGCAATGCTATATTATAGAATTAATGTATTGGCTGAAATTAAAACTAAGGATAATGTAATAGAAGGAATAGTATTAGAATGTAATGAGAATGGCCTTCGTATCCAAGGTGATGATAGGGAAATATTAGTACCTATAAATATTATTGAAAATATTAATATTTTAAAATTATAATCAGCAATCAAAAAAGATTGCTGATTTTTTTATAATAATATAAATATATTATTGATTTTATATTCTAAATCTAATATAATAATGCTATGTTTATAAAGTTTAGGAATTTCAAACCTAAAGTTTAGTAATAGAAAACCAAGAAGTGGGAGGTACCTTATATGGATATCGGTCAAAGGATTAAGGAAAAAAGAACCTTACTTATGCTCACCCAAGAGGAGCTAGCAAATAGATGTGAGCTCACCAAGGGATATATATCTCAGCTTGAAAATGATAAGGTATCACCATCGATAGAAACTTTAGAAACAATATTAGATGTATTAGGAATAAGCTTTTCAGAATTCTTTAATGATAAAAGGAAGAAGAAAATTATATTTAATGCAGAGGAACAATATATTAAGGAGTTTGGTGGATACACCCAAACATGGTTAGTACCAACATCACAGGAGCTTTCAATGGAGCCTATCATTATAAAAATTGATCCTAAGTCTGAAACATTTCATGACTATCCCCATCCAGGTGAGGAATTTGGATATGTTGTAAATGGTGAAATAACCGTTTGCTATGGAGGAGAAAAACATAAATGTAAGGCTTTAGAATCATTTTATTTTAAGAGTGATCAAGATCACTATTTAATTAATGAAACTGATAGTGTGGTAGAAATCATTTGGGTTTCATGTCCACCAAATTTTTAATAAGGAGAGTACTATGGAAAATAAGAAGCTAATTGAATTAAAAGGAATTCATAAGGAATATAATGGAAACGTTGTATTAGATAATTTTAATCTGTATATTAACGAAAATGAGTTTGTAACACTAGTAGGACCATCAGGATGTGGAAAGACTACTACATTAAGAATGATTGGTGGATTTGAATCACCAGATTATGGGCAAGTAATCCTAGATGGGGTTGTTATTAATAACACACCAGCACATCAAAGACCAGTTAATACTGTGTTTCAAAAATATGCATTATTCCCACATCTAAATGTATTTGATAATGTTGCTTTTGGTTTAAGAAACTTTAGCCGTATTATGGCTGATTTAAAAAATAGTGTTGCTAGACGCTATGAAAAAGAAAGAATGGCTCTTTCTTTAAAGCTTCAAAATAAAAATACTACTAAAGAGGAAAAGGCTGAAATTAAGGCTAAGCTTAAAACAATCAAGTCTCATATTAAAACAGAGGTAGCTGAGGAGAGAGTTAAATTAATTGAATCTAAGCTAGAGGCTGTTGAGAAGAAGTACAATCCAATTATTGAAAAGATTGATGCTCAAATTGATATTGAATGGGAAAAGGATGACGAGGTTAAAAAGGCTAAGCAAAGAATTAAAGAAATTGAAGCTTTAATTCAAGAGGCAATTGATAAGGGTGCTTCTAAATCTAAAGCTTCTAAGCCATATGAGGATGAGCTAAAGAAGCTTAATAAGGTTGCAGTATGGGCTGAGCTTGATAGACTTGAAAAGGAAAGAAAGCAATTATTAAAGGATAAGGCATTAGAAATTAAGAGTGCTAAATCATTAATGATGAATAAAAAGCAAATTAAGGAAGCGGTATTTGAAGCATTAAAGCTAGTTAAGCTTGAAGGCTATGAATATAGAAAGATTGATCAAATGTCTGGTGGTCAGCAACAAAGAGTTGCGATAGCTAGAGCTATTGTAAATAAGCCTAGAATCTTATTATTAGATGAACCACTATCTGCATTAGATTTAAAGCTTAGACAAGAGATGCAATATGAAATAAAGGAAATGCAAAGAAAGCTTGGTATTACCTTTATCTTCGTAACTCATGATCAAGAGGAAGCATTAACAATGAGTGATACTATTGTTGTTATGAATAAGGGTGTTATTCAACAAATTGGTAGACCAATGGATATCTATAATGAACCTAAAAATCGCTTTGTTGCGACATTTATCGGTGAATCTAACATTATTAGAGGTACTTATAAGGGCAATAAAATTGTTGAATTTATGGGTAACGAATTTGAATGTGTTGATGAAAACTTTGCTATTGATGAGGTTTGTGATGTTGTAATTAGACCTGAGGATTTTGATAGAGTTCCATTAGACCAAGCTAAGATTATTGGTACAGTTACTGATATAGTGTTTAAAGGGGTACACTTTGAAATTTGTGCTGATGTTAATGGTATGGAATTCGTTATTCATGATTATGAAATCGCAAAAGTAGGAGATAAGATTGGATTAAATGTTGATCCATATGAAATCCATCTTATGAAGGTAAATGACTAGATTTAAGAAAATGTCTATTCCATACCTTGTATGGATGATAATATTTACTGGCTTACCCCTATTATTTATGATGTTATTTGCATTCTCAACAGTAGAATCATTTTCAGCTTATACATTTGAAATATCTGATTTTAGATTTACTGCAAATAACTTTCAATATTTAGTAGATTCAGCATTTATAAATTCATTCTTTAGATCATTATATTATGCTGCAATAGCTACTATATTATCCTTATTATTAGGATATCCAATTGCATATTTTATTTCACGTAGTAATTTTAGAAATAAGTATTTAATTTTACTAATATTTATTATGCCTATGTGGACTAATATGCTACTAAGAATTCAAACTATTAATAATTTATTAAGTGAAAATAGCTTTTTCACTAATGTATTAAATTTTACAATTGATTTATCAGATGCAAAGGGATTAAAGATTATCCTAGTAATGACTTTAGTTTATTTACCATTTATGATTTTCCCTATATATACAGTATTAGAGAAAATGGATAAATCATTATTTGAGGCATCTAATGATTTAGGTGCTGGTTCAATTAAAACCTTCTTCAAGGTTACATTACCAAACTCTGCAAAGGGTATTTATTCAGGTATTATGATGGTATTCCTACCAGCAGCAATGGGCTTCACAATTCCAAAGGTAGTTACTAAAGAGGATCCTAATTATTCAATGGTAGGTCTATTAATTGAAAGACAATTTAAGCACTCAACGCCTTTCTTTAATACAGGAAGTATGTGGAGCTTAATTATAATTATTTTAGTCTTGGGTAGCTTATATGTTATATCTAAGGTAGATGAGGATGGTGAGACTTTACTATGACAGACGATAGAATTGTTGTTGCCAAGCCTTTAAGCCATAAGGTTAAAAAGGTATCATATAAGGCGTTTATTATTATTTTTGTTGCGGTAGTATTAGCATTAACCTATATTCCTATTATTGTTATGGCTTTAACAAGCTTTTCAACAGATCCATTAGGATATAGATTTAATGATGTTACTACTGAATGGTATGGAGCGTTAGTTACTAATGGTGATTTAAGAGACTCAATCGTATTTACATTAGAAATTACCTTCCTATCTACTATTATTTCAACTATATTTGGTACAATTTCAGCAATTGGAATTAATTCGTTAAATAAAAATGCTAGAAAAAAGTTTATTATTTTAAATAACGTACCAATTTTAAATGCTGATATTGTTACAGCAGCATTCCTGCTTATTATTTTCCAAGCATTATCTATAATTATTGGAACTAATATTATTTCACAATACAGCTTTATTACGACTTTAATTGCACATGTATTATTCTCTACACCTTATGTAGTACTATCAGTATTACCAAAGCTTAATAGGGATTCTACATTATATGATGCCGCTATTGATTTAGGCTGTTCACCAAAACAAGCGTTAAGAAAGGTTGTTTTACCTAATATTAAATCAGGCATTTTCTCAGGTGCCCTATTAGCATTTACAATGAGTATTGATGATTTTATCATTACATATTTTGTTAGTGCAGGTAATGATAATTTCTCTACATGGCTATATGGTAGCTTAAAGACATTAAGAAATGGTCAATGGAATCAAGCATGTGCTTATAATACTGTGTTAATGGTTATTACATTTACAGTTATTATTGCTTACCAGCTTATTACTACAAGAAAGAAGGTAAAGGCATAATGAAAAAATTATTTATTTTAGCTTTATTAGCTTTATTCTCATTAAGCCTTACATCGTGTAGTGGTAAGGGCTGTGATTTATTAATCCTTAACTGGGGTGATTATATCTCAGAGGATGTTATTGTAGCATTTGAAGAGGAATATGATGTAACTGTTAAGGTTGCAACAACTGACTCAAATGAGCAAATGTATTCTAATATTTTAAATAGAACAGCTGAATATGATTTAGTTGTTCCTTCAGATTATATGATTCATCAAATGAAGGAAGAAAATTTAATCAAGGAAATAGATTTTACAAGACTAGAAAATTATGAAGAAGGAATCTTCGTTGAGGGTCTTCATAATTTAATGACTTCAAATGATTGTATGGATTATTATGGATATTATATTCCTTATTTCTGGGGCTCACTTGGTATTATGTATAATACAAAAAGAAATCCTGAAATAGAGGATATAATTATGGAATATGAATGGCAGGTATTATTTGATAGAAGTATTTTACCATCTGATACTAGAGTTGCGATGTATAGTGCATCAAGAGATGCTTTAGCCGCAGCTGAGCTATATTATGGTTATTCCTTAAATACAACAGATAAAAAAGAAATAGATCAATGTATGAATTTATTAAAGAATACTGATTTTTATCAATGGGGTACAGATGATTTAAAAATTGATATTTCTCAAGGTAAGGTCGATATTGCTTTAGTATATTCTGGTGATTTCTTTGATGCATATTATTCAGATTTAGAGGCAGAGGCTGAGGATAATTTAGAATATTATTCAATCTATGCTCCAAAATGCCATAATAATGTATTCTTTGATGGATTAGTAATTCCTAATACTTGTACTAATGAGGATTTAGCATACAAGTTCTTAGACTTTATTATTGATTATGATAATTCATATGCTAATGCTGAGTTTGTTGGATATTGTCCAACAGTTCAATCAGTATATGATGATATTATCAGTGATGAAGAGGGCTGGGGAGATATATTAGCTATAGAAGCATATAATCCACAATTAATTTTAGACCATGAGGGCTCTAGACCTGAGGTTTATAAATATTTAGGTAAAGAGACATATACTTATATTGAAAGACAATTTACAAGAGTAATTTTTAGGTAGCTATATGATACATGATTTAACTAATAAGGATATTTTATTAAATGATATAGTAAAAATCTTAAATGATGGAGATACAATTTTACTTGATAATAAAACATATTTTGAAAAAATTAAAATAGAAAAGAAGAATATAACTATTATTGGTAAGGAAAATTCTTGTATTGCCTTTGATGATTATAATGGTAGATTAATACCGTTAGAATTAGGTGGCGATGGTATAAAAAAATATGGTACTACAGGTAGTGCTACATTCACTGTAGAAGATACTGCAAGCTATTTTACTTGCAAGAATGTAACATTTAAAAATACTTTTGATAGGGGTCAAAACCGTGATGGACAGGCTGTTTGTTTTAAATCAGAGTCTCACTATTTAAATATTGATAACTGCAGATTTATATCTGGTCAGGATACACTATATGTTGATTTTGGTACAAAAAATAAAATAACAAATTCATATATAGAGGGAGATGTTGATTTTATTTTTGGTTCAGCAGATTGCATATTTGATAATTGTAAGATTGTTGGTAAAAAAGGACATGATACAACCTATTTTATTGCCCCATCAACATATATAATTAATAATCATGGCTTTATATTTAATAATTGTGAGTTTTATTCTGCAAATGCAATAAATACATACCTAGGTAGACCTTGGTACCCAGGTGGTGCTCAGCAGCCAGTTTATCCAAAGGCTTCATTTATTAATTGTAAATTTAATGGGCATATAAATATGTATTTATTAAAAATGCATTCTAAGGATCCAGATGGATATCAATTGAAATTTAATAATTGTTATCATAATGATAAATTATTAAATAATGATGATGTTACTTTTGAAAAGAAATATATTTGACATTAAGAGCAGGCAACTGCTCTTTTTTTTTATTAGTAAATTCCAAGTTTGGTTTAAAAATACTTAATAAACACTAAAAAGCCCTACCTTAAATAGGGCATATTTTAACATTAATCATTAATATTATTCATCAAAAACATCTAATGGTATAGTTTTACCATTACATTT
>JAFTQR010000027.1 GCA_017462645.1 Acholeplasmatales bacterium | reverse complement strand
TAAGAAGTGAGGAAAAGAAAATGGCAAAAATTATGGCAGTAAATGCTGGTAGTTCTTCAATTAAGTTTCAATTATTAGAAATGCCAGAGGAAAAGGTTATCGCATCAGGCGTAATGGAAAGAATTGGTTTAGCAGAGGGTATTTTCACTATTAAGTATGATGGTAAGAAGGAGGAAACTAATCCTGTATTACCTACACATGCTGAGGGTGTTCAATTATTATTAGATACTTTAATTGAAAAGGGTATCGTTAAGAGCTTAGATGAAATTTCAGGTGTTGGTCACCGTGTTGTTCAAGGTGGAGAATTCTTTAAGGATTCAGCTTTAGTTGATGATTATGTTATTACAAAGATTCAAGATTTAGCAGATTTAGCACCTTTACATAATCCTGCACATATTATCGGTATTAAGGCATTCCAAAAGGCATTACCTAGTGTACCTCAAGTTGCAGTATTTGATACAGTATTCCATCAAACAATGCCAGAGGAGGCATATATGTATGCAACTCCATATGAATGGTATGAAAAGTATGGTATTCGTAAGTATGGTGCACATGGTACATCTCATCAATATGTATCTCAACGTGCAGCAGAATTAATCGGCAAGCCACTTGCAGAAACTAAGACTATCGTTTGTCACTTAGGTAATGGTGCATCTATTTGTGCTGTTAACGGTGGTAAGAGTGTTGATACATCAATGGGCTTAACACCACTTGAGGGTATTCCAATGGGTACACGTTCTGGTATCCTAGATCCAACTGTAGTTTCTTATATTTGCGAAAAGGAAAATAAGACAGCTGCAGAGGTTGTTAACATTTTAAATAAGAAGTCAGGCTACCTTGGTATGTCAGGACGCTCTAATGACGCTCGTGATGTTACTGCAGGTATGAATGATGGTGATCATAGATGTAAATTAACATTTGATGTTCAAGCTAAGAGAATCGTTGATTATGTTGCAGCATACTATGTTTATATGGGTGGCTGTGATGTTATCGCATTTACTGCTGGTATGGGTGAAAACCTTAAGCATTTACGTTTAAATGTTGCTAAGAGATTAGGCGTTTTAGGTGTTGAAATTGATGAGCAATTAAATGATACTTTCTCTGATGAAAGAGTTATTTCTACTCCAAACTCTAAGATTAAGCTATATATCATTCCTACAAATGAAGAGGTTATGATTGCAAGAGATACAGTAAGAGTTGCTGGCTTATAATAAAAATAAAGGCTATTGTATTTTACAATAGTCTTTTTTGTTATTTTTAATGAAATTATATCTTTTTTCTTTAAGTCATTAATGATATAATTAAAATGAGATAGTAGGTGATTATTCTATGAATTACGATAATATGTTATTATTTGTTAAGGAACACTTAACAGAGGCAGGTGCGATTAAGCCAATTAAAATTAATCAATGCTTTAGAGACAGATACGAGCATACAGTAAGAGTTTTTAAATGGATGGAAAGAATTATTGACGATTTCCCTGAGTGTAACAAGGAGATTGCTTTTACATCTGCAATATTCCATGATGTTGGATATTGTAACGGACAAGAAAACCATGCAGAAAACGGTGTTCAATGTTTTTTAGAATATTGTAAGGGTAAGGTTTTTAGTAAAAAATTTATTGATGCTGTATGTGAAAATATCGCAAATCATTCTAATAAGGAGCTTTTATATAATGAAGAAACTAGCCAAGAACTAATTTTATTATTAGAGGCGGATTTATTAGATGAGGAGGGTGTATTAGGTATTGCTTGGGATTTATTGGCTGCAGGAGTTGAAAATGTTAAATCATATGCTGCAGGCCTTGAGGCATTACAAAAGCATTCATCACACATATTAGATCAAAATTATATGGTAACACCTAAGGCTAAGGAATATTGGGAGAGAAAAAAGAAATTAGTTTGCGACTTTATCAAGGAATATGAAAGTGATTTATTCCTAGAGAAAGAGGAGGAGACTCAATATGAATTTAAAGAAATATTCTAAGACTTATTTTGACTGTATAACAGAAAGATTTTCTTGTAGAAGCTTTACTGCAGAAAAGATTTCAACAGAGGAAATACAAATATTATTAGAGGCTGCAAGATTAGCACCAACTGCTTGTAATCTACAGCCACAGCGTATATATGTTATTGAAAATCCAAATCTATTAGAAAGATTGAACGAGGCTACTAGATTTACATTTGGTGCTAAAACAATCTTTGCTTTCTGCTATGATACAAATGAATCATGGCATAGAAGAGCTGATAATAAGGATCATGGTGAAATAGATACAACTATATCTGCAACGCAAATGATGCTTGCAGCTACGGCTATGGGCTTAGGCACATGCTATGTTTGCTCATTTAAAAAGGATATGGTAAGAGATATATTAGACATTCCTGCTAATTATGAAATTAGCTGCTTATTACCAATTGGATATCCTAAGGATGTATTACCACATAATACTCGTAAGGAATTAGAGGATATTGTTGTATATAAATAGAGGTTATTATGGAAATAAATATAATTGGGGCAGGCCTAGCTGGATGCGAGGCTTGCTATTATTTATCTAAAAAGGGATATAAAATAAAGCTTTATGAAATGCGTCCTGTTAAAATGACGCCTGCTCATAAAACAGAAAAATTTGCTGAGCTTGTTTGCTCTAATAGCTTAAGAAGTGATTCATTAGAAAATGCTTGTGGTATTTTAAAGAAGGAAATGGAAATGCTAGATTCCTTAATTATAAAGGCTGCAAGATTAAATCATGTTGAGGCTGGTGGAGCATTAGCTGTTGATAGAGAGGGCTATTCAGAATATGTTACTAATGTAATCAAATCATTAGATAACGTAGAAATCATCTATGGTGAAATAACAAGCATAGATACTACTAAGCCTACTATTATAGCTACAGGTCCATTAACGAGTGGACCATTATGTGAAGAAATAAAAAGATTATTCGGATATGATGATTTTTATTTCTTTGATGCTCAGGCTCCAATTATTTATGCTGATTCAATAGACTATAATAAGGTTTATTTAAAAAGCAGATATGATAAGGGAGTCGCATCATATTATAATTGTCCAATGACAAAGGAAGAATTTGATTTATTCTATGAGGCTTTAATTACTGCAGAGGGTGTAGAGGTTAAGGATTTTGAGGTAAAGGTATTTGAAGGCTGTATGCCAATTGAAATAATGGCTAAAAGAGGTCCTCAAACATTAACCTTTGGACCATTAAAGCCTGTTGGATTAAAAACACCAGCTGGAGAAAAGCCTTACGCAGTTGTTCAATTAAGGCAGGATGATGCTGCAAAGGAAATGTATAATTTAGTTGGCTTCCAAACACATTTGAAGTTTCCGGAACAAAAAAGAGTATTTCAAATGATACCTGGACTTGAAAATTGTAGATTTGCTAAATATGGTAGAATGCATAAAAATACATATATTAATGCCCCTAAAATATTAAATCCAACATATCAAACAAAGGAGTATCCAAATATTTTCTTTGCAGGGCAAATAAGTGGTGTAGAGGGATATGTTGAATCTGCAGCCTCAGGTATTTATGCAGCTATAAATATGGATTTATATTTGAAGGGTAAGGAATTACATATATTCCCAAGAAGCACTGTGATGGGCTCTATGGCTCATTATATATGTAATGCATCACCTTCTGATTTTCAGCCTATGAATGCTAACTTTGGCATTATGGAGGATTTAAATATTCCTCATAAGAAGAAGGATAGAAAGGCATTATATGCTAAGATTGCATTAGAAACAATGGAAAGTGAGATTAAGAAATTAAATGACTGATTTAGATGCTATTGAAGAATTTATTAATCATTTAGATAATATAAAGGGCTATTCAGAAAATACCACTGCTAGCTATAAAAATGATATTTTAGAATTCTTAAGCTTTTTAAAAACTGAAAAAATGGCTGCAGGTCTTCTTCAAATAAGAAACGAAAGAGTGTGTAGAAACTATATGTCTTATTTATCTAATCAGGATTTAGCATCTAGTAGTATTCATAGAAAGCTATCCGCCTTAAATAGCTTTTATAATTTCTTAGTAAGTGAGGAGCTTATTAAGGCTAATTATTTTGAAAATGTAGAGGCACCTAAGATTCCTAAAAGATTACCTAAGGTAATTAAGGATTCTGAAATAATGATGCTATTTGATATTTGTGATAAAAATAATAAGCTTGGCTATAGAAATTATTGTATACTAGGCTGCTTATATGGCTGTGGTCTTCGTGTAAGTGAATTATGTAATATGCAAATAAAGGATATAGATTTTAATGAAAGAACTATTAAAATAAGTGGTAAGGGAAATAAAGAACGCTTTGTTATAATGTATGATGAGCTAGCCTCAGCATTAAAGCATTATATCTCAACCTTTAGAGTTGAAATATTATATAATTCTAAGGATGAAAATAATAGATATGTGTTTTTAAATAAAAATGGTAGGGAGCTTACTAGAGTAGGTGTAAGAAAAATATTAGATAAGCTAGTAGCTGATTGTGGTGAAACATTTAAAATATCTCCACATATGCTAAGACATAGCTTCGCAACATCATTATTAAATAATGGTGCTGATATGAGAAGCGTTCAGGAGCTATTAGGTCATGAAAGCTTATCAACTACTCAGATATATACTCATGTATCATTTGATAAAATTAAATCATCATATCAAATAGCTCATCCAAGAGCTAATAAGCTTAATAAATAAATTTTACTTGTAATATCAAATATATTTTGTTATAATTTCTTTGTTCGAAATAGAAATGGAGTTTTTTAAATGAAAAAATTAGTTATCGCATTACTTTTAGTATTTACAATAGTATTAACATCATGTGGAAGCTCATCAGGAGATAATTTATCTAAGCAAAGATTAGATATTAATATTTATGATGAGGCATTTGCTGAAGAATTAGGTCTTAAGGATTTAACTGTTTCTATGAATCCTTTAACTGAAGAAGAGGTTGATAAGAAGAAGGGTAGCTATTATCAAGTGCTATTAGCATCTGATATTAAGGCATCAATGCTTGTTGCTAACTTTAGCTTAGATAGCCAATTTTCTAAGGCTGGTGTAAAGAATAAGGCTATTAATTTCCAAACTCAAGCCTTTAGAGATGATATTTATAATTCTGAAAAGGAACAGCTTGTTAAAATTTTATTTTCTGATGATTATGCATTAAATGATGAAAATTTAGCAGCATTAGGCTTAGGATTTGATTTATCTAAGAATGCTCATTGGGAAAAATCATTTGAAAGCAATGAAACAACATCTGTTTCATTAGCATTAGATGCTTATAAGGCTGGCGAGGATAATATTAATTTCTCAGTTGTATATTTACCAGTTAATATTGAAAGATTCAATGAATATGCTAGATGCCTAGATGCTTATGTATTAGTTCCTGTATATTGGTCAATTACAGTATACGAAAATGGTGTATATAAGGATTTAGTAAAGGCTGCTGAGGGCTATACACTAGAGGAGTCTGTTTTAAACAATTATAGAACAGTAGAATTACAATATGAAAAAAATGGCTGCTTATTAAATAAGTCAGAGGAAGCTGAAGAGTAAAAACCTTGAAATTTCAAGGTTTTTTAATTTTTCTTGTTGCTATTTGTTTACAAATATGTTATTATGTTAAAGGCACAAAAATACACATGTCTTTGGAGCTGGCCGTCGTGTGCAAGTAAAATTGATGGAGGCGAGCGTTGAAGAAGGCAGAGGGACAAACAAAAATAAAATGGAGGAAAATTAAAAATGTCTGAATCAGTAGTTTCAATGAAACAATTATTAGAGTCAGGTGTTCATTTCGGACATCCAACTCGCAGATGGAATCCAAAGATGGCTAAGTATATCTTTACAGCTAGAAATGGTATTTACATCATCGATTTACAAAAGACTGCAAATGAAATCGAAAAGGCTTATGCAGCTTTATTAAACATCGTTAAGGATGGCGGTAAGGTTTTATTTGTTGGTACAAAGAAGCAAGCTCAAGAAGCAGTTAAGGAAGAAGCATTAAGATGCGATCAATACTATGTTAACCAAAGATGGTTAGGTGGTACTTTAACTAACTTCAAGACAATTAGAAAGCGTATTAAGAAGCTTCAAGATCTTTATAAGATGGAAGAAGATGGCGAATTTGCTAAGTTACCTAAGAAGGAAGTTATTAAGCTTATTGCTGAACGTGAAAAGCTTGAAAAGTTCTTAGGTGGTATTAAGGATATGAAGAAGGCACCAGATGCTTTATTCATCGTTGATCCTCGTAAGGAGCATAACGCTATTTTAGAAGCTCGTAAGTTAAATATTCCTGTATTTGGTATCGTAGATACAAACTGCGATCCAGATGACGTAGATTATGTTATCCCAGCTAACGACGATGCAATTCGTGCTGTTAAGCTAGTTACTTGGGTAATGGGTAACGCTGTAATCGAGGCTAATGGTGGAGTTGTTGAAAAGTTCACTGAGGCTGAAGAGGTTAACATGACTGAAGAAATTCAAAAGGAAAAGCCTGCAAAGCCAGCTGCTGAAAAGGCTGATAAGAAGCCAGCTAGAAAGCCAGCTGCTAAGAAGCCAGCTGCTAAGAAGGCTGAAAAGCCAGCTGAAGAAGCTCCCAAGGCTGAATAATTATATTGGAGGAAATTATAATGGCAAATATTACTGCACAAATGGTAAAAGAATTACGTGAAAAGACTTCTGCAGGTATGTTAGATTGCAAGAAGGCTTTAGCTGCAACAGACGGCGATATGGAAGCTGCTGTTAAGTGGTTACGTGAAAAGGGTATTGCTAAGGCTGTTAAGAAGGAAGGCTTAGTTGCTGCTGAAGGTTTATGCTCTTATGCTATTAATGGCAATAAGTGTGTTGTTTTTGAGTTAAACTCTCAAACTGACTTCGTTGCTCAAAATGCTAAGTTTACTGCATTATTAGACCAAGTTGGTCAAATTATCGTTAATTCAAATGCTACAAATACTGAAGAGGCTTTAAATGTTGAAGCTGAAGGTAAGTCTTTAAATACAGTTATTTTAGAGGCTTCTGGTGTTATTGGTGAAAAGATTTCTTTACGTCGTGTACAAGTTATCAATAAGACTGATGCACAAGTATTTGGTGCTTATAAGCATATGGGTGGCCGTATTGTTACTATCACTGTAGTTGAGGGTAATGATGAGGTTGTTGCTAAGGATATCGCTATGCATGTTGCTGCATTAAATCCTAAGTATGTATCTAAGGATGATATTCCTGCAGTTGAAATTGAAAAGGAGCGCGAGGTTATCTTAGCTGCTGCTTTAAATGAAAATGCTCAATCTGCTAAACCAAAGCCTGAAAACATTATTGCTGAAAGAATCGTTCCAGGTCGTTTAGAGAAAAATTTAAAGGAAATTTGCTTATTATCTCAAGCATTCGTTAAGAACCCAGATCAAACTGTTGAAGCATACGTTAAGGGTGCTAAGTGTGTTGTTTGTTCTTTCGTACGTTTAGAAGTAGGCGAAGGTATCGAAAAGCAAGTAACAGATTTTGCTGCAGAGGTTGCTGCACAAACTGCTGCTTTCAATAATTAATATTTATAAGGGGAGACTTTTTTGACTCCCCTATTTTTTAAAAAAGAGGTGTGAAAAATGTATAATCGTATTTTATTAAAGCTTAGTGGTGAGGCTTTAAAGGGAGATACATCATCTGGTATCGATCCACAAACTGTAAAGGAAATCGCTCTTCAAATCAAGGATGCACATGATTTAGGTGTTGAAATTGGTATTGTTGTTGGTGGTGGAAATATTTGGCGTGGTAAAACAGCTGAGGGCTTAGGAATGGATAGAGCTCAGGCAGACTATATGGGTATGCTAGCTACTATTATGAATGGTCTTGCTGTACAGGATTCATTAGAAAATATAGGAGTTCATACAAGAGTAATGACTGCCTTAAATGTTAATGAGGTTGCAGAGCCATATATTAGAAGACGTGCGATTAGACATTTAGAAAAGGGTAGAGTTTGTATTTTTGTTGGTGGCTTAGGCTCTCCATATTTTTCTACTGATACAGCCTGTGCTTTAAGAGCAACAGAAATTGGTGCTGAGGTTGTATTAATGGCAAAAAATAAAACAGAGGGTGTTTATGACTCTGATCCAAAAACAAATCCTAATGCTAAAATGTATGATAAGCTTACATTCTCTGAAATTTTAGCTAATAATTTAGGTGTTATGGACTCTGCGGCAGCATCATTATGTAGAGACAATAAATTAGATTTAATTGTATTTAATATGAACAAGAATGGTAATATCGTTAAGGCCGTTAAGGGTGAAAAGATAGGTACTCTTGTTACAGTAGAATAAGGAGGATAATAAAATGGAAGAATTAGAAATGACAATGCTTGAATATGAAGATAAAATGGATAAGGCTATTTCTTCATATGAGCGTGAATTATCAACAGTAAGAACTGGTAGAGCTAACGCAGCTTTATTAGATACTATTTCTATTGATTATTATGGAGTTCAAACTCCAGTTAAGCAAATTTCATCTATCTCTATTCCTGAGGCTAATCAATTATATATTAAGCCTTATGATAAGTCATCTATTAAGCTTATTGAAACTGCTATTTTAGCATCACCATTAGGATTAACTCCTCAAAATGATGGTAATGGTATTAGATTAGTTTTACCTAAGATGACTGAAGAAAGAAGAAGAGAGCTTGTTAAGCTAGTTGGTAAAATGGAGGAGGCAGCTAAGGTTGCAATCCGTAATATCAGAAGAGATTTAAATGATGCCATTAAGAAGCTTGATTTACCAGAGGATGATGAAAAGGGATCTTTAGAGGATTCTCAAAAGCTTACTGATGATAAAATCAAGAAGCTTGGCGAGGTTACAGCTCGTAAGAATAGCGAATTAATGTCTATTTAGTAAATAATAATCTAGCATTAGTATGATAATGCTAGATTTTTTTTTTAGGTAGTGATATAATAAAATGAATATTATTGAAATAATATATTAGTATAATATATTACATGATTTCTAAATTGAGGTAACTATTATGAAAAAAAGAATTATTACTGGCATAGTAATGGGAATTATATTAATACCATTAGTTGTTATACCACAGCTTAAGGCATTATTTGAAATAGTAATGGTTTTAATGCTTGGAGCTGCATCATTTGAATTATTTAATATGTATGATAAGCAAAAAAAGCTTCCATTAGGTATAAAAATTATTGGTACGTTATTAACCTTCTTATTATATTCATCAGTTTTATATGCATTACCTATTTGTGATAATACATTAATTGTTAGATTCTTAGATTGTATAGATTTAGAATTAACACCAGTATTATCAATGGGTATTATCTTTATAGTATTAATGGCAATGATGATTTTTAAACAGGATTTTGATGCGTCTGATGTTGGTAAAATTTATATAGCTGTAATGTATATCGGTATTTGTATTGCAGGATTAACAGCATTAAGATTCTATGGTGTAAGATTTATAGCGTATTTATTATTAATTACAGTATGTACTGATATTTTCGCATTAGTATTTGGCTTAAACTTCGGTAAGCATAAAATGGCACCTGTTATTTCACCTAAGAAGTCTTGGGAGGGTGCGATTGGTGGTAGTGCTGTTGCGGTAATAGTTGGATTTTTATTTATCTATCTATATCCACATTTCTCTTCAGCCTTCCATGAAGAGGGCTCTATATCATTCTTCGCTGGAGTATTACCATATGATAGCTTTACCGAATTTGGTAAAATTTGCTTTATAATTTTGTTAACTACAGGAATTTCTATATGCTCACAAATTGGTGATTTAGTAGCTTCTAAGCTAAAAAGAACATATGGTATTAAGGATTTTTCAAATCTATTCCCAGGTCATGGTGGTGTATTAGATCGCTTTGATTCAGCTTTATTTTCATCTGTTATCTTTGTTATATTTATTCTAATAATGGTAAGCTACTTCGGAGTATAAAATGAAGTATGTATATTTAGTTGGTGCTTGTGGATCAATTGGTACACAAGCATTAGATATTATTAGAGATAACAAGGATGAATTTAAGGTTATAGGAATGTCAGTAGGCTCTAATTTAGAATTAGCATATAAGCTAATAGAGGAATTTAAGCCTGAAATTGTTTGTTATAGAAAAGAAAGTCATATAAAAGAATTAAGCTATAATCCAATTACTACCTATGGTGATAATGGATTATTAGAAATAGCTAAATATCATAAATACGATAATGAGCTATTTATTAATGCCTTAGTTGGTATTGCAGGATTATTACCTACAGTAGAAGCAATAAGGGCTAAAAAGAATATCGCTCTTGCAAATAAGGAAACATTAGTTGTTGCAGGAGATATTATAAATAATTTAATTAAAGAATATAATGTATCGCTTTATCCGATAGATTCTGAGCATTCAGCTATATTACAATGCTTAACAGGAGAGAAAATTAAAGAGGTAAAGAGATTAATTATTACCGCAAGTGGTGGTTCATTTAGAGATAGAACAAGAGAGGAGCTATCAAATGTAACGGTTAAGGAGGCCTTAGCACATCCAAATTGGAGTATGGGTCCTAAAATTACAATTGATTCTGCCACGATGATGAATAAGGGCTTTGAGGTAATAGAGGCACATTATTTATTTAATATTCCTTATGATAGAATAGCTACTATTCTTCATAGAGAAAGTATTGTTCATTCAATGGTTGAATTTAATGATTCAAGCATTAAGGCTCAAATAGGAGCCTCTGATATGCATACACCAATTGCGTATGCATTAAAATATCCTCATCATGATAAGCTTAATTATGATAATTTAAATCTAATTGGTTTAAAGCTTAACTTTGAGGAGCTATCATATGATAGATATCCATGCTTAAAATATGCATATGATGCAGCAAATAAGGGTGGATGCTATTTAGCAGTATTAAATGCAGCTAACGAGGCTGCGGTTAAGCTATTTCTAAATAATAAAATAAAATTTTTAGAAATAGAGAATATTATTAATGATGAAATAAATAATGATGAGTATTCTAAGATAGAATATAATTTAGATAATATTTTATCATTAAGCTATAAGATTATTAATAAAATATTAACAAGGTATGGAGTTGATTAAAATGTTTTTAGCTTTACAAGGACCAGCTTTAGTTATTATTTCAATAATTGCCTTTGTTTTAGTAATTGGTGTTATTATCCTAATCCATGAGGGAGGGCATTTTTTCTTTGCTAAGAAAGCAGGAATTTTATGTCATGAATTTTCGTTAGGTATGGGACCAGTTATTTGGAAGAAGAAAATAGGAGAAACTGTATTTTCTATTCGTGCAATTCCAATTGGTGGATTTGTGTCAATGGCAGGTGAAGAGGTAACATCTGAGCTAGTTAAAAAGGGAGATAAAATAGGTGTAAATATCGAAAATGATGAAATAGTTGAAATCATTTTAGATGAGAAAAAGGAATGTCAGCTAAGAGGAGAGATAGTTGATGTTGATTTATATGGAGAGCATAATGAAACACTATTTATAACATTAAATGATGAAATTCAAAATCATCATTACAATGTTAAAAGAGATGCATTTTATGTTTTTGAAAAGAATCAAAGAATGCAAATTACTCCATATGATAGAAGCTTTGAATCAAAGAGCCTATGGCAAAGATTTATTACAATCTTTGCAGGTCCTATGATGAACTTTGTTTTAGCAATATTTATTTATTTAATAGTATCCTTCGCAACAGGAGTTCCTAATTATGATTCTAATGTTGTAGGTGATATTACAGCTCATTATCCTGCTGATGGAGTATTAGAGGCAGGAGATAAAATAATCACTGTTAATAATGAGGAAATTACATCTTGGGATGATTTTTCTGCTACATTAGATGAATTATATAAGGAAAATATAATTGATATTAATATGGTAGTAATAAGAGATGGTAACGAATTATCTATTGATTTACAAACTGCCGTAATCATAAATTCAATTGGTATATCTAATCTTCAGCTGCCTGAGGAATATGATAGCGATATTAAGGGTGTAAGACTTGGTAATGTAGCTATTAGATATGAGGATGATGACAAAAAGGGTAAGTATCCTTTAAAGAATGGAGATATTCTAACAGGTGTTAAAATTAATGATGACGAATATCGATTAGATAATGGTCAAACATGGTCAGATATTATCGAAATATTTAAATCTGTACATAGTGTAGCTGATGTAAGATTTGAATATTATAGTCTTCAAAAGAATGATGATGATATTATTGATAGTAATGATTATGTTTTAGTTAATTATGATGAATGTGGCTCTATTGAGCCTTATACTGATGAGGTATTAGAAAATCAAAGAATAGAAAAGATTCAACAAATAATGGGTGTTTCACCAGAAACTCATTTTGATTTCTTTGGTTGTATAGGTCAAGCATTTAAAAACTTCTGGTCAGACTTTACCCTAATCTTTAGAACATTAAAGCTTTTAATCGCACCAAGCGATGTAAGACAGGTTGGTGTATCTGATTTATCAGGCTTTGTTGGTATTTATTCATTAATTTCAAGCTATATTGGTGCGGGCTTCTTAGCATTGATGATGTTTGTTGCGATGCTATCAGTTAATATTGGTGTAATGAATTTATTACCAATCCCAGCACTTGATGGTGGTAGAATTGTATTCCTAGGCTTTGAGCTTGTAACTCGTAAGAAGCCTAGTAAAAAGGTAGAAAATATTATTAATAATATATTCTTTATATTGTTAATGCTATTATTTGTGTATGTAACCTTTAATGATATAACAAGATTATTTAAATAGGGAAGGTATTAAATATGAAATATAATAACCCTGTAATCCTTAGTGATTATTCTGATCCGGATGTAATTAGAAGAGGAGATAATTTTTATTTAGTTGCTTCAAGCTTTAATCATACACCTGGTGTACCAGTTTTAAAAAGTAAGAATTTAGTAGATTGGAAAATTATTAATTATGTTTTTGATAAGATTCCTTTTGAAAGATTTAAGGATGTATGCCATGGTGATGGCGCATGGGCTCCAGCAATTAGATATCATAAGGGGTTATATTATGTTATCATTCCATTTCCTGATGAGGGTGTATATGTATCATCAACTGATGATATTGAAAAGGGGAATTGGAGTAAGCCATGGTGTTTAATAGAAGGCAAGGGAATAATTGACCCTTGCCCTATTTGGCATAAAGATAAGTGCTACTTAGCAGTTGGCTTTGCCAAGAGTAGAATAGGCTTTAATTCATGCTTAGGCTTATATAAGGTATCATGTGATTTAAAGGAAAATATATCTGGTGATTATAAGATTATATTTGATGGACATAATACACAGCCTACAATAGAAGGACCTAAGTTTTATTATAGAAATAATTATTTTTATATAATGGCACCAGCAGGAAGTGTTAAGGCTGGCTGGCAAACATGCTTAAGAAGTAAAAATGTTTATGGACCTTATGAGGAAAAGATTGTTATGATGCAAAATGATTCTAGTATTAATGGTCCACATCAAGGAGCCCTTATTGATTTAAAGAATGGTGAATATGCATTTATACATTTCCAGGATAAGAAGGCTTATGGTAGAGTTGTACATTTACAGCCTGTAAAATGGTGTAATGATTGGCCTTTATGTGGAAGAGTTAATGATGAGCTATTAGGTGGTACTCCAGTTCTTGAGCATGATTACTTAATTAATAAAAGGACAAGCTATAATATACCAGTATCTGATGATTTTAAGGGTGACAAGCTATCATTAATATGGCAAACACCTGCAAATAAGGGTAGTAATTGGTATGAATTAGATAATGGCTTAAAATTAAATTGTGTTTATCATAATGATGAGGCATATAATGCTTTAAATAAGACACCAAATTTATTTTTAAATAAAATTTCATTATATTCATTTACAGTTAAGTCATTATGTATTTTAAATTTAAAAAATGAGCTTGATGAGGCAGGATTAACATATATGGGTAGTGAATATGCTTATATATGTGTAAGAAGAATAAATGGTAATAATCATTTACAATTAAGAAAAGGTCAATTTAATAGTAATGATGAGGTTATTTATGATTATATTTATAACAATCAAACTATTGAATTTATGATGAAATATAGTGGTCCTAATAAATATCAATTAGGATTCAATGGTACATATTTTAAGGATGTATTTACAGCTACTCCAGGAAGATGGATAGGTGGGAAATATGGAATATATGCTAAGGGTAAGGAAGTAGGCGGACATGCCCTATTTCAATATTTTAAGGTAAGGAAGGTGAAGGCTTGTGAAAATTGATGATCAATTTATTCTTGATATAAAAAGAATGGGAATAAATGGTGAGGGTATCGGATTTTATAATAAGCTTGCAATATTTGTTGATGGTGCAATCCCAGGTGAGGGTCATGATATTTGTATTACTAAGGTTGAAGGTAAAATGGCATTTGGTAAGACAATTGAAATTAAAAATGCATCACCTGCAAGAAAGGCTGCAGAATGTCCATATTATGAATCATGTGGTGGATGTGCAGTTATGCATGTAGATTATAATCAAATGCTAGATTATAAAAGAAGTATTTTAATTGAAGCCTTAAATAGATATACAAGATTAGATACTAAATCATTTGAAATTAGAAAGACAGTTCCTTCTGATAATATTTTTGGTTATCGTAATAAGGCTCAGCTTCCTATTAAGAAGCTTGATAATAAGACAAGCACATGTATGATAAAAGCTCGTAGCAATGAGCTTGTTTGTATTGATGAATGTATGGTTCAAAATCCATTAATTAATAAGCTTAATAATCAAATTTTAGAAATAGTAGATGAGCTAGGGATTTCTCCTTATTTATATAAGTTTAATAGAGGGGTATTAAAGTATCTAGTTGTTAGAGTAAATAAAAATAATGAAGCATTAGTATGCTTTGTATGCTATGAAAAGAATAAAAAGCTTATTGAATTAGCTAATAGAGTAATGAAGCTTGATGGAGTTGTATCAGTTTATGAAAACTTTAATACATCTCTTAAGCAAGGAATTATCTTTGGCAATGAAACTAATCATTTAGCTGGAGAAAAATATATTGTTGAGACATTAGGTAAGATTAAATATCAAATCTATCCAACAACCTTCTTCCAATTAAATACACATCAAGCAGAAAAAATGTATGATGCTGTATTAAAGGCTTGTAAGCTATCTAGAAAGGAAAGAGTTTTAGATGCTTATTGTGGTGTTGGCTCAATAGGATTATATTTAGCTCATATGGCAGGTGAGGTAGTAGGTATTGAATATAATAAGGATTCAATAGCTGCCGCTAAGGAAAATGCTAAATTTAATAAGATTAATAATGCTAAATTCTATCAAGGTGATGCAGCTGAGCTATTACCTAAAATGATAAAGGATGGAGAAGCATTTGACATTGTTGTTGCAGACCCTCCACGTACAGGACTTGGAGATAAATTTATTGAGGCTATATTACAAACAGAGGTTAAAAGATTAATATATGTATCTTGTAATCCTGCAACATTAGCTAAAAATCTAGAGGTTTTATCTCAAAAATATAAGGTTAAATCAATAACACCTATAGATATGTTCCCACAAACACCTCTAGTTGAAAGTGTTACCGTATTAGAATTAAAAAAATAACATAATGGAGGGTGAATATGTCTATTTTACATAAATTAAATAATAATAAATGGAATATTTTGCCATATATAATTATAATAATAGCTTCCATTATGGGTACACACTTCTTATTTAGAGATGGTATTTGTACAGGTCATGATTATGCTTATCATATGCCTATGATTTTAGATGATTATTATTCATTAAAAAATCTTAAATATGAGCCAATCTCAGATATTTTATTATCTGGTATTGGTATAGGTAAAAGATTATTTTATTCACCACTACCGCATTTATCTGTTGCGAGCCTGCATTTGATAATGGTTAACTTTGGATATGAGATTTTAGATACATATAAAATGGTTGTGTTTTTATCCGTAGTAATATCAGGATTAATAATGTATCGTTTCTCTTTAAAGCTAACTAAAAATCGTTATGCAGCATTAATTGGTGCGATAATATATGTGATATATCCATATAGAATATTAGATATATTTATTAGATATGCCTTTGCAGAGGTATTCTCATTTATATTCCTACCATTATTCTTTATGGGCTTATATGATTTTGTTCATATGGATAAAAATAGGGCAGCTGTTAAGCCATTATTAGAAATATTATTTGGTGGTGCATTCCTATTCCTATCACATAATTTAACTGCCTTTTATGCCTTTGTTTTTGGATTTATTTATTTATTATTTAATGTTAAAAAAATTATAAATATGTTAAAAAACAAGCATATAGTAGCCTATACAGCAATTACTTTAATATGCATGATTGGTATTATATCTGTTAATTTATTTACACAGCTAGAGCTTATGGGTATGGATTTTTATAATATATCTATAGGCGATAGAATGTGGACTAATATTGATTATATAGAGGGTCGTGTTGGACAATTTTTCCAATATTCAGGATTTATTAATTTAGGCTCATATATAACTGATTTAAATCTAGATTCTGTTGCAGAAATAAATAAATACTATGAGCAAATCCTTGATTATATTAAGGAGGCAGGCTTCTTAGTATCTATAGCTATCTTTTATTTTATATTAGATAATGCTTTAAAAAATAAGGATAAATATTTATTTTTAAATCATATTATTCCAATTTGTTTATTTATTGTAGCCATAAATATGGCTATTAATACGACAGAGGTATTATTGGGAGGCTATTTATTAATTATTGTTCATAAGGCTTCTTTATTATATAAGGATGATCATATCAGCAATAATATTAATAAAAATCTAACATTTTGGTATTTATGCCTATCTTTAATTTTAGTATTTATTATGGTATCTACTCTAGAAATTTGGAAAATATTACCTAGTGTATTCTTAAATATTCAATTCCCATGGAGATTATGGGCATTCTTCCAATTATTTATTTCTATGCTAGGTGCAGTATTAATTGCTCATTTTGCTAAGAAAAGAATAATTATATCATCTGTCGCAATCGCCATAAGCCTATTTTTAGCTTTAAATAGTGCTTTAGCAGTAAGAAGAAATCAATATGAAAATAATTATTTATTCATGAAGTCCGATGATAGCCTATTTACATATTATTTTAGTATTGGCTCAAATAAGGAATATTTACCTCATATGTATCATGATAAGGAAAAGAATTATAAATCAGAATATAAAAATTCATTATATAAGCAAGTATTTGAAGAGGTTAATTTAACTAAGGAAAGAGAACAGTATCATATTCAGCCTGTAGTATTAGATGGTGATGCTCAAGTATATGTAAGCTATATAGAGGTTCCATTATATGAGCTTACAATTAATGCTAGTAATGAAGCATTAATTCAAATCCCTCTTATTTATTATCCAGGCTATGAAATAATAGCTACTAATAGAGATACAAAAGAGGAAATTCAAATTGATGTAGAAGAAATAGATGGTTTAATTTCATTTAAGCTAAATGAAGGAGCATATGATATTTCTATAAATTATAAAGGTACATCAACAAGAAAATTTGCGAATGCTTATTTTGGAGTATCTGTGTTTGGTATTGTGTTATTAGTTTGTTATAATTATCATTATCAAAGAAAAAAGGATTCTGAAAAGGAAATTAAGTTAATATAATTAAATGCCTAAGGTATTACCATAGATAATCATTAAATAATAATGGGTGATTTTATGGATAATATAGCCTTAGGCATTTTATTACCTTTTTTTGGAACAGCATTTGGAAGTTTAATTATTTTAATATTTAAAGGAAAACCTAACAATTTTTTAAGAACAATTATTCAAGGCTTTACAGCTGGTGTAATGCTAGCTGCCTCAATATTTAGCCTATTAATCCCAGCCTTAGAATATAATGCTAATAAAAATATATCCTTTATAAGTGTTATATTAGGGCTAGTGGTTGGAATAATGGGATTCTTAATAATTGATTCAATTTTAATAAAAAGAAAAATAAATTCCTTGAATTTAGCCGTAACAATACATAATATACCTGAAGGCTTTAGTGTTGGTGTTATCTATGCCTTAGCCATAGCTAATCCTATAATGATAAGAGAAGCATTTTTATTATCATTAGGTATAACTATTCAAAATATACCTGAGGGTAGCATTGTATCATTAAATATGATTGATAAGAATAATAAGGGAAGAGCTATATTATCAGGAATATTATCAGGTATAGTAGAGCCTATCTGTAGTGTAATTGCGATAATCCTATTATCATATATATCTCCATTAATGCCTTTTTTTCTTAGTCTAGCCGGCGGAGTAATGATTTATGTTGTTATAGATGATTTAATTCCAGCCTCTAATGGAAGGCTTGGAATAATAGGCTTTACAATAGGCTTTATAATAATGATGTCTTTAGACGTTTTACTAGGATAATCCACTATTCGTGGATTTTTTTCTTATTGAAAAGTTATAATAATATATGGTAAAATAAAATATGTCATAAATAGACATATTTTTTTAGGAGAAGATATTATGAATATATTTAAAGCTATATATTGTAGGACATTTCAATTTTGTTTAAAGGTTGCGTTACCCTTTTTACCATATAGAAATCCTAAGGTTTTGAATAAAATAGAGGATATTCCTTTAAATCTAAAGGAAAATAGTATTCCTTTAATTGTTACAGATAAAAGTATTTATAGTTTAGGCTTATTAAATAGCTTAGAAAAAAGCTTAAGCGAAGCTAATATAAAATATTATATATTTGCTGATTGTAAGCCTAATCCAACTATTGGAAATGCCAATGATGCATTAGATATGTATAAGAAGAATAATTGTTCAGCTATTATTGCGGTAGGTGGAGGCTCTAGTATTGACTGTGCTAAGGCAGTTGGTGCGATGATCGCCAAACCAAAGAAGAGCCTACAAAAACTTAGAGGTATTTTAAAAATACGAAAAAGAATACCAGATTTATTTGCGATACCTACTACCGCAGGTACAGGTAGTGAAACAACTCTAGCCTGTGTTATTGTAGATGAAAATACTAAATATAAATATGCTATTAATGATTTCCCATTAATTCCAAGATATGCAGTATTAGATGAGGAAATGACTATGACATTACCACCTCATTTAGTATCTACAACAGGTATGGATGCCCTAACTCACGCTATAGAGGCCTTTATTGGTAAGGGTGGTAATAAATCTACAAGAAGAGATTCATTAGAGGCTATAAAGCTTATTTTTGATAATTTAGAGAATTCTTATTTTAATAAGGATAGAGAATCAAGAAAGAATATGCTAATTGCCTCATTTAAGGCTGGTAGAGCCTTCTCTAAGGCATATGTTGGATATGTACATGCTTTAGCTCATCAGCTAGGTGGATATTATAACACACCTCATGGATTAGCTAATTCAATTATTTTACCAATAGTATTAAAGGAATATGGTAAGAAAATACATAAGAAACTATATAAGATAGCTTTATATTGTGGATTAGCTAATAAGGAAGCATCATATAGTGATGCTGCTAACCTAATAATTAATAAAATTATTGAAATGAATAATAAATTTAATATTCCTAATCATGTTGAATTAAATAAGGATGATATATACCCTATGGCTAGAAAGGCTAATGTAGAGGCTAATCCTTTATATCCAGTTCCTGTTTTATGGGATACTAAAAAGCTTATAGAAATGTATTATAAGGTAGGTGGCTTAGATGAATGAAAAAATAAATAATGTACTGAAACTACAACAGGATTATTTTGCATCTGGTGCTACACTAGATGTAGGACATAGATTAAAATATTTAAAGGCTTTATATAAATCAATTACTAATAATATAGATATGATTAGTGAAGCCTTAAATATGGATTTAGGTAAAAGTGCTAGTGAATCATATATGACTGAAATTGGTATGGTTTTAAGTGGCTTAAACTATATGATTAAAAATGTTAAAAGATTATCTAAGCCAAGAAAACGTAAAACACCACTTGCTCAATTTCATGCGAAGAGCTATCAAATACCATCTCCATATGGAAATGTATTAGTTATGAGTCCATGGAATTACCCATTCCTATTATCTATGGATCCACTTGTAGAGGCTATTGCGGCTGGTAATACTGTAGTTTTAAAGCCAAGTAAATATTCTCCATATACAAGTGAAGCTATAAAAAAAATAATAGAGGAAATATTTAAAGAGGAATATGTTGCAGTATTCTTTGGTGGTGCAGATGTTAATCAAGCCTTAATTGATTCTAAATTTGATTATATTTTCTTTACAGGTGGTAAAACTGTTGGTCAAATTGTATATGAAAAGGCTACTAAAAATCTTACTCCAGTTACACTAGAACTAGGTGGTAAAAGCCCATGTATAATTGATAAGAAATGTAATTTAAAGCTTGCGGCAAGAAGAATTGCCTGGGGTAAATATTTAAACTGTGGTCAAACATGTGTGGCCCCAGATTATATATTATGTGACGCAAGCGTACATGATAAGTTTTTAGAATTATTGAAGAAGGAAATGATTAAGCAATATACAGATAATCCTATTAATAATCAAAGCTATGGTAAGATGATTAATGAAAAGCACTTTAATAGAGCTATTGGCATAATTGACAAGGATAAGCTTTATTATGGTGGTAATTATGATAATGAAAAGCTTAAAATAGAACCAACTATTATGACTAATGTAACATTAGATGATGCAGTAATGAAGGAGGAAATATTCGCTCCTATATTACCTGTTATTAAGGTTAATAATATAGAAGAGGCTATTTCTATAATTAAAAAGCTAGAGGTACCATTAGCCTTCTATATATTCTCTAATGATAAAAAACTTATTAAAAATTTATTAATTAAAATGGAATTTGGTGGAGGCTGTGTAAATGATGTTGTAATGCATTTAGCATCATCATACTTAAGCTTTGGAGGATTTAAACAAAGTGGTATGGGAAGCTATCATGGTAAAACAGGCTTCACAACATTCTCTCATTATAAGAGTATATTAGATAAGAAGAATTGGATAGATATGCCAATGCGTTATAAGCCTACATCTAAGCTTAAGGATAAGCTTGTAAGAATGTTTTTAAAGTAAGAATATGCCTATCATATGATAGGCTTTTTTCTATGAAACATAAACTTTAAAATTCAGGATTTAATAAAAATAAAATAAAATAATTCTATATTTTATAATAATTTTAAATTATATTTATCTATGATAAAGAATAACGAATTATTATATTTTTATAAATACTATATAAAATATTTACAATATTTTACATAAATGATATACTAAATTAAGAAAATACACTAAACATGGGAGGTTTTTATTATGAATGGTTTTAACGATTTATTTAAAAAAATTGCAGATTTTTTTGCAGACTCTTGGTTTAATATTGTTGCCGTAATAGCAATCTTTGTTATTGGTGGAATATTAATATCATTACTCGCAAAATTAATAATGAAAATTATATATGCAACCAAATTTGATAACGCATCAGGAGGATTTTTTGTTGCGATATTTAAGGTTGTCTTATGGGTGTTCTTGCTATTTGCCTGTGCTAATATTTTAGGTATTGATGGTAATAGCTTCCTAGTAGCCTTCTCAACAGTTGCTTTAGCTGTTGGTTTAGCTTTAAAAGACTCTTTAGCTAATATCGCAAATGGTATATTAATTGTTGTTAATAAGCCTTTTAAAAAGGGCGATTATGTTTCTATTGGTTCAACAGAAGGAACAATTAAGAAAATTACTATCTTAACTACAGAGCTTACAACAGGTGATAATAAAAGAATTGTAATGCCTAATAGTACAGTCTCAACAAGTACTATTATTAACTATTCATCTAATCCAACTAGAAGATTAGAAATGATTTATTCTGTAAGCTATGAATCTGATATGAGAAAGGTTAAAGAAATATTATATGATGTTATTTCAAATTATGAATATACATTAAAAACACCAGCGCCTTTTATCTTTATGAGTGCACATAGTGCATCATCTGTTGATTTTAAGATTAGAATATGGGTTGATAATATTGATTATTGGAATGCTTATTTTGGCTTAAATGAAAAGGTGTTTGAAGCATTTAAGGCAAATAATATTGAAATTCCATATAATAAGCTTGATGTTAATATTATTAATAATGATATTAGCTTACCAAATAATAATGAAAATAAGGAGAGCTAATATGAAGAAGATTATATTATTATTTTTGGCTCTCTTTACAGCAGTATTCTTTTTTGAGGATAATAACTCAAGTAAGGCCTTAGATGAGAAGGAAAGTGCTATAACACTAGCTGCCGGTACAGAAGGAGAAATAGATTATTCTAAGCCTAGAATTAATTCTGAAAAGGCTTATGTATCAAATATTCCTGATTCATGGTATGATGAGTCAATTAACTGTGGTATTTTACCTAGTGGCTCTGGTGGCGGAAAATCATATGTGGATCTAATTAGCCTTGATGGACAAATAAATTATAATAGTCCAGAATATTATTTAGAATCATCTTCTATTTTGATAGAATTAGTAGTTGGAGAGGAATTTGGTTTTTATGTAGAGGCTGGTTATACTGATTTTTATCGTACAATTTATGATGATTATAATATAAATTTCGCTACAGGATATTATGATTTTGAAATCATAAATAGCTATTATGATTTAGAAACAAGTACACTTAATTCTCAAACTATATTCTCTACTACAGATTCTCCAGATACTAGTAGTTTTTTAAAGGATTATTCTGTAGGATATGGTATAGAGGCTGTTGATATTGATAGTGATGCACGTATCGCAACAAGAAATGAAGCATATAGAATGGATAAATTTTTATTCACAGCTACTCAAACTGGTATATCTAAATTCTCATTAATGACAACAGATACATCAAATGGATATAATACCTTTATTGATATTATTTTTCATGTTTCTGATAATGAAGACAATCAAATTGGTTTTGGTGATTTTTTAGCTGTAAATGATAATAGTGAATATAGATATATTGGAAGCGTAGCAAATGACACCTCTGGAGATGCTGTTATTAATCAAGAATTTTGTGATTATTCACCACGAATTTCCTTTGCGATATCTACTTTATATTATGATAGTGGAAATCAAGGATTTAATTATGAAATGTATTTTTCTAATATTACACCAGGATTATCCTTAGATACTGAATATTCTCCATATTATTTTAGTGCTGATAAGCCTGGAAAATATTCTTTTGATGTAACAATTTTATATACTTTAAAATATATAGATTATTCAAGCGCATATAATTCATATGTTTTTGTTAAAACATTTAAGATTAATTTAAATTTAATTGAAGATATTACAGTTGATTGTGGTGCTGATTTAGGCAATAATACAATTCAATTAGTTCAAAATGAGGAATATGATCTAAGGTCTAATTCCTATCCAGTAGAAAAATTTGATATTTCATATACATTAAATAATCAGTTACATGAAACATCAAAGATTTTATTTGCTGAAACTGGAACATACACTATTTCCTTAGAATTATATGATATATATAATAATATTACTTATTCTACAGATTATACCGTTATTGTAGTTGAGGATAAGGAATATTATCAAGCTCCTAAATTTAATACAGGCTCAAACCCAACAGTAGATGTAGATACATTATCTAGTGAGGGCTATACTGTAACAATTAGTAATTATGAATATATTAGTAAAAATGCTACTATAAAGGTAGAAGCACTATCTGATACTATTAACTATGAATTTATTGATGATAAAATTACCTTAATTAGTGGTAGTGTTGGTGCTAATAAGCTAAATGTTATTGCGATTTATAATGATAAGGTAGTGTCATCTATATTAACAATTAATGTTGTATCTAAATACGAATTTGCGTTAGATAAAACAGTTGTTGAGATGGATGCAAATAGTGAAGCGAAGATTCGTATTGGATACGTTAATGATGGTATTTTTACTTCATTAAATGAAAATGAAGATTATTATATCATGGTATCACTTTCTGATAATGAAATAACAGCAACATTAAATGCATCAAATGAAATAGTAATTATATCAGGCTTAAGCTCTAAGCAGGTAACTGGTTCAGTAGTCATTATAATAAATGATATTATGATAGAGGCATTTAATTTTACTGTTATTGTTGGTGAAGAGGATGCAGATATAATAGATACTGAAATAGATATAGTAGAAGGGTCAACATTTAGACTATTATTAGGTGATAAGACTCCAACTATTAATGTAAATTTAGATCCTATTGTTTCTAATAGAGACTATGATTTTAACTGGATTTCATTAAATAGCAAGGTTGCTACAGTAATGAAGACGGATGAGTTATCTGCTAGCATTACAGGTGTAGGTGTAGGTACAACTGAAATTATTGCCATATGTCAAACACCTGATGGCTCTACAATTACAGCTAGAGCGACTATTATTGTATTAAATACTATTCCAGAAATATATTTAAATATTGATTCTGTAGCTAATGCTGAATCAGCTTTAACAATATATGATTTATTAAATGTTTCAATTAATAATAATGGCTTTAATTTTTCATCTCAAATTTCAATTGAATGGTACGTAGATGATGAAATAATTGCAACTGCATTAGATAAGAATCAAGCAACAATAGCTTTAAATAATAAGCAAAATAGCTTCTATTATAAGCTAAGTGAGGGTCTTCATAATGTTAAAGCAGTTATTACTGATAATTATTATGGATTTACAGTAACAGCATCTAAGGATGTTAATATCTCTCCATTAGAATATCAAGATAGACAATTATCATTTGCTGAATCTGAAATTAGCTTAATATTAAATGGAAGTAATTATAAGCTAGATGTATTATTAGATGGTGCTATTAGCTCAGAATACACTTACTTATGGAGTGTAGATGATAATAAGATAGTATCTGTTGAAATGTCTTCAGGCGCATCTGCGATAATAAAGCCAATGAGTGCTGGTGAAACATATATCAACGCATTTACTAATATAGGTAAATATCAGGATAGAATTATTAGAACTCAAATTAAAATTATTGTTGAGGAAATATCAAGTGTTGAATTAAAGCTTGAAAATGAATTTAATAAGCCAGGTGATGATGTTAAAATTTCAGTATTAGTAAATGGTAAAACTGGATTTAAAAACTTCGAACCAAATATTGTAGTTAAATTAGATGGACAAGAAATTGATTATGAATATGAAGATAGTGTTATTGCATTATCAAATGCTAAATCAGGTAAGTTTAGCGTTAATTTAAGATATGATATGGTAGAGGCTAATACCTCATTTAAGGTTACAAACTTTAATATTAAGGAATTTATCTTAACTATCTTACCTTATCTAATTATTGCTTTAATTATTACTGTTGCTATATTTGTATTATTTAAAGTTAATAATAATGCATTCAAAAAGGTTAAAAAGGCTATTAATAATCTAGATAAAGAAGCTAACAGCATATTATTAGATGAAAAAGAGCTTGATGAAAAGACAGTTAAGAGAATCTATTCTAAGCTTTTAAAGAAGGCAAAATCATTAAATAGAAGCCTTCAATATTTCTATGATGAAGGAATCGATGAATTCAATCATACAATCAAAAATACAGAAGCATTAGTTAAAATATTAGTGGCGTTAATTCGCTCACCTAAATCAAACGTTAATAAGATTAGATTAGTTATTAATAATTTAAGAAATAATCAAATTAAAACTATTATTGATAATGTTAATGAAATTATTAATTCTAGAGTAAAATATCAAGAAAATATTAAAAAGATTATGTCAGAAGGAGAAATAGATCCAAAGAACAAAAAGAAGAAAAAGAAAATTAAAGCAGAGGATTATCATCAATATCTAATTGAAAAGGGTATATTAGTTTATGATGATGAAATACCTGATAATGACGATAATTAATATTTTCTAATTTATAAAGGCCTATCATTAAGATAGGCTTTTTTTCATATAATCAAAATGGTGATTTTATGAAGAAAATATTAGTTATTATTTTATTGCCTATATTTTTATTGTTTACAGTATCTATGGCTCCTAGTAATACTGATTCAGCCTATATAGTATTAGAAGCATCTACATTAAGAATATTAGATGGAAATAATATTGATAAACAATTGCTTGTAGCATCAACAGGTAAAATACTAACAGCTATAACTGTAATAGAAAACTATGATTTAAATGAGGTTATTACTATATCTAACGCAGATGAAAATGCAGTAGGATCTAGTATATATTTAAAAGAAAATGAAAAAATCACTAGAAGAGATTTATTATATGCCTTAATGCTTAGAAGTGCCAATGACGCTGCCTCAGCCTTAAGCAATAATAATAGTGATGAATTTATTGAATTAATGAATGAAACAGCTAAAAAAATAGGAATGAAGAATTCTATTTTTACTAATGCTTCAGGCTTAGATGAAAAGGAATATAATCTTTCTACTGCCTATGATATGGCCTTGTTGTCTGCCTATGCCGCTAAAAATGAAACATTTAAAGCAATATCATCATCTCATACTCATACATGTAGTACGGATATAAGAAGATATACATTTATTAATAAGCATAAGCTAGTAAATAAAGAGGATGAATTTTTATGGGGCAAAACAGGATATACAAAGAAAGCTCATAGAATATTAGTCTCTAATTATGTAAAGGATGATATGGATATTATCATAGTAACTATTAATAATAGTGATGATTGGAGCTTTCATAAAGAAGCAGTAAATTCATTAAATGAATATGAATTTATTAAAATATATGATAAGGGATTATATGAAATAAAATTAGATAAACAATATTATCTAGCTATAGATTCAGATATAGTAATCCCTATATTAAACGAGGAATTAAATAATACAAGTATTAAATTTAGAATATATAAAGATAAAGCCATATTAGATGTATATATAAATAATGAACTAATATATTCTAAAAATGTGAAAGTATATGATAAAAAGAATATAAATATAGATATGT
>JAFTQR010000026.1 GCA_017462645.1 Acholeplasmatales bacterium | reverse complement strand
ATATATGCCCTACTTAGAAAGAATAATAATATAATAAATAAATTATTCCTTATCATATTTACTCTTATATAATGATATACATATTATCGTTGAAGCTAGTAATGATATTGTTGTAGAAATTAATATACCAACAACACTATTTATACCACCCTTTAATTTGATATTATCATAATAATATATATGATCAATTTCATTAAAGAAATGTATTCTATAATCATCAACCTTATTAGTATAATCTATTAGCTTAGACTCATAAAAAAATAGTTTATCCTCAAATATAGTATTATCATTGTTTTCTAGCATTAAATCAATGCTAGCTATTTCTGCCTCTATATCTATTATTTGATTACTTAATTCTATTATTGAATTAGTATAGCTATCAATATTTATATTATCAAAACCTATATTGGCTAAGTCATTAATATGTTCTTGTATTTTACTTCTTTTGTAACTTAAAAGCTCTTTCTCATTTTCAAGTAAATTCTTTTGATTTATTAATCTTTCCTTGTTAGCCTCATAGTCATAGATATAACCATTAATTTTCAATTCATTGTATAAATCATTGAATGTATTTTCATCAAAGAATGCTTCTATATCATTTCTAAGCTTTAAAAGCATCTTTCTTTTACCATAAATAGATTCTATAATATCTAATTCTTCTAAAATAGCTTTATATTGCTTTTCTAAATATGATATTTTTAAATCGTAGCTATTTGCTGCCTCATACAATGTAATATAATCAAAATTATCAACCATTTTACTAGATACTCTTTGAACAGTATATCTAATTAAATCAGTTATAAATTTTTTAGCTATTCCTCTATTTTTAAAGTATTTATTTGAGATAGTTAGGGTGTAAGTATTATTCTCATTTATAATATGAATATCATTATTATTTGCAATTTCAGAAACATCTATATCTGAGTATAAATCATTGCTTTTCTTTACCGTATTTAATGAATCAATATTAATAATGCTTCTATAATCAAATATTGATCCGTTAGGAAAAGTATTATCCTTTAGTTCCCTAGTTGTATATTCAAATTTAACCTCATAATTTTGATAATTTTTATTATATATTAGCTCTATAGATAATATAGATATTAAAAATATAATTAATGATAAAATCAAAAATAACAGGCCTTTAGCTTTTATCCTTTTTATTATTTCTTTGAATGTAATATTTTCCTCCATAATTTCACCTCAAATCCTATTATATTAATATGATATGTAGAAATATGGAAAATAAACTTTAAAATAAATAAAAAAGAAAAAGACTCCTATAAAGGAGTCAAAAAATTATAATTTTCTAATTGCTGGATGATTACCAGCTAATGTTTTTACTCCATGAGGAGATTTAAATGCTGCAGTAATTAAATTACCCTTAACAGATACAATAATTCCATCACCAAATGCCTTATGGTTAATCTTATCACCTGTATTATATGTAGCATCATTTTTAGCCTCAATAGGCTTTTTATCAGTTTTAGTAGCTGTTGTAAATTTTGTTACATTATGCTCTTTTGTTTTATATAATTCCTTATTCATTTCTTTAATAAAGCGAGAAGGCAACATTCCTCTTTGAGAACCAAATAAGAATCTATTAGAAGCGTTTGTTATATATAATCTATCCTTAGCTCTAGTAAGACCAACATAGCAAATTCTTCTTTCCTCTTCTATATCTGAATCTGAGATACAATTTAGAGAAGGGAATATTTCTTCCTCCATAGCAACCATAAAGACATTTTTAAATTCTAATCCTTTAACCTGATGATATGTTGTTAATTTAACAGAATTTTCTTCATTATTATCATCATTATCAGTTCTTAAGGCTAAATCTGATAGCATAGCAGCAAGCTTATCATAATTGTCACCATCATAGAATTCCTCAGCCTCTTTTAAAACTGATTTTAATTCCTTAATATTAGCCATTCTATCCTGATATGAATCCTCATCCTTTCTTAGTTCATCCTCATAATGAGTGTTTTCTAATAAAAGGTCGATTAAATCCTTAAGGTTAACATTATTTATTTGAGCTGATAAGGATTTAATAATTTTCTTAAAATCCTTTAAAGCATTATATGCTAATCCACTACCAGAATAATCATCTATTGCCTCTAGCAATGATTTGTTATTTAATTCAGCAATATTAGATAGCTTTTCTATTAATGCAGGACCTATTTTTCTTTTAGGCTCATTTATTATTCTTCTAAATGAGAAATTATCATCATTATTAGATAATAATCTTAAATAGGCAATCATATCCTTTATTTCTTTTCTTGCAAAGAATGATAATCCACCATAAATCTTATATGGTATTTTATGTCTTACTAATAAATCTTCAAAATTACGAGAAATATAATTAGCACGATAGATTATTGCAAAATCATCGTAATTATCGCCCTTATCAAGCAAATCCTTGATTTTTTCAATAACAAACATTACCTCATCATAGCTTGTATTTGCGTGATAATAAAATGGTAATATACCTGTTTTATTGTTAGAATACATAACTTTTTTTATTTGGTTTGGATTTTTGTCTATAATACAGTTTGCAAGATCTAGTATTTGTTTTGTTGAACGATAATTTTCTTCAAGTAATATAAGCTTTGTTTCTAAGAAATCTCTTCTAAATCTATTTATATTTTCTATTTTAGCACCTCTAAATGAATAAATAGATTGGAAGTCATCACCAACCACAAAGATATTATGATGTCTTTGTGATAACATAAACATTAAATTATATTGTAATGTATTTGTATCTTGAAACTCATCTACTAATATATATTGAAATTTATATTGATATTTTTCTAATATATTAGGATTCTTCTTAAATAATTCAATAGCTTTAATTATTAAATCATCAAAATCTAATAGATTTTCATTATGTAGATATGCATGATATTTTCTATTAACAATGTCAAAGACATTATTAAGCTCAAAATCCTTTATTGAAAAATCAGTAAAGTTTTTTGATTTAGAGATTAGGTTTCTAATCTCTTTTGGCTTATAGCTATCAATGCATTCCTCCTTCATTATTTCCTTAACTATTTTAATAGAATCCTCATCATCAATAATTACGAATTTATTAGTATAGCCAGGTAAGGCATCAATTTCTAATCTTAAAAGCCTTGCGCAAAATGAATGGAACGTAGATATCCACATATATCTTGTTTCAATATTAAGCATATTAGCTATTCTTTCCTTCATTTCATTTGCGGCCTTATTAGTAAATGTAACGGCAAGAATTGAGCTTGATGGAATACCTAGCTCTTGAATTAAATATGAAATTCTAGTTGTTAAAACCTTTGTCTTTCCACTACCAGCACCAGCCATAACCATAACTGGTCCCTCTGTAGCCATTACAGCCTCCTCTTGGGCTTTATTAAGACCTTTTAATAAATCCATAAAATCATCCCTTTTACATTTCTAAGAATTCTTCATAAGTAGTGACTCTATCTACAATTGTTCCGTCCTTTTCAAATGAAATAATTCTATTAGCTACTGTTTGAAGTAGCTCAGCATCATGGCTTGAGAATAGGATATTACCCTTGTAATTAATCATACCCTCATTTAATGCTGTAATTGATTCTAGGTCTAAATGGTTAGTTGGATCCTCTAATACTAAAATGTTTGGACATTCAAGCATTAGCTTCGCAAACATACATCTTACCTTTTCACCACCTGATAAAACATTACATTTCTTTAATGATTCCTCACCGCTAAATAGCATTCTACCTAGCCAGCCTCTAATAAAGCTTTCTGTTTGATCCTCAGGTGAATATTGTCTTAACCAATCAACTAGATTTAAATCCTTATCAAAGTATTCCTTATTATCTTGTGGAAGGTATCCTGTAGATGTTGTAATACCCCATTTAAACTTACCAGTATATTCTGTGTCCTTACCAGATAATATATTAAATAACGCTGTTATTACCATAGAATTTTCTGATAAGAATGCAATTTTATCATTTTTATTAACTGTGAATGTTAAATTTTCAAATACTCCAGGCTTAGATAGCTTTTCAACAATTAATATATCATTACCAACCTCACGATTAGGCTTAAAACCAATATATGGATATCTACGTGAAGATGGTTCAATATCCTCTAAATTAATCTTATCTAATAGTTTCTTACGTGATGTAGCCTGTCTAGATTTAGATTTATTAGCAGAGAATCTTGCGATAAATTCCTGTAGTTCCTTAATCTTTTGTTCAGCCTTCTTATTTTGATCCTTAGCCTGTTGTAATGCTAATTGGCTTGATTGATACCAAAATTCATAGTTACCTACATAAAGCTTAATCTTACCAAAGTCAACATCACAAATATGCGTACATACGTTATTTAGGAAATGACGGTCATGAGATACAATTAATACTGTATTTTCAAAATTAAGTAAGAAATTTTCAAGCCATCTAGTTGATTTATAATCAAGATTATTTGTAGGTTCATCTAATAATAATATATCAGGATTACCAAATAATGCTTGAGCTAATAATACCTTTATTTTTAGCTTAGCATCTAAATCACCCATTAGCATATAATGATATTCAGAATCAACACCAATACCATTAAGTAGGCTTTCAGCATCACTTTCTGCCTCCCAGCCACCTAATTCAGCGAATTCACCCTCTAGCTCTGCAGCTAATACTCCATCCTCATCAGTGAAATCCTCTTTAGCATATAATTCATCCTTTTGCTTCATTATTTCAATTAAACGCTTATGACCTAATAATACTGTATCAATCACAGTTTCATCATTATAAGCATTTTGATCTTGCTTTAATACACTCATTCTTTCGTTTTTATCGATGATAACCTCACCAGTAGTTGATTCAATTTCACCAGATAAAACCTTTAAAAATGTAGATTTACCAGCGCCATTAGCGCCAATAATACCGTAACAGTTACCTTTTGAAAAGGTAATATCTACATGCTCAAATAGCTTTCTAGATCCATATTGTAGACCTAAGTTTACTGTTTTTAACATAATCTCTCTCCTTACGTGATTAAAGGGCTGTCGAAACAGTCCTTTATTTTTTATAGCTTAAATGATGACTTTAAGCCACATGTTCTATTAAATACAAGCTTCTCATTAGATGAATCCTTATCAGTTACATAATATCCATTTCTAATAAATTGATAATGTGTACCTGGTACTGTATTAGCTAATGATTCCTCTACATATCCATTTAATATTTGTAATGAATTTGGATTTAATCTTTCCATAAAGTCTAAATCCTTATTTTCCTCAGTAATATCAAGCATTAACGGCTCAAATAATCTAAATTCAGCAGCCTTAGCCGTAGATGCATCAACGAAATGAATATTACCATTAGGCTTTCTAGCATCAAAGCCACTACCACTTCTTGTTTCAGGGTCATATGTTGCATGAATTAGAGTGATATTACCATCATTATCATATTCACAAGATGTAGCCTTAACAAAATATGCGTGCATTAATCTAACCTCTACATCTAATGCCCATCTCTTCCATTTCTTATTAGGCTTTTGTTCAATAAAGTCTTCTCTTTCAATATATACATATTTAGAGAATGAAATTTGTCTATTACCTAAATCAGGATTTTCTTGATTATTAGGACAATCTAAATATTCGACCTTATCCTCTGGATAATTATCAATAACAACCTTAACTGGATTAATAATAGCATTTGGTCTTGTTGCTAAAAGCTTTTGATCATTTCTTAATTCCTCTTCTAGGCTTTCAGCCTCAACAGTTGAATTAACTCTTGATAATCCTGTTGATAAAATAAAATTTCTTATACTGTCTGGAGTATATCCTCTTCTTCTTAATCCACATAAAGTAGGCATTCTTGGATCATCATAGCCCATAACCTTGCCAGAATCTACTAAGGCTCTAATATATCTTTTTGACATAATAGTATTAGTTATATTTAATCTACCAAATTCATATTGATGTGGCACATGCTTCATTTCACAGTTTTCAATAAACCAATCATATAAAATACGGTGATTATCATATTCTAGTGAACATAATGAATGTGTAATGCCCTCAAATGAATCCTGTAATGGATGAGCAAAGTCATACATTGGATAAATACACCATTTAGTACCCTGTCTATGATGAGGGATATGTAATATACGATACATTGCAGGGTCACGCATATTAATATTTGGATGAGCCATATCAATCTTAGCTCTTAATGTTTTTTCTCCCTCTTTAAACTTACCATCTCTCATTTGTTCAAATAATTCAAGGTTTTCCTCAACACTTCTATCTCTCCATGGAGAATTCTTACCTGGCTCAACTATTGTACCACGGTATTTGCTCATTTCCTCTTGAGATAAATCATCAACATAAGCAAGACCCTTTTTAATTAATAAAACAGCCTTTTCATATGTTTCCTCAAAATAATCCGAACCATAGAAAATATTATTTGGCTTATAGCCTAACCATGCTAAATCCTCAATAATACCTGCAACAAATTCCTTATCCTCCTTAGCAGGATTAGTATCATCAAATCTTAAATTTGTAGTACCAGAAAATGCCTTTGCTAATTCAAAATTTGTAATAATAGCTCTAGCATGTCCTATATGTAAATATGCATTTGGCTCTGGTGGAAAGCGTGTTGCGATAGCATCAACCTTACCACTATTTAAATCATTTTGCATAATAGTTTTAATGAAATTATTAATTTCAGCCATTTAAATCATTCCCTTTAAAAAATATAAATCTATTATATAATAATTTTACTAAAAACTCTATATAATGTTAGCATTTTCTTTTATTATTTTCAAAATAAAAGCGGTGAATTAATATTATAAATATTAAACACCGCATTTTTTATTATTCTAGCTCTAAGGAAGCATCCGCATTCATATATAAATCAGATAATTGATTATTCTTCTTATATTGATAATAACCTGCAACAGCCATCATAGCTGCATTATCTGTACAATATTTAATAGATGGAATACAAATATTATATGAGTCCTTATATTGTTCAAATCTTTCCTTTAATCCCTTATTTGCAGATACACCACCTGCAACAATGATATTATTAGTTTTCATTTCATTAGCTAGCTTAATAGTCTTATTTACTAAGACCTCAGTAACTGAAGCTTGAAATGAAGCACATAAATCATTAACATTAATTTCTTCTCCTCTTTGATTAGCATTATGAGCTAAATTAATAACCGCACTCTTCAAGCCTGAAAAAGAGAAATTATAGCTTTTATCATCTAAATAAACTCTAGGGAGCTTATATGTATCATTTCCTAAATGAGCCAATCTATCAACATGAGGTCCACCTGGATAAGGAAGTCCTACTACTCTTGCAACCTTATCATATGCTTCACCAACAGCATCATCTAATGTTTGACCAATTATTTCAAATTCAAAATGATCCTTCATATAAATAAGTTCTGTATTACCACCCGAAACTAATAGCGCAATACAAGGGAATTTCATTTCCGATTCAATTGCGTTAGCGTATATATGACCTGCTAGATGATGAACACCAATAATTGGCTTATTATACATTAAGGAAAATGTTTTAGCAGCATTAACACCAATTAATAATGAACCAATTAATCCTGGTCCTTCTGTTACTGCAACTAAATCTATATCATTAGGATCTACATTAGCTATTTTAAAAGCCTCTTCAAATACCATAGAAACCTGATATACATGGTGACGAGACGCAACCTCTGGTACTACACCACCAAATCTTTCATGTATTTTTATTTGAGAATTAATAACATTAGCTAATACTTCCTTGCCATCTCTTACTATCGCAACTGATGTTTCATCACAGCTGCTTTCTACACCTAATACTAGCATTTTAATCCTCCTTCTTTATATCATTAAAGCTTAATCTAATAATCTTAGATAAATCATTAGGATTCATCATTATTTGAATACCTATTTTTCCACCAGAAAAAATAATGTTATCATAATTTAAGGCTGAATCATCAATTACAGTTTGAAAGGCTTTTTTCATACCTATAGGGCTACATCCACCTCTTACATAGCCTGTTAGTGGTAATAGCTCCTTAACTGCAATCATGCTTAATGATTTTTCACCACATGCCTTTGCAGCCTTTTTTAAATCTAATTCATTTAATACCGGAATTACACATACATAATACTTTTTAGTATTTGATACTGTAACTAATGTTTTAAATACCTGCTTAGGATCCTGATTTAGTAATCTTGCAACCTCATTACCTTCTACACAAACACCCTCCTCATGCGGATATTCAAATACATTATATTTAATTTTCTTTTGATCTAATATACGCATAGCATTTGTTTTTTCCATACTATTCTCCCTTAAATTCAAGCTTTAAAACCAAAGCATTCTCACCATTAGAATAATAGCTTTTTCTAATAGAAATACGCTTAAAACCTAATTTTTCATATAAATGAATAGCTCTTAAATTAGATTCTCTAACCTCTAAAATAAATCCCTTTGCATTCTTATTCTTGAATTCATTTATTACATATTCTAATAATCTTGTTCCTAATTTATTATATTGATAATTTCTTGATATACAAAAGTTTAATATTTCTGCATCAAACATATCAAAATATAATGAAATATATCCTATAATTCCATTATCCTCTATAACATAAATATATGACATATCATTATTTAAACTATCCTTAAGCATATCAATACCTAAGGTTGTGTTTAGAGTATCAAGCTCTAGTTTTACAATGGAATCTAAATCATTTAAACTTGCTAATCTAATCATTTAAATTTCTTTCAGCCTCAGTATCTCTTAAATAATTAGGAACTAATAAATGTGGCTCATTAACTAATTCCTTATTATTTAATACATAAACAGGATTTACCTTAAATGAGTCCTCTTTTACCTTAGAATCTATATTATAGCTATCTAATTCTAAATAGCTATATAATGCTTCATCTAATATAACTTTATTACTGTTAATATCTATTATTTGAGCAAATGCGTTACCACGTCTTGCGTCAATAGTAGCTAATGTAATACCATTAGAGCCTGATGACATTAACTTTAATGTTGATATTTTATATAATGGCTTTTTCATAAATACCGCAAGCATTTTACAAACTGTAACTGCCATTCTAACACCTGTATATGATCCAGGTCCTACACCACATATTATTTCATCTAATTGGCTTGAAGTAATATTCGCAGCCTTTAATGCATCATCTACAGATGAAACAATATTTATAGCATGATCATTTCTACCCTCTAAATATTTTTCAAATATAATATCATTATTATTCATTAGGCATACATATAAAATTTTAGTTGATGAATCTACTATTAATGAATACATGCTATAACTCCTTTATAATTTTTTCGTATCTTCCTATACCCTCTACTAAAATAGAGCGTTTATCCTCATCTAATCTATTAAGAGTAATTAAAATATATTCCTTAGGTAATATTTCCTTAACCTGAAATGGCCATTCAATAACACATACGCCATCAGATTCAATATACTCCTCTAAATCAAAATCATTGTTTAAACCATCTAGTCTATATAAATCTAGGTGATATAATGGTATATTACCTTTATAAACCTTAACGATAGTGAATGTTGGTGAATTAATTATTTTTTTTACACCTAGAGCTTGCCCAATACCCTTAGTAATAGTAGTTTTACCAGCTGATAAATCACCTGTTAATAATACTACATCACCAGATACTAGTAAAGAGCCTATCTTATTACCTAATTCAATTGTCTCTAATGCATTATTTGTAATAAAGCTTTTCACATCAATCACTCTTTTTCTTTTAAAATTCCATATAATTATACTACAAATTATTTATTTTTAATAGATATATTTAAAAATAAAGCCCTATTAGTTAACTAATAGGGAATATTTTACATTGTTAATGTTTTTTCCTTTTCTTTAGGTAATATTACAATATTACTAGCGTGAAGCATTACAACCTCTTCACCAGCTATTTTAGAAAATTCTCTATGAACACTGCACTCTAAATAAATACAATCATCAACATTAACCTTTGTATCAGTCTTATTAATAACCTCATAACCTAAGAATTGAATATCATCCTCACAGCATGTCATAACCATTCTTCCTGTAATAAAGGTATCCTCTGTTACATCTCTTACAAAGGTTTTAAATCTAAATGTTTTATTTAAATATTTTTCATAATTATCAAATACCTCAATATACCAGGTAGGATAAATATCCTCCTCAAAATGAATATTATTCTTGCTTAAATCATAAGGTAAATCCTCATCTAGCATAGCGGTAAGTCTACCATTTCCCATTTCAAATCCAATTTGACCCTGCTGATTTAAACCTCTTAATTGTCTACGATATAAGGATAAATCCTTAACACCATCACATCTATTAAAAATAATTAGTGAAGAATATTTAACCATTGATGAAAAAATCTTACGCATATTATTAAACATTACGCCAAATGTTGATGCATCTATTATAGTAATTTGTTGATAAATAACCATATAATTTGGAAATTCCTGTGCATCAAAATCAAAGAAGCTATTATATTCAATAATATATCTATCAGCCATATATTCTCTATCTAAATCTTCTAAAAATTCTGGTGTAAATTCATCCTGGTCTTCAATATACACAACATGAATTTTATATTTATCACACCATTCCTTATCATATTCAACCTCACCCTGCTCACAAGCAATAATTACAGTTGAATAATCTCCATATGCCTCATTACCTTCACATATATCCTTAATAAATTGTGTTTTTCCACTCTCTAAAAAGCCATTTATTAAAAATAAAGGTACTTCCTTCATTTTAAACACCTACTTAAAATAATTTCTTAATTTCATCCTTACAAATCTTAGAGCCAATAACTACTATTTTACCCATAGCAATTGGATTGGCTTGATTAAATTCAACCTCTTCTGGAGTTAAATTAAAAACATACCATTTATTATCATTACCACGAATAATACCCTTAGCACGAACAATTAAGCCATATTCTCCATTAGCCATTTTATCTAATGTCTCCTTTAATAATTCAATATCATATTTCTTAACTGTTTCAATACCAACTGATGTAAATACCTCATCTGCATGATGATGGTGGTGATGTTCATGGCCACAGCAGCACTCTTCCTCATGATGGTGATGGTGTTCATGGTCACAACAGCACTCTTCCTCATGATGGTGATGGTGTTCATGGCCACAACAGCACTCTTCTTCATGATGGTGATGATGTTCATGTCCACAGCAGCACTCTTCCTCATGGTGGTGATGATGTTCATGTCTACAGCAGCACTCTTCATGCTCTTCAATTATTTTATTATCAAAGCCTTCATATGCCTTTAATAATTCATCATCAGATAAATCCTTAATAGGTGTTGTTACTACAACACAATTTTCATTATGCTTTCTAATTATTTCTAATGCCTTTTCAGCAGTTTCCTCTTTAGAAATATCCATTCTACTTAGAATAACTGTTTGAGCATTTTTAATTTGATCTACAAAGAATTCACCAAAGTTTTTATCATACATTTTAGCCTTTTTAGCATCAACCATACAAACTAATGAATTAATTGAATCCTCAAGTCCTGCATCACTAATAGCCTTAATAACATCAGAAAGCTTACCAACTCCTGATGGTTCAATTAATATTCTATCAGGATTGTATTTTTCTATAACCTCATTTAATGATTTAGAAAAATCACCAACTAATGAACAACAAATACATCCTTGCGATAATTCCTTTATTTCAATTTGAGAATCATTTAATAAATCACTATCAACTGATACCTCGCCATATTCATTCTCTATTAATACGACCTTTTCATTTTTTAAATGTGTTTCTAATAAACGCTTAATAAATGTAGTTTTACCAGCACCTAAAAAGCCTGAAATAACGTCTATTCTAACCATAAAAATCAACTCCTTAACATAGTTAATTATACTACACTAACAAATTAATAACAATTAGAAAAGTGGACCAAAGTCCACTTTTATTATTGATAGTTATTGTTGAGTCATTCTCTTCTTTCTTTCTTCATATAAAAGACGAATTCTCTTAATGTTACGTAAGCATTCAGCAACCTTAGGACCATCACCAATAGCCTTATAATAAGTCATTGCGGCAGCATAGTTCTTTCTACCTAATAGCTTATCAGCTTGAACCTTAAGCTTTTCCTTAGCCTTTGCCTTAGATGCTTCAGAAGTATAAGACTTTTCTAATACCTTACAGTATAATTCATAGCCTTCCTTAGTTCTTCTAGTTTTTGAATCAAATGCCCAAGATGTTTCATATAAATAACCTAGGTTATATAACGCATCTGGATTTTCTTGTTCAATAGCTAGCTTTAAGTATTTTTCAGCAAACTCTAGGTTCTTAGTTTGAGTATATAAATAACCTAGGTTGTTACAAATCATACCCTTTGTATCCTCATCACTTGTTGTTGGTAAGCAAATTGAATAATAGTTGATAGCCTTATCACAGTTCATTAAGTGAGCGTAAGCATCACCAATTCTTTCCTTAACATCATTATCATGCATTTTGAAAACCTTTAATAATAAGCATAGTGACCATGCATAATGTCCCTTGTTATATAATGCAATTGCTTCATTTCTATATTTCTTACGATTGAATGGAGTGATCTTTAATCTATAACCACCAACCATGATACTACAAATATCACAAGCTAATGCTTCGATTGGATAACCCTCAACACACTCTATTTCATTTAAAGAGAATTTGCTTTGATATACAGTTCTACCTGTATAGCAGCATACAACCTGACAACGGTTGTTAGCTCTGTTGATTTCTCTAATGTAATCACGGTAATCAAAATCATCTGAAATATGAAGAATAATTAAGCATGAGCTATTCTTTATATCCTTTAAAAGCTCATTATCTCTACCAGAAATTTTTTCGAAGCTATGAACATCAACGTGCATATCCTCTAAGCAGTTTTGTAAATAATCTGCATTTTCTTGATCATCTGGTAAGTAAACTAATGTAACATAATTTTTTCTCATGTCTGTACCTCCCTAATTTTAACCGTATACCTTATGCCTAATTATAACACAAAATATTTAAAATTTGCAATCGTTTTCAATTCAATTATATATATTTTTGTAAAAATATATGAATTTTGCGTAGAAAAAAATTAAAAAAAGCAGAAACTATGCTTGTTCTTCTGCTTTTTCCATATCTATTTGAATTGTGTTTGGTGTTTTATATATAAAATGTAAGATAAACGGAATTGAAATTAGACTTGATATTATATCAGAGATTGGCTGAGCTAATTGAATGCCAGTTAAGCCAAAAGAATATCTTAAAATAAATAATGTTGGAATAAATATTAAGCCTGATCTTAATAGTGCTAGGAATGATGCAACACCTGATTTTCTTATACTTTGATATAGCATATTTGCTGTTACTGATAATGGTAATGCTATTACACCAATAGATGCCATTCTCATCGCAAATATTCCTATATCAATAACCTCAGGGTCATGCTGGAATAAATATATAATTTTTTCAGGTATAACAATACCAAAAATACCTAAAATACTCACTAAAATCGTACCAAATACAATAGTAAATATCATTGCCTTCTTTACTCTTGTATATTGTTTAGCCTGATAATTAAATGCAGCAACTGGTTGGAATCCTTGTCCAATACCAAGTCCAACGCACATAATAAATGATGAGAAACGATTTACGACACTCATTGCCGCTATTGCTGCATCACCAAATGGCTTACATAAATTATTTAAAATACCGCTAGAAATTGATGTTAAGCCCTGTCTTATTAGTGATGGGAAGCCTGCCTTGAATATCTGTAGATATACAAGCCATTCCCTACTAATATTCTTTATAGATATTTTACTTTGTGCGAATTTCCTATAGAAGATATATAAAAGTATAAAGCTTATTATTTGTGATATACCAGTAGACATACCTGCCCCAAACACACCTAAATGATATACATTAACAAATAAATAATCACCAAATATATTTAAAACACCACCAGCACAAAGACCTATCATAGAATAAAAGGCCTTTCCTTCATATCTAAGATTATTATTTAGTACCAATGACCATACCATAAATGGACATGATATTAATACCCATAATCCATAATCCTTAGCATATGGTAATATTGTATTTGTACTACCTAGCAGCTTCATAAATGGTTCTAAGAATATTAAACCAAATACCATTAATAAAATACCTAATATACCACCTACATAATAAGCAGTAGATGCATATTTAGATGATTCCTTAATATCCTTATCAGCTAATGCCTTAGATACATATGTCCCAGAACCATGCCCAAGCATAAAGGCTATAGCCTGAATAATACATTGTAGCGTAAATAATACACCAGTTGCTGCCTGTTGACTTTTACCTAGTGTACCAACAAAATATGTATCTACTAAATTATAAATATTAGTAATAAGCATTGATATAATTGTAGGTATACCAAGCATTGTTACTAGCTTAGATACCTTAGTTTCTGTCATTTTTTTATAATGCTTCTCTGCAGTTGTCATAAATCATCACCTATATTTGTAATTATAACACAATTAACTAATTTATATTCATTTAAAAATAACAATCCGCACGTCAAACGTGCGGTTTTTACGCTCCCCTATAAGGGCTTTAACCACACGACGACCCTTAAGGGTCATCAAAAGCGGCTGACAACTGCGATATTCACTCTGGCTTATCCCTTGAAGGGATTTTTGTGTTCTTTGGTCGACAGGTTATCTTCCATCATATCTTCTTTCTCTTGATTTTTGATGTACTCTTTTACTGTTTCAGTATTCAATCCTACTGTCGACACAAAGTATCCTTTTGCCCAAAAGT
>JAFTQR010000025.1 GCA_017462645.1 Acholeplasmatales bacterium | reverse complement strand
TAAGCAGCTATCATTAGATTTAGATTTAGATGAATAATTATCCTATTAATATATATAATATGTAATGGAAATGGTATCTTTTGGATACTATTTTTATTTTTTCAAAAATTTTTTCAATTTTTTTCTTTTTTTTGTCTATATATATTAATAGGATAGCGAAAAAATATTAAAAAAAATATAAAATATATATATTTTATTAATAGAAAGAGTAAAATTTCGACTTGACTTTAAAGATTTCTTGCAATAATATTATTAAAAAGATTTGATTGGAGGTTTTAAAAATGGATAAAGTAATTATTGTAGAATCACCAAGTAAATCTAAAACGATTGGCGGCTATTTAGGAGATGGCTTTACTGTATTATCATCAAAGGGACATATTTGTGACCTAGCTACAACTGGTAAGGATGGCTTAGGTATAGATATTCCTGCTGGCTTTATTCCTAATTATAAAATTATGAAGGAAAAGGAAAAGCTAGTTGAGCAGCTTAAGAAGGCATGTAAAGGTAAAAAGGTTTATCTTGCAACCGACCCCGACCGCGAGGGTGAGGCTATTGCCTATCATTTAGCTACATATCTAGATTTAAATCTAAATGAATTAAATAGAGTAGAATTTAATGAAATTACAAAGACTGCAGTATTAGAGGCTATTGAAAAGCCTCATAAAATAAATATTAAAATGGTTGAATCTCAAGAGGCTAGAAGAATGATTGATAGAATTCTTGGATTCAAACTATCTAAGCTATTACAAAGAAAGATAGGTTCTAAGAGTGCCGGTAGAGTACAAAGCGTTGCGTTAATGCTTATAGTTAATCTAGAAAAGCAAATTCAAGCATTTGTTCCTATTACCTATTATGAGATGGAGGCTTTATTTAAAACATTTAAATTAAAGTTTCATAGCATTAATGATAATGTTATTGATTCTAAAAATAGAATTACAGATAAGGATACATTAAAGCTATTAAAGGATAGATTATTATCATTTACTGTTTCTAATATTTCTAGTAAGCAAATTAAACGTAATTCATATCCAACCTATACTACCTCAACTATGCAGCAGGATGCATCTAATAAGCTAGGCTTTAACGCAACAAAGACTATGAGAATAGCTCAAGTCTTATATGAGGGTAAAAATATAGGTAGTGAAACGGTAGGTTTAATTACTTATATGCGTACTGATTCAACTAGACTTTCAAATGCGTTTGTTAAGGATTGTAATGAATATATTTTAAATAATTATGGTAGTAAGTATTTAGGTAATATTAAGGTAAAGGGTCAAAAGAATATGCAGGATGCTCATGAGGGTATAAGACCTACTGCAATAACAAGAACTCCTGATTCCTTAAGAGCTTATTTATCAGATGATGAATATAAGTTATATAGTCTTATATATAAGCGTACATTAGCATCATTAATGTCTAGCGCTGTATTTAATACTACTAAAATAGAGTTTACAAACACAGATTCTATTTGGACTACAAGTGGTCAGCAAATGGTATTTGATGGCTATTTAAAGGTATATGGTAAATCTGATGAGGATGAAAATGACAATTTACCAGCATTTAAGCTTGGTGAATCGTTTAATGCTGATCAAATTAAGATTTTAGAAAAGCAAACTCAACCATCTAGTAGATATACAGAGGCATCTTTAATAAAGGATATGGAGGAGCTTGGTATAGGTAGACCATCTACATATGCTCAAACTATTCAAACCTTAAAGGAAAGAGAATATATTAAGCTTGAAAAGAAGGCGTTAGTTCCTACTGAGCAGGGTATATTAACTACTGATAAGCTATTAGAATTTTTTAACTCAATTATTAATGTTGAATATACAGCTAATATGGAAACTGGCTTAGATCAAATCGCAAGTGGTAAAAAGAATAAGCTTGAGGAGCTTTGGGATTTTTATAATGCGTTTGAGCCTATTTTAGATTATGCTATTAAGAATATGAAGGCCATGTATCCAATAAGATTAGAAGAGGAATGTCCTAATTGTGGCTCTCCATTATTCCTTAGATTAGGAAAATATGGTGAATTTGTAAGTTGTAGTAATTATCCTCATTGTCGTTACATTAAGAAGGATGAGCCTGTGGAGGATGATGATACTAATATAATATGTCCTGAATGTGGTAAGGCTCATATTATGAAGAAGGTAGCATCACGTGGTAAAAATAAGGGCCATGTATTCTATGCATGTGGTAATTATCCAAAATGTAAAAATATATATAATGATTTACCAACAGAGGAAAAATGTCCAAACTGTGGTTCTATAATGCTTAAGAATGAGCAAGGAGAACTATATTGCTCAAATAATTGTAGTGATGCAAGAGCTAATGAGGCTATAATATGTCCTGAATGTGGTAAGGCTCATATGGTTAAGAAAATAGCTACTCGTGGTAAAAATAAGGGTAATGCATTCTACGCATGTGGTAATTATCCAAAATGTAAAAATGTATATAATGATGAACCAACAAATGGTAAATGTCCAAACTGTGGTTCAATTATGCTTAAAAATAAGGATGGAATTTTATATTGCTCTAAAAACTGTGTTAAGGGTGAGGCTATTGAATTAGAGGCTAAGCCTATAATAGAGGAAGTAAAATGTCCAAATTGTAGTAAGGGTACATTAGTTGAAAGGGTTGCATCACGTGGTAAAAATAAAGGTAATGTTTTCTACGGTTGTAATAATTTCCCAAGATGTAAAACTTTAATTACAATTGATGAATATAATAATTTAAAAAGTAAAAAATAATGTAAAATAGGTGGTTTTTATACTGCCTATTTTTATTATTCTTAATTGAATATAGTATTTGGTTATGTTATAATACATAATGGTTTGGAGTGATTTTATGGGTTTCTTTGATTTATTTAGAAAAAAAGATAAAAAGAAAAACAAAAAATATAAATTAGGCTTACATAAAACTAGAGAGGGAGCCTTATCAACATTAAAGGAAATTCTTTCTAGAAGTAATAAAATAGATGATGAATTATTTGATGAGCTTGAGGAAATCTTTATTATGGCTGATATCGGTGTTGATACAGTTGTAGACTTTATTGATGATTTAAGAGATGAGGTTGCAAATAAGAAAATTTCTGATCCATTATTATTACAAGAAATGATTATGGATAAGATGTTTGAAATTTATTTAAATGGTGAAATTGTTAATGCCAACCTAAATTTAAATAAGAATGGCTTATCAGTAATTCTATTCGTAGGTGTAAATGGTGTTGGTAAAACAACATCAATTGCTAAGATTGCTAACCAATATAAGAAGGAAGGCAAGAAGGTATTATTAGCTGCAGGCGATACATTTAGAGCTGGAGCTGTAGCTCAATTAGATATTTGGGCAAAGCGTGTAGGTGTTGATATCGTTACAAAGGATTCTGGTACAGACCCTTCAGCTGTAATGTATGATGCTATTAAAAAGGCACAAAAGGAAAATTATGATATTTTACTTTGTGATACAGCAGGTAGACTTCAAAATAAGGTTAACCTTATGAATGAGCTTTCTAAAATGAGAAGAGTATTACAAAAGGAATGTCCTGAAGCACCACATGAAACGTTGTTGGTTATTGATGCAACAACAGGTCAAAATGGTATGTCTCAGGCTAAGGCCTTTAAAGAGGCTACAGATGTTACTGGTGTTATCCTAACAAAGCTTGATGGTACATCTAAGGGTGGTATAGTATTGGCTATACGCCATGAAATGGGAATTCCTATTAAGTATATTGGCTTAGGTGAAGCAGTAGATGATTTAGAAATTTTCGATATTGAGCAATATCTATATGGATTATTTGCTGACTTCTTTGAGGATTAATATGGAAAATCATAAAAGAGAAGAAATTATTGCCTTATATGATATATATGGTAATTTATTAACAGATAAACAAAGAAATTATTTTGAGGATTATTATTATTCGGATTTATCTATTTCTGAAATAGCTGAAAATTATTCTATTTCTCGAAATGGTGTATTTGATCAATTAAAAAGAGTATGTGTTATATTAGAGGAATATGAATCTAAGATGAAGCTAAATGACAAATACAATAAAATTGATAAATTAGATATTAATGATAATATTAAGGAAGAAGTTTTTAATATTTTAAAGGAGTAGAATTATGGCATTTGATAGCTTAAGCTCTCGTTTACAAATGGGATTGAGAAGACTTACTGGTAAGGGTAAGCTTAATGAAAATGATATAGATGAAATGCTTAGAGAGGTTCGCCTATCTTTACTTGAGGCCGATGTTAACTACAAGGTTGTTAAAAAGTTTTTAGCTAACATTAAGGAACAGGCTTTAGGAGAAAAAATTCTTAAGGGCTTAAATCCAGGACAACAGGTTGTTAAGGTTGTAAGAGAGGAATTAAAGAAAACTCTAGGTGATGAGGCAGTAGAATTAAACTTTAAATCATCAGGCATGACTGTTGTTATGGCTGTTGGTTTACAAGGTGCTGGTAAAACTACTGCAGTAGGTAAGATGGCTTTATTCTATAGAAAGAAGCTAAAGAAAAAGCCAATGCTAATTGCTGCCGATATTTATAGACCAGCTGCTGTAGATCAATTAGTTACTTTAGGTAAATCAATTGATGTCACAGTATTTGAAATGGGTACAAAGGTTTCTGCTGAAAAGATTGTTACTGAAGGCTTAAAGGCTGCAAAGGAACAAGGCTGTAATTTAGTATTTATTGATACTGCTGGTCGTTTGCAAATTAATGAGGAGCTTATGAAGGAGCTTCAAAATGTTAAGGAAATAGCTAAGCCTGATGAAATTCTATTAACAGTAGATGCCATGGCTGGTCAGGATGCAGTTAATGTTGCATTAGCCTTCCATAAGGATTTAGATATTACAGGCTGTATCTTAACAAAGCTTGATGGTGATACACGTGGTGGTGCTGCCTTATCTATTAAGGAAATGACTGGTATTCCTATTAAGATTATGTCTACAGGTGAAAAGCTTGATGCTATGGAAATATTCTATCCAGATAGATTAGCTGATAGAATATTAGGTATGGGTGACGTATTAACATTAATTGATACAGTTACAGAAAACATTGATGAGGATGAAATGAAATCAATGGCTGAAAAGATGATGAGCAGCAGCTTTAACTATAATGATATGCTTAAGCAATTTAAAATGATTAAGCGTATGGGCTCATTATCAAAAATATTAGGCTTCCTACCTGGTATGGGTCAAATGAAGCAGGTTATGAATAATGTAGATGATAAGGCCTTTGATAAGATTGAGGCTATAATCTATTCAATGACTGAAAAGGAAAGAAAGCATCCAGAACTTATTGATAATGATTATAAGCGTAGAGAAAGAATAGCAAAGGGTTCTGGTAGAAGTATTCAAGAGGTTAATAAGCTTCGTCAATCACTTGCTCAAATGAAGGCTTCAATGAAGCAAATGAAGGGTATGAGTGAAACAGATATGAAGCGTATGCAATCACAAATGAAGAATGGAAACTATTCTGGAATGGCTCAACCTAAGGTTAGTAAGGGTAAGGGCAAAGGAAAGGGTAGCTTTAGATATTAATATAATTCCCATGTCTATACATGGGTTTTTTTCAAGGAGAGTATATGAGGATAGTATCATCAATATATAATTTAAAACAATTAAATAAATTCATAGGCTATATTGATAGTGCTTTACTTATGACTCAATATTCATTAATTTACGAGGATGATTTTGATTTAGATAAGGCCATATCATTATGCTTAAATAATAATGTTGAACCAATATTAGCTATTAATAAAATTATGCATCCTAATGATATTAATGAAATATCTATTTTTATAGATAAATATAAGGATAAAAATATCTTATTTTATGCTTCAGATTTAGGAGTTGCTAATATCGCAATTAAAAAGGGTATTATAAATAAGTTTATTTTTAATCCTGAAACTATGATAACAAATTATTTAGATTTAGATATTTATCAATCATATGGCTTTAAAGCTTTAGCTATGAGCTTAGAAATTCCAATTAATGATGTTAAGGATTCATATTTAAAGACTAACGCTAATATGATTTATCAAATCTTTGGTCATAGATTAATGTTTTATTCTAAAAGAAAGCTAATTTCATTATATGAGAAAAAGAATAATGATAGCTATATTAAAAATGAAATGTATTTAAGAGAGGTAACAAGAAATGATTATCTTCCTGTTATTGAAAATAAAAATGGTACATTCATTTATCGTTCTTATTTAATATCATTATTAGATAACCTAGATAAATTAGAATTTTTAGAATATGGTTATTTAGAATCATTATATTTAGATGATGCTATTTATTTAAAGGTATTAAAGATATATCATTCATATCTTAATAATGAAATTTCTAAAGATAAAGCTATAAATTTATTAAATGAATTAAAGCTAAATATAGAGGATGGATTTACATATAAGGATAGTGTATATCAAAAGGAGGAGCTTAAAAGATGAGTAAATTTGAATTATTAGCTCCTGCAGGAGATTTAGAAAAGCTAAAAGTAGCAATCCTTTATGGTGCAAATGCTGTTTTTATTGGTGGGTTAAAGTTCTCACTTAGATCTAGAGCCTCAAATTTTACCTTAGAGGATATAAAAGAGGCATGCGATTTTGCCCATAAGCATAATGCTAAAATACATGTAACATGTAATATTGTTATGCATAATTTAGATACAGATTTATTAGTTGAATACCTTAAGGATTTAGAGGAATGTGGTGTTGACTGCATAATTGCTTCAAGCTTATATATTTTAAAAATGGTATTAAAGCATACAAATATGGAGGCTCATGTTTCAACACAGCAATCATCTGCGAATCAAGAAACAGTAGAATTCTATAAAAATATGGGCGTTCATAGAGTTGTTTTAGCAAGAGAATTAAATCTAGATGAAATAAAGATGGTTAAGGATTCTACAAATATTGATATAGAAGCATTTATTCATGGTGGTATGTGTGTATCATATTCTGGTAGATGTATGCTGTCAAATAATATGACTAATAGAGATGCTAATAGAGGTGGCTGTGCTCATAGCTGTAGATGGTGCTATGATTTAGTAAGACATAATGAAATACTTAATCCTACAGGAGATTATTTTGCGATGTCTAGTAAGGATTTATGTGCTATTAAGGCTATCCCTCAAATGATGGATATTGGTGTTAACTCATTTAAAATAGAGGGTAGAATGAAATCATTACATTATATCGCAACAGTAGTTAATGCTTATAGAAGAATTATAGATGAATATGAACAAACAGGTAATGTTAAAGACTATTCAATTTATGAGGCTGCGATACTTAAGGCTGAAAATAGATTAACCTCTACAGGCTTTTTATTTGGTGATTCAACTATTAATGAGCAGCTATATGATTTAAATTTAACCGTTCCTACAAAGGAATTTATAGGTATTGTTAAATCATATGATGAAAATGAAAAGGTTGCTTATGTTGAACAAAGAAATTATTTTCTACCAAATTCTACTATAGAGGTATTTACTCCAAATAATACCTTTAATATAGATATTAAAGAAATCTATGATATGGATAATAATATTTTAGATGCAGCAAGGCATCCTAAACAGCTAATAAAATTTAAGTGTGATATTAAGCTTAATCCTTATGATTTATTAAGATTAATTTAATCAGAGGTGATTATTATTAATATAACAGTTAAAGATATAACCCTAGAGGTTGTAGTAATAATTAAAAAACAAAATAGAAGAGCTTATTATCGTATTAAGCCTAATAATATTTTACAAATAACAACTCCTTATAAAATAAGTGATGAGCATATAAAAAAGGTTATTTTGGATAATTATGAAAAAATAAAAAAAAGCCTTAATACATCTAATATAGAAAAAAGGAATAGCCTACATCTATTTGGTAAATCCTATAATTTAGAAATAATAGAAAGTAAGCATTATAATTCTTATGTATTAGATGATACAATTTATATTTATTGTAATTTAGATAATGCTTCAAAGGCAATAGATAAATTCTATGCTGATAAATTAAAGGAATATGTAGAAAAAAGAATTGATTTTATTAAAAGACAGTTTCATATTGATTATGAAATTACCTTTAAATATAAAAATGTTAAAACATATTTTGGAGAATGCTTTTATAAAAGGAGGCTAGTAATATTATCTACTAAGCTTTGCAAATATGAGGAAATATATATTGATAGTGTAATATATCATGAGCTAGCTCATTTTACATTTCAAAATCATAGTGATAGCTTTTATATGCTATTAGAAGGATTATTTCCAAATTATAAAAGAATACAAGCTAAGCTTAGAAAAATAAAGTTTGATGATATTTATTAAAAAACTTGTATTTTAAAATTAATTTAAGTATAATATATTTATGAATTTTTGTGGAGGAATAATGTTATGATGAACAATCAAGTTAAAGAAGCAACACGTGAATATTATGAAGAGCTTAAAAAGGAATTAGATGAAAGAAAAAATGTAACTAGTAAGAAAATCTTAGATGCTATTAAGGAAGCACGTGAGCAAGGCGATTTATCTGAAAATGCTGATTATGCATCTGCAAGAGAAAACCAAGCTGCTAATGAAGCAAGAATTTTAGAAATTGAAGAATTCCTAAAGCATGTTAAAATTATTGAAACTACATTCGTAACAGTTAAGTATATAAGATTAAATAAGGTTGAAACATATCAAATCTGTGGTTCTGAGTTTAATCCATTTGAAAAGAAGATTTCAACTGACTCTCCATTAGCTAAGGCTGTATTTGGTCATAAGCCAGGAGATAAGTTCTTTATGACTACTGAAAGTGGTAAGGATATTGAATTATATTTAGAGGATGTAAAGAATCCTTATTGGACGATATAATTAAAAAAAATTTAATGAAAAAAACCGAACATTGTTCGGTGTTTTTTTATGAAAATAACTGAAAATATGAATAAAATATTTTAATAATTAAAATATGAAAATTTTAAACAATTAAAAGTTAAAAAACAACGTATTTATGCGATTTTTTTAATTTTTTATTCGACAAAATATCTTGCATTTTATTGCATAAATTGTTATAATATGGATAGTTTAATTTATGGAGGATATTTATGAATAAGTCAGAGCTTGTTGCAATTGTTGCAGATAGTGCAAATCTTACAAAAAAAGAAGCTGAAAATGTAATCGATTCATTCTTAGATGCTATTGCAGATGCATTAGTTGAGGGTGATAAGGTTGTATTATCAGGCTTTGGTACATTTGAGGTTAGAGAAAGAGCTTCTCGTTCAGGTTTAAACCCTAGAACTGGTGAGGAAATTTTAATTCCTGCTCAAAAAACACCTGCTTTCAAGGCTGGTAAAATTTTAAAGGACAGAGTAAAATAATAGAGCCAAAAGCTCTATTTTTGCTATATGAGGTAGATAAAAATGGATGCATTCGATTTTGTTTATTCTAATAATATTAATGCTTTAAAGGAATATCTTGAAACTGGAGATGTTAATGTTGTTAATGAAAGAAAGATGTCATTATTACATTATGCTATTATTTTTAACAATTCAGATATTTTTAATTTATTATTAGACAATTATATAAATGTTAATATTCAAGATGGTCATTTAGATACACCTGCACATTTTTGTGTAATTAATAATAGAATTGGATTCTTAAAAACATTAATTAGATATAATGCTAATTTAGATTTAAAAAATGAGGATGGTCACACTCCTTTATTTAAGGCTTGTGCCTTAGGTAGAGAGGATATAGTTAGATTATTATTGGAATCTGATAAAATTAATATTCATGAAAAAGATTCTAAGGATGAAACTGTATTTATGGCATTAGTTAGAAGTAGAAATTTAGATCTTTTAAATAAACTAAATTTAGACGATACTATAGTAGATGAGAAGAACTATATTGGTGAAACTCCATTACATATTGCATGTAAGGCTGGAGATTTAACGATTATTAATTATTTATTAAAGAATAAGGCTTTTGTTAATGCTAAAAATAAGACTGGTGAAACTCCTTTATTTTATGCAGTTGCTGCACAAAATAAGGATGTTATTAGCCTTCTTTTAAAGAATGGTGCTGTATTAGATTGTAAGTCGACATTTGGTGATAATATTTATAGCTTAATTCCGACGTATGATTTATCAAGCTATATAAATGAAAAGTCTGAGCTATATAAGAATTATTTATATCATTCTAATTTCCCTCTACATTATTCTATAATTATAGAAAATGTTGAACTAGTTAAGAAATATAGTGAGATTAGAAACATTAATAGAGTTGATGATTTTGGTTATACTCCTTATCAATTAGCTTTGAAAATTGGTAATGATAGAATTTTGAATATTTTAAAAGAAAAGTTATAGTATATATTGATTTTTACAAAAAATATATTATAATATATATGATATTAAGTTTTTGAGAGAGGCTAAAACCTCTCTTATTTATTTGATTAAAAGAGAATGGTGGTTGTTATATGGAATTAAATGTAGTAAATAAAATATTAGAGCCATATCTAAAGATGCATGATTTAATTTTATATGATGTAGAATTAGTAAAGGAATTCGGATATTTAATTTTAAGAGTAAGCATTGATAAAAAGGATGGAATTGATGTTGATTCATTAGCTATGGTAAATGAATATTTATCTGAAAGAATTGAAGCATATGATTCTGATATGCCAGAATATATGCTAGAGGTTTGCTCACCAGGTGCTGAAAAGAAGCTTAGAAGCTTAGATGAAATAGTTGAAGCTATTGGCTGTTATATTCATGTTGAAATTGAAGGCATGATATATGAGGGTACATTAGAAGATGCGGATGATGAACAAATTGTAATGAGAATTAATGCAAAGGGTAGATTTAAAAAGGTACCAATTAAGCATGAACAAATAAAACTAATAAGATTAGCGGTAAAAATATAGGAGGATATTAAAAATGATTAATAAGGGATTTTTTGAAAACGCTGAAGAGGTTGCACAAGCAAGAGGTATTAGTGTAGAGGATGTTTATGATACTTTTAAGAAGGGTTTAATCAATTCTTTTAAAAGAATTTATGGAAATACTTCTTGTAGAGTAGTAATTAATCCTGATAGAAATGAGATTTTATTATATTCAGTTCATAAGATTGTTGAGGAGCTAAGCGAGGAATTAGATCCAGAGGCACCAGCAGAAATGCTAGTTGCTGATGCTAAGAAGATTAAGGCTTCTGCAAAGGTTGGAGATATTTTAGAACAACAAATCAATATTAAGAACTTTAATAGAACTGCAGTAAGTGCAGCTAAGAGCGTATATACTCAAGGCATTAAGACTAAGGAAAGAGAAAAGGCTTATGAATATTTCAAGAGCCTAGAAAATGAAATGGTTAATGCTGAGGTTTCTAATATGAATGAAAAGTATATTACATTAAAGCTTGGCTATAATGTAGTTACTTCAATTCCTGTAACTGAATTATTACCTAATGATAAATTTGGTATAGGTGATTCAATTAGAGTATATATTAAGAAGGTAGAGAATACTACAAAGGATCCTAAGGTTTCTGTTTCTAGAACTGATAGAGCTTTAGTTACTAGATTAATGGAAAATTATATTCCTGAAATTAAGAGCGGTATTATTGAAATTAAGGGTATTGCACGTGATCCAGGAGATAGAAGTAAGATTGCTTTATATTCTAATGATCCAAAGGTTGATGCAATTGGCTCTTGTGTAGGTGAGGGTGGCTCACGTATTAGAGAAATCGTTAATGCTTTAGGTGGAGAAAAGGTTGATCTATATAAGTGGAGTGATGATCCAGAGGAATTAATCACTAACTCATTACAACCAGCCTCTGTTACTAAGGTATTAAGTATTGATCCTAAGGCTAAGTCTTCTGTTGTAGTAGTTCCAAATGAGCATTTATCATTAGCTATCGGTAAATCAGGTCAAAATGTTAGATTAGCAGTTCAATCTTGTGGTTGGAAGATTGATATTATGCCAACTAGCGAAGCTTTTGAAAAGGGTTATTTAATCTAATGAAGGAAAAAAAACTAGTTTTACGTACCTGTGTATGTTCTAAAGAGGTATGTGAAAAGAAGGATTTATTCCGTATTGTACGTACTCCTGATATGCAGGTGCTAGTTGATTTAAAGGGGAAAGCTAATGGCCGTGGTGCTTATTTAAAGAAGGATAAGGAAGTTATCCTAAAGGCTTCTAAAACTAAAATTTTAGATAAGAAGCTTGAGGTAGAGGTTCCTGCTTCTATTTATGAGGAATTGTTAGGTTTATTATAATGGATAAATATTTATCAAATTTAGGATTATGCAATAGAGCTGGTTATGTTATAACTGGCACTGAAATGGTTTGTGAATATATGGCATCTGGTAGGGTGAAATATATTTTCCTTGCAAGTGATGCTTCTAATAATACAAAAAAGAAGATTATTAATAAAGCAAATTATTACAAGGTGGAGGTTTACGAAGGTTATTCCTCACTAGAACTATCTCATGCTGTTGGAAAGGTTGGCAGAATGGTGATTGGTATAACTAGTGAAAACTTTGTTAAAATATTAAAGAAATAGGGTGATTTTGTGGCTAAAAAAACAAATAAGTCAGAAACAAGAGCTTCTAATATCCCTCAAAGGGGAAGAAAGAATGAACAAAATAAGGAAAAGGGTGTTTTAGTTTACAAGGAAGGTATGACTGTTGCTGAAATTGCTACAGGTATGGGTAAGACTAATGCTCAAATTGTTATGAAGCTTATGCAGCTTGGTGTTATGGCAAACCAAAATCAATCAGTTGATAGAGAAACAATCGAGCTTGTAGCTATGGATTTCGGATTCGAGCTTAAGGATGAGGTTGTTACAGATATTACAAGATTTGATGAGTTTACTATTGAGGATGATGAAAAGGCATTAGTTAGTCGTCCACCAGTAGTAACTATTATGGGTCACGTTGACCATGGTAAAACTACATTACTAGATACAATTAGAAATTCACGTGTAGTTAAGAATGAGGCTGGTGGTATTACTCAGCATATCGGTGCTTACCAAGTAGACCATAATGGCTTCTTAATTACATTTATTGATACTCCAGGTCATGCTGCATTTACACAAATGCGTGCAAGAGGTGCACAAATTACTGATATTGTTATATTAGTTGTTGCTGCTGATGATGGTGTAATGCCTCAAACAGAAGAAGCAATTGCACATGCTAAGGCTGCAGGCTGTCCAATTATTGTTGCGGTTAATAAGATGGATAAGCCAACTGCAAATCCAGACCGTGTTATGGAGGAGCTATCTAGATATGATTTACTTGCTGAGGCATGGGGTGGAGATACTATCTTTGTTCCGATTTCAGCATTAAAGGGTCAAGGTGTTGAATCTTTACTTGAAATGGTTCAATTAGTAGCTGAAATGAAGGATTTAAAGGCTAATCCAAACCGTTTAGCTATTGGTACAGTTATTGAAGCACAATTAGATAAGGGTAGAGGACCTGTTGCTACATTCTTAGTTCAAAATGGTTCATTAAAGGTAGGAGATGTTGTTGTATGTGGTAATACATATGGTCGTATTCGTACTATGGAGGATGACCGTCATATAAAATATCAAACAGCTAGTCCATCTACAGCAGTTGCTGTAACAGGCTTAAATGAGGTTCCACTTGCTGGTGATAAGTTTATGGTATTCTCTGATGAAAGAATGGCTCGTGATACTGCAGAGGCTCGTGCTCAAAAGGCTAAGAATGCTGATGCTGCAGCTAAGAAGGCTACATCCTTAGAGGATTTATTTGCTCAATCAAACGCAGATAAGGAAAAGGAATTAAATTTAATTATTAAGGGTGATGTTCAAGGCTCTGTTGAAGCATTAAAGGCCTCATTAGAAAAGATTAACATCGAGGATTTAAGATTAAATATTATTCGTGCAACTGTAGGTGCTATTACTGATACAGATGTATCTTTAGCAGAGGCATCTAATGCTATTATTATCGGATTTAATGTTCGTCCTATGGCTCCTGTTAGAAATGAGGCAGCTGTTAAGGGCGTAGAAATTAGATTATATAATATCATCTATAAGGTATTAGAGGATATTGAGGCAGCCCTAAAGGGTATGCTAGATCCAGTTTATGAAGAGGTTGTTATAGGTCAAGCTGAGGTTAGAAGCTTATTTAAGCTTTCTAAGGTAGGTACTATCGCAGGCTGTTATGTAACTGATGGTGTAATTGAACGTAATTCTTTAGTAAGAATTTTACGTAATGGTATTGTTGTATTTGAAGGAAAAATGGCTTCATTAAAGCGTTTCAAGGATGATGCTAAGGAAGTTAAGCAAGGCTATGAATGTGGTATCACTATTGAAAACTTTAATGATATTAAGGAAGGCGACGTATTTGAGGCTTCAGTTATGAAAGAGGTACCAAGATAATGGGATTAAGCCTTAAAAGATTAGAATCTCTTGCGTTAAGAGAGCTATCTATTATTTTAAGAACTGATGCTAAAAATAAAAAACTTTCAAATATAACAGTTACAGAGGTAAGAATCACTAATGATTTATCTTACATGACAATATTTTATACCTTCTATGAAGGAAAGGTAGAAAATTATGAAAAGGTCTTAAATGAGTGTAAGGGCTATTTAAGAAGTGAATTAAGTAAAAAGCTTAAGGCTAGAAAGATGCCTGAGCTTGTATTTAAGCATGATGAGGCTTTAGCTTATGGTAATCATATTGAAAAGCTATTAGCTGATATTAAGAAAAAAGAAATGCCTAACGATAAGTAGGCATGTAATAAGGATTATAAGGATATGGCTGTGGATATGGAGCATAATATTGTGGTGGAGCTTGATAATAGCCTTGGTTGTTCTTTGTGTTAGATGCAATATACCCAATAGGGAATGCAACGGCAGCACCTACTAAAAACGGTAGAAGTAGGCTTCTATTATCATCACCTGCTATTCCTCTATAGCAGGGCATATTCTTATTAATATTTGGATTATATAAATTATACATATTTTCACCTCGTATTATTATATGAAGTAAATAATTTAATGTATAGGAAATGAGGTTATTTTATGGCATGTGATCATAATTGCTCAAACTGTAAATCAGCTTGTGATAAAAATAAATCACTTTTAGTTGATACTGCAAAGGAAAATAATATTAAAAATATTATCGGTATTGTATCTGGTAAGGGTGGAGTTGGTAAATCTACAGTAACATCATTAATTGCAGTTGATTTAGCCAAGAAGGGCTATAAGGTTGGTATATTAGATTCTGATATTACAGGTCCATCTATTCCAAAGGCATTTGGTGTTACAGAAGAGGTTACTGGAAATGATAAGCTAATGTTTCCACCAGTATCTAGAGGTGGTATTAAGGTAATGTCTATTAATCTATTAATAGATGATCCTACTAAGCCAGTATTATGGAGAGGTCCTGTTATTGGTAATGCTATTAAGCAATTCTATAGTGATGTATTCTGGGGAGAATTAGATTATCTATTAATCGATATGCCTCCAGGAACAGGAGATGTTGCTTTAACAGTATTCCAATCAATTCCTGTAGATGGTGTTGTTATTGTATCTACACCACAGGATTTAGTTAAAATGATTGTTGGTAAGGCTGTTAATATGTGCAAGCAAATGAATATAAAGATTATTGGTCTTGTTGAAAATATGAGCTACATGGAATGTCCATGCTGCGGTGAATTCTTATATCCTTTTGGTCCATCAAAGCTAAAAGAGGTTGCAGAATTCTATAATATTAAGCCGTTATGTAATCTACCAATTAGCACACGCTATGCAGAGCTTATTGATGATGGAGATGTAGAATTAATAGATACAGCCTCTACAAATATTGAAGAAGCTATCAAAACAATTGAAAATTTTAATTAAAAAATAATGCTTATAGATTTTTCTATAAGCTTTTTTTATTTTTTTTCAATTTTTTTCAAATTTTTGTCTAATATTTATATGAGGTGATATAATGAAGAAACTTTTAATACTTATATTTTTATCATTTTTATTCACTATAAAGCCAGGATATATACATGCTGTAGATAGTGCTAATAGTGATTATACAACATTTTCTGAAATAACTATGAGTACAGGTAAGCTACTACAAAACTTTACAGATGAGGAATATAAGGAATATTATTCACATTTAAAGGAACCGGATTTTAAAACAAGAGTACAAATATATGAGGTTAATCATTTAGTAAGCGCAACATATATTTCAAATACTCTTTATAGTATTGAAAATAGAGGTAATACCGACATTGAATATGATTTAAGCATTGAAATTGAGAAAAATAACAAGGTTTCATGTATAAGTAGTTTAGATACATCTGGCTCTATAGGAGGAAGTATTTCAAAAATTAAAGGAGAACTTGAAACTAAGCTAGCTATAAAAATTGATAAGGAATCAACTAAATCAGAAAAAACAGTTGAGCAGCTTAAGCTTGTAGTAGAGGCTCATTCTAGAGCGATAGTATATTTATGTGGTAATTTAGTTATTAGTAATGGCGTTTATGCATTATCGATGTATGGCGTAATATATGAACAATCAGGCTATGAGGTTGTTACTATGATGAATCAATATGTAAGAATTGAAAAGGTAGCTATATGAAAAAAATAATTATTTTTATTACAACAATTTTAATCTTAATTATAGTCTTATTGATTGTAAGAAATAAAGAACAAGCCTTAGAGGTATATGGTATGAATGAATATACTGGGCTAGTTGATGATGGTACTAAACGCTTAAGTCTTAATATCTACTTAAATAAATCAAAATCATTAATTACCTATCCTAGTAAAAATTCATATTCTCTTAATATGGATAATATGAATGTATTATTAGACGATGTATTAATAAATGAAAAAGCAATCGATGATTATTATGAAATAAATATTACAGCTAAAATGCCTGTAATAATTACTGATGAGCTTTATTCAAATAATAATTACCTTATTATTAAAAATAATAAATATCAAATAAAGGTAAATGTTGGGTCAATATCAATATTTAAGCCTGATGATCTTCCAAAATTAATAATTGAAAATATTACAGGAAGCTATTCTTATATTAATAATAATCCTAGCTTAGTTGGTATTAATATGAAAACAATAAATAGCTATTCTAATATAAGCTATTTCAGATTAGGCTATTCATCATATTGTAGCTTAAATTCAATAAAAGAAAATACAAGCTATGATAGCCAAATAAATATAAAAAATATAATACCAGAATATGAATATTTATATAATGGAAAATATAATGAATCAAAAGCTTTATTAAGTAATATAAATTTTTATCCTTTATCACATAATTCTTTTAAGCTAATAAGAAGAAGCTATGCCTTAATTACACTAGATGGAATTACCTATTATATTGAGGATAATAATTTATGTAAGCTACCATTTAATAAATTAAAATCCTATTTAATTAAAGGAGAGGTTTTATGATTAGCTTAGCAAATATCTCAAAATCATATAATAAAAATAATATATTAAATAATATAACTATTAGCTTTGATAATGGACTTTATATAATTCAAGGTATTAATGGAAGTGGTAAATCAACATTATTAAGAATCATTTCAGGCTTAGCATATAAAGATAGTGGTATTATAAAAAAGGAAGCTGTTGTTTCATATTTACCTGATAAATATACTATGCCTAAGCTTATTACTGTAAAAAATTATTTATATAATTTAATATTAGATAAGAATAAAAAAGAAATATTTAATGAGCTAACCTCAAAATATCAGCTACCTAATAAAAGAATAGGTAGCTTATCAAAAGGAAATATTCAAAAGCTTGGAATAATTCAAGCCTTATTATGTGAGGCGGATTGTTATATATTTGATGAGCCTATTGATGGCTTAGATATTGATGCTAAAAGAATATTTAGAGATGATATAAATAATTTATTAAAGAATAATAAAATAGTCATAATGAGTCTTCATAATAAAGCTTATTTTAATAATTTATCTCCAACTATAATAAACATAAGGGATGGTTTATGTGATGAAAAAACGAAAAAGATACAAAATTAGCTCATTAATATATTTATATTTAGATTATATTTTCCAAAAAACTACATTAATAATATTTATAGTTTCTCTTATATTAATAGCTATAATTTTATCCTTAGTAGCCAATTCCTCCTATAATGAAAGCTATATAAATACATATAAGGAAATTCATATATTATATAATAATCAATCCCTATTATTTATTCAAATATTTAATAGTGTATTAGTTGGAGCATTCGTAATTCAGCTTGGAATTATGTCTGAATCCTTTGATATATTATTTGTATCATATGTTCCAAGAATAATAATATGTATAGCTAAAATAGTAGCATTATCTATAGTACTTTTATTTATTTCTATTTTTGAGGTATTAATGATATTAATAATTGGAAGCCTAAATTTTAATCTATATACTATTTCATATTATGATATTTTAGGAATATTATATATTTTTATTTCATTATTATTTGAATGCTTAATAAGCATATCTATTACCTGTATTTTAAGTAATATCTATATCCCATTATTAATATTATTCTTATTTATAATTATTAAAATTTCAATTAATAATAGTATTAATATTTATGAAACGCTAATAGCAATATTGCCATTTATTGGCTATGATAGAGCCATATTAGGAATAGGCTCATGCAAGCTATATATAGGTATTATGTGGAATATATTATTAGGATTAGCTTATAATGGACTATATAATATAAAAAATTTAAAATAATATTAAAATTATGTTGACAGTTTAATAACAATAGTGTAAAATAAATGAGGTTAAAATAAATATGTGGAAAGAAGAAACGCCCGTTTCTCGCCTGATTGATTAAGTTGATAGGCAAAAAGCTACTATAAATTATATTTTATTATGATTTTACAAGAGGGCGTTTTATGTCCTCTTTTATTTTTTCACACATTTAGGGGGTGAAGGGTATTAACAAGCAAAAGAATGGTGCTGAAGATATCGTAAATGAGAATATCAGATGCAAAGAAATGCTAGTTATTACAGATACTGGAGAAAAACTTGGAGTTTTAGCTCGCAGTAAGGCTTTAGCTGAAGCGGACGCACGTGGAATGGATTTAGTTTTAGTTTCACCTGATGCAAATCCGCCAGTAGCAAAGATGATGGATTATTCTCGTTTCCGTTTTGAGCAACAAAAGAAGCTTAAGGAAATGAAGAAAAAACAAAAGGTGATTGTTGTTCAAGAAATTCAACTTTCTCCAACAATCGAAAAGCATGACTTTGAAACAAAGGCAAGAAAGGCTAAATCTATTCTTGAAAAGGGAAATAAGGTTAAGATTTCTCTTAGATTCTATGGACGTATGATTGTTCATCAAGACTTAGGTAAGGAAGTTATTGATCGCTTTGTTGCTAGTCTAGCAGATGTTTCTACTGTTGAAATGCCTGTAAAGCTTGATGGTAGAACATTATTCGCAGTAATTGCGCCAAAATCAGAAAAATAAGGAGTGTATAAATTATGCCAAAGCAAAAAACACATAGTGGTTTAAAGAAGAGAATTAAAATCACAGGTACAGGAAAAATTAAGCGTGGTCATGCATATACTGGTCACTTAAAGACAAACAAGACTCATAAGCAAAACAAGGATTTAGCTAAGTCAGGTTTAGTACATGCATCAGATGAAAAGCGTATTAAACAATTAATTTCAAATTTAAAGTAATTATTATAGGAGGTAATGAATTATGCCAAGAGTAAAAGGTGGATACACAACAAGAAGAAGACGTAAGGCTGTCTTAAAATTAGCTAAGGGCTACTATGGTTCTAAGCATACATTATATAAAACTGCTCATGAGCAAGTTATGCGTTCATTAGCATATGCTTATCGTGATAGAAAGCAACGCAAGAGAGATTTCAGAAAGTTATGGATTTCTCGTATCAATGCTGCATGCCAATTAAATGGTATGAAGTATTCTCGTTTCATTAACGGTTTAGCTCAAGCTGATATCGCAATCAACAGAAAGATGTTAGCAGAAATGGCTGTTAATGATCCAGCAGGATTTGCACAATTATGTGAATTAGCTAAGAAGGGATTAGAAAATCCTAAGGCTAAGGTTGTTGAAAATACAATTTTCTTAAAGCCAGCTCCTAAAGCAAAGAAAAACTAATAAATAAGGACATAAATAAGACACCATAAGGTGTCTTTTTCTTATGTTAAATTATGTAAAATTAAATTGATATAGATTTTATTTAATATTTTTGATATAATAATTTTAGTTTATTAAAGGAGACTTTATTTATGAAAAAAAAGGAAAATAGAATTACTAAAATGGTAATGCTTGTTGCTGCATTAATTTCATTAGTTGTTGGTGGATATTATGCATATGAAACATTTATTACTCAAAATGGTATTAATAATTATTTTTATAATCATTTCGCTACAGCTGTATGTTTAGCATGCGTTGGTGTAATTGCATTATGCTTACCTACAGTTTTAACTAAAACAATAGCTGGTGATAATAAAGGTGATAATATTGTTATTGTTGCTGGATTTATAATGTTTATTATTGCAATATTTAATATTATAATTTCTTATATTGGGTAATCTATTGCCAATGTAAAATCTTTTTAGTATAATATGAGTACTAGGAAGATGGCCGTGGAGCTCAAAGTATATTATAAGGAAGCTGAGAGGATGGTATGTGCTGGATGCTCTTAATTTGAGAACCCTAATTGCTGACTAAGAGAGGCTTCCACCGTTGAAGATTAGTTTCTTCACGACCTTCCTAGCCAATAGGAATCACAAGTGTACTTAGTACACTTTTTTTATAAAAAAATTAAGGAGTAAAATCATGGTAAAATATAAATTATTTTCAAAAGCACATAAAAATATAAATAAAATAATTAAAGAAGAGGCTGATGAAATAGTAGAGGGTGTTACTAACTCATACTATGAAAAAAGAATTGTTTCAACAGGAAAGGTTACTTATATTTATATAATTGAAAAATATTTATTTAGAATTAATTCAAACCTTTCAATAACAATTATCCTAGAGGAATCAGAGGATGGTTCATTTGTAGAAATAATAGCTTCAGGAGGCAAGGTTGGCTTAACAAATGTATCCTTTGGAGCTGAGGAGGCTTCAGTTAAGGATATATTATTTGAGTTAAAGGAATTAGGCTATAAAATAGTAGAATAATTAATCAAGCTTTTGCTTGATTTTTATTTTTAATTGTTTGCATATTATAGGTTATTTTGTTATAATTAAATAGTTGAATTGGAGAAGATTATTAATGAATGAATTTATTAACTTAAATATATCAAATGCCATTATTGAGGCATTAAATAAACAAGAAATATATACACCAACACCTATTCAAGAAAAATCAATTCCTTTATTACTTGAGGGACGTGATGTTATTGGACAGGCTCAAACTGGTACTGGAAAAACATTTGCCTATTCAATACCATTAATTGAAAATATTGATGAGAAATCTAAAAGTGTAGAAGCTTTAGTTTTATGTCCGACTAGAGAATTATCCTTACAGGTTTCAAAGGAAATAACTAAATTAACTAGCGGTATTAAAAGATTAAAGGTTGTTACTATATATGGTGGTGAATCATATGATAAGCAATATAAAGAATTAAAGAAGAATCCTCAAATTGTTATTGGTACACCAGGCAGAATTATAGATCAAATGAATAAGGGTAATTTATCATTTTCTAATATTAAATATTTAGTATTAGATGAGGCTGATGAAATGCTAAAAATGGGATTCCAAGAGGATTTAGAAACTATTTTAGCTACTATGCCTAAGGAAAGACAAACAGCGTTATTTTCAGCTACATTACCACCATTTATCAAGAGCCTATCAAAGAAGTATATGATAAATCCTGAAATGGTTAAAATTGAAAATAAAACATTAACTGTATCCCTAATAGACCAAATGGTTTATTACGTTAAAAAGGATTCTAAAAAGGACCTATTAATAAGATTATTAGATTATTATCAATTTAAAAGTGTAATGATATTTTCAAACACAAAGGCAATGGTTGATGAGCTAGTTTTATTTTTACAGGAGGCAGGCTTTAAGGCTGATGGTCTTCATGGCGATTTAAAACAAGCATCTAGAGATAGAGTTATGCAATCATTTAGATTAAATAGTGTTGAAATATTAATTGCCACAGATGTTGCGGCAAGAGGTATTGATATCGATGGTATTGAATGTGTTATAAACTTTGATATACCAAATGAAAATGAAATATATGTTCATCGTATTGGTAGAACAGCTAGAGCTGGCTCTAGTGGTACAGCCATTACCTTCGCAACAAATAGAGGTAAGGCTAGAATAGCTGAGCTTGAGGCATTTACTAAACAAAAGATTACGATGAAGGAAATTCCTACAATTAAGGATATTAATACTTCTAAGCAAAAGAAGCTTTATTTATCAATTGTAGAGGGTATAGAGGAAAATTATGATAATCATGATTATGATAATTTATTAATGAAGCTGTCTAAGCTTAATTCTAATCCTATGCCTTTATTAACAACATTATTAAAAATGATAGATACTAATACTGAAAGAGAATATCCAGAAATTGAAACTATCTCTTTAAAAAGTGGTAAAAAGAAATCTACTAATAATGGTAGCAAATATGATAGTAAAAATTTAGATAAGCTTAAGTCAAAGGCTTATGCTGTAATAGAGGTAAATTTAGGAGAAATTGATAAGGTAAGACCTAATCAATTAGTTGTATATTTCCATGATGAATTGAAAATTCATCGTGAGCATTTTGGAAAAATAGTTATAAAGAAGAAATATAGCTATTTAGAAATTAAGCATGATGCATTAAAATATTTTAAAAAGCTATCATCTAAAAGATGGAATGGTAGACCTATAACATATAAGGTAGTAGATAATCTTCCAAAATAGGAGGGATATTATGCGTGTTGTTGCTGGTAATTTAAGACATAGAATAATTGAAATGACTAATCTAGAAACAACAAGAGAAACACAGGATAAGGTAAGACAAGCTATTTATAATATGATTGGACCTTATTTTTCTGGTGGGAAATGCTTAGATTTATTTGCTGGAAGTGGCGCAATGGGAATTGAAGCATATTCTCGTGGAATTGAATTTATTTATTTAAATGACTTAAATAATGAAGCATTAAATGTTTGTAAAAAAAACTGTAAGAATTTAGGTATAGAAAATGTTAAATTTTCTAATCTAGATTATAAGGAATTCATAAATAAATGTGATACTCAATTTGATTTAATAATTCTAGATCCTCCATATAAAATGGATGATATAAAGGGTATTATAGAGGAAGTATATCCTTTATTAAATAAGGATGGATTATTAGTTTTTGAAATGGGTAAGGATAGTAAATATATTGAAGAATATAATGATTTATCCCTTATTAAAAATAAGGAATATGGTATTAAAAGAGTTGTAGTTTATAGGAGGTAGTATTTTGTCTTTAAAGGAAGCATATTTAAATTGTAGAACAATTATAAAGAAATTCATTAAATCACAATATTGGACAACCTTCTCATCTGCAGATATATTCTATATATTAGAGGGAGCTAATAAATCATTGTTTACTTTTGTAGAACAATTCTTTAATGAGTCATTTGGCTGCCAGGTCTTTTTTACTAAAAAGGGCTTTAACTATGTTCATGATATTCTAACAACAGATGATGATGGTGTGTTATCATTATGTGATAGTGATTGTCTATGTGCTATATGTGTAGCTAAAAAGGATTTAACTCCTGATGATATAGCTTTTTTGAAAAAGCTAAATGTTAGAATAAATGATGAAAATAATTTATTAGTTTATCGCTTTGAGCCAGGCTATGGTCAAAGATTAGCTAATAGAAGAGAAATGGAATTAATGAGTGATTATTTTGATTATATTTCATCAATTATTAGTAATGAATATAATGATGTTATAGAAGCTTTTAAGCAAAATAATGTTGTTTTAGCCTTAATGGATAAGGCTAATTTACAATATTCAGTTGTATATAGGCCACTTCCTTATTTAGAGGAAATGCCAAAGAAAAGACCTAAAAATAAAGGCTTTGTAGAGGAATTTACAGATACTATATATGTTAATGATGAATGCTATTTATTTGGAGCATATTTACCAATTGTAGTTAAAGAAACAAATATTAGACCATTTGTTATATATGCATATTACCCTCATATAAATAAGCATTATTTTAAATATATAGTAGAGGCTCCTAAGGAGTATAAAAATAGAATATTTGGCATATTATATGATGTATTTACTAAAATAGGTGTGCCAACTAAAATTATCTATAATGATAGAGATATTTATAGTATGCTGTATCAAACAGTAAATGCTTTAAATATTGAACAGGATTTTATTAGAGAAAAAAGAAATGTAGATGCTAATTTAAATGATTTAATTGCTAAGGTATATACACAAGCTAATCAGCAATTTGTTGAAAGCCAAGAGATTGTTGAAATGCTTATGGATACTATTTCTAAATGTATTAATGAGCTAAGCGAGTATAGTGATGAGGATTTTTTAGATGATGGCTCTGATTTTGATTTAGTATCATAATATATTTCTTGAAATATATTAATAAAAATGATAAAATCATAATGTATTTTAAATTGATGAAGAAGAAAGTATAGCTATAATTTTATTCAAGCGAGAATGGTTGGTGAAAGCATTCATAAATAGTAGCTAGAAGGACACTTTGGAAAGCTTTTAAAAAAAGACGTACCAGGCGTTAACGGTAATGAGAGCTAGTTTGACTAGAAGTAAGGTGGCACCACGATTATTACGTCCTTATATTTTATAAGGGCGTTTTTATTTTTAAGGAGACATATGAAAATCAATTTACCAAATATTAAGCTAGGAAGTATTAATTTAAGAGAAATCAATGAGGCTGATTACATGGATTATTATTTAATCGGTAAGGATGCTATAACGACTAAATATCTTAATTGGGGACCATTTAAAAGACCAGATGAGGCCTTATGGACAATTAGAAATATATTTAATCAAAGACCATTAGATGGATTACCAATTGGGTATGCAATATGTATTAGGAATGAAATGATTGGAATCATTGATTTCCATACATTAGATAAAAGAACAAATACTGCAGAGGTTGGATATATTCTTAAAAGAGAGTATTGGGGCCAAGGTATTATGAAAAAATGCTTAAGAGCTATTATTGATGTAGGTTTTAGGTATTTGTTTTATGATAAGATTGTTGCTGGTCATACAGTAAATAATATTGCATCTAAAAATGTAATACTAGCATGTGGATTTAAATATGAATATGAAAAAATGGTCCAAATGAAGAATGGATATGATCTTGGACTATATTATGCATATTACAAATATGAGTATTTTGGAGGGAAATAAAATGATTACTAAGCCAAAGGGAACATACGATATCCTACCAGGTGAGTCCAGAGATTGGGCAAAGCTTGAGGATGTTATTCGTAAGATTTGTAAAATTTATAATTATAAGGAAATAAGAACTCCTATTTTTGAGTCTTTTAATGTGTTCCATAGAGATCAAAATGATACATCTGATATGGTTACAAAGGAAACATATGATTTTAAGGATAGAGGAGATAGAATGATTACCCTAAGACCTGAGGGTACTGCAGGTGTTGCAAGAGCTTATATTGAAAATAAGCTATATGTAGAAAATCCTGTATCAAAGCTATTCTATATGGGTCCTATGTTTAGATATGAAAGACCACAAAAGGGTAGAAATAGACAATTTAATCAATTTGGTGTTGAGGCATTAGGTAGTAATTCACCATTAATTGATGCAGAAATAATTGCGTTAGGTGCTTCATTAATTCGTGCATTAGGTCTTAAGGATATTAAGGTTAAGATTAATTCATTAGGTGATGAGGAATCTAGAACTAATTACCGTAATGTATTAATCGAGCATTTTAGTCAATATAAGGATGAGCTTTGTGGTGATTGCTTAAATAGATTAGAAAAGAATCCATTAAGAATCTTAGATTGTAAGGTTGATAGACATAAGGAATTCTTTAAAAATGCACCTAAGATTAAGGATTATTTGACTGAAGAATCTAAGGAGCATTTTAAAAAGGTATTAGAAGCATTAGATGCCATGCAAATTCAATATGAGGTTGATGAAAATCTAGTTAGAGGCTTAGATTATTATTGTCATACAGTATTTGAGCTAGAGGTAAATGTACCTGAGTTTGGTGCTCAAAATGTAATTGGTGCTGGTGGTAGATATGATAAGCTTATTAAGGATTTAGATGGACCTCAAACACCAGGTGTTGGTATGGCCTTTGGCTTAGAAAGATTATTGTTAGCCTCAAACCTATCAGGTAAGCCATTAACTAAGCCTGAATCAATTCATGCTTATTTTATTGGCTTAGGAGCAAGAGCTCAGGCTGAATGCTTAAAGCTTATGAATATCTGTAGAATTGGTGGATTATCTTGTGAAATGGATTATTTAGGTAGAGGCCTAAAGGCTCAATTTAAGGCTGCAGATAAGAATAATGCTAGATTCACATGTATATTAGGTGATAATGAGCTTGATGATTTTAAGATTAATATTAAGGATAACTTAACTGATATTCAAGAAACAATTTCTATTTATGATGTATACCCATATATCATAAATAAGCTAAATCAAGGGACAAGCCCTTGTGCATCATGTAAGGAAAAAAAGGAGTAGTAATATGGAAAGAGTAATGTTAAAGGATATAAAGCTTGGAGAGGTAAATAAGGTTGCAGGCTTTGTTGAAAATATTAGAAATAAAAAATGGATGTGCTTTATTGTATTAAGAGATGTATCTGGAAAGCTTCAATTAACAATTGAAAAGGAAAAGCATCCAGAGCTTGAAGAAATTTTAAATCAAATAACAATTGATTCTGTAATTTCTGCAGAGGGCTTAATTCTAGCAAGTGAGTATGTTAAGCTTAATAATATGGAAATGTATCCAGATACTATTAAGATTGAATCAATTGCTGAGCCATCTCCAATTGTTGCCCCTAAGGGAGAAGAGACTAATATCGACTTAAGATTAGATTATAGATGGATTGATTTACGTACTGATAAAAATACATTAATGTTTAAAACACAATCTTATTTTGTAGCTAAATGTCGTGAATTCTTAGTAGAAAGAGATTTTATTGAAATCCATTCACCTAAGCTAATTGGTGCTGAATCTGAATCAGGTGCTGGTGTATTTAAGGTTGATTATTTTGATAGAAATGCTTATTTAGCTCAATCACCTCAATTTTATAAGCAAATGGCTATGGCTTCAGGCTTTGAAAGAATTTTCGAGTCAGGACCAGTATTTAGAGCTGAAAAGTTCGCAAGCCGTAAGCATGCGACTGAATTTACAGGCTTCGATTTAGAATTCTCATATATCAATTCATATGACGATGTTATGAAGATGGAAGAGGAAATGCTAACTTATGCATTAAAGGCTGTAAGTGAGAAATATGGTGAGGAAATTAAGAAGGTATATAATATTGATATTATAGTACCCACATTACCTTTCCCACGTATTGACCTACATGATTTATATGATGAGCTAGAGGCTAGATATGGCTATAAGGTTGATGAATCTGAAAAGGGTGATTTAACTACTGAGGGTGAAAGAATGTGTAAGCAATTCGCTATGGACAAGTATGGACATGAATTCCTATTTGTTACAGGCTATAGTGCTGAATGCAGAGCATTCTATCATATGAGAGATGAAAAGGGTGTACCTTGTGGATATGATTTAATTTGGAAGGGCTGTGAAATTACAACAGGTGCTCAAAGAGAGCATAGATATGATGTATTATGTAAGCAAGCAGCTGAAAAGGGCTTAGAGGAGGATGTTAAATTCTATTTAGACTTCTTTAAATACGGATGCCCTCCACATGGTGGATTTGGTATTGGTGTAGATAGAATTACAATGCTAATCTTTGACCAAGGTATTAAGGATGCAATGTTTATCTTCCGTGGACCAGATAGATTAAATCCATAACAGGGGTGATATTATGCATATAAGCTGGGATCAATATTTTATGGGTGTTGCCTTATTATCAGCAAAAAGAAGTAAGGACCCATCTACACAGGTTGGTGCTTGTGTTGTAAACCAGGATAAAAGAATAATTGGAATTGGCTATAATGGCTTTCCAACAGGCTGTAGTGATGATGTTTTTCCTTGGGGTAAAACAGATGAAAATAGCCTAAATACAAAATACCCATATGTTGTGCATGCAGAGCCAAATGCAATTTTAAATTGTACATCTAATATAAAGGGTGCTACATTATATGTTACATTATTCCCTTGTAATGAATGTGCTAAGCTAATTATTCAATCTGGCATTAAGCATATTGTTTATATGAATGATAAATATAAGGATAGTGATTCTAATATAGCATCAAGAAGAATGCTAGATGCAGCAGGGGTTACATATTCTAAAATGCATGAATTATTTATTGAATTAAAGTAAGGGTGATTTTATGAAATATCTTTTAAAAAGATATTGGATAGTTATATGTATTGCTTTAATAATAAATATACCATTATTAGTTGTAGGGACTGTTAGAACTGATCATGAAATAACAACAAAGGGTGGAACTATGCCTGTAAATAATGTTATTGAGGTTAATTCTAATTATGAGGAAAAGGGTTCTTTTTCCTCATTATATGTTACTGTTTATAATCGTACTACTATATTCCAAAACTGGATATCCTCAATGGATCCAGTTTCTGAGCATAATGAGCTTGGTGAATATCAGGTATCCCTTACAAGAGGCGATTCTCAAATAATTGGTAAGCTTCAATATAATAACTCTATTAATAAAGCCTTAATTGTAGCATATACAAGAGCTATGAAGGTTGATTCTAAGGTTAATATTGATTATGAAAGATTACCAGTAACAGTAACCTATTATAAGGATGGCTCACCTCTTAAATCAGGTGACCAAATTATTAAGGTTAACGATATATCTTATACTGATTGGGTCAACTACGCAACTGAATATAATAAAAGATTAGCTGGTACTGTTTTTACAATCTTAAGAAATAATGAGGAATTTCAAATTACTATAACTGAAGAAATATGGGATTTATTTTATATATTAGCACCATATAGTGTTAATTTCGAAACTCTATCTCCATCAGTTAAAATAAACACAAATAGTGTTGGTGGTCCTAGTGGAGGATTATTACAAACACTATCTATTTATAATAAATTAATAGAAGAAGACATAACAAAAGGCTATAAAATATCAGGTACAGGAACAATTAATATGAATGGTACTGTTGGTCCTATAGGTGGAGAAAGAGAAAAGGTAGCAACTGCTATAGATAATGATGTAGATATCTTTTTCTGTCCTAGTGATAATGCAAAAAATGCATATGATGCATATTTATCATATCCTGGACATGAAAAAATGGAATTCGTTATAGTTGAAACCTTTGATGATGCCCTAGAATATTTAAGGAGCATAAAATAATGAATATAATTAAAAATTATAAGCTTGCAGATGAGGAAATAAAAAAACTTAATATTCCACTATCAGAAAAAATATCAACAGGCATAATAGCTTTTCTAATTTCAGGATTATTAATATCAGGTCCTATATGTCTTTCTATTAATCTAATAATGTTTAAATATTATTTACCATTATTATTCCTATTTATCGCAACATTAATATTAATATTTGCAGTATTATTTAATTACCTATACCTAAAAGGTATAACAAAAGGAAATAATAAAAATATAAAATATATAGTATTAGCTAATACTATCGCACTAGCAATAACAATTTATATACTAGCGATAGTAATAATAATACTATTTACATAGGAGTTTACTATGCTAATTACATGTATAATATTTGTAGCTTTATATATTATTGATCAGTTAACTAAATATTGGGCAATGGATTTAGTAGGAACAAAAGAGGTAATACCTAATTTTCTATCATTAGAGCTTACCTATAATAAGGGTGCTGCCTGGGGAATGATGGAGGATAATACACCAATTTTAGTTCTTATTAGTATTATTGGCTCTATTATTTTAGGTTATTTTTGTATAAAAAATGACTGGAAAAAGCATAAATTTATGTCATTTTCTCTAACAATGGCTTTAGCTGGCTGTGTTGGTAATTTATATGATAGATTTATATCAATTACACCACTATCAGAGGGTAGAGAGGGTGTAGTAGATATGATAGTTTTTGAACCATTAAATGTTATATCAAGAGCTATTACAGGTAGTAATTTTCCTATATTCAATGTTGCAGATGTATATCTAGTTTTAGGCCTAATATTCTTCGCAATAGATTATTTATTCTTTTATGAAAAAAGAGTGAAGAAGTATAGCCAAGAAATATAAAATAAATAAAAAACATAAAAAATAGTTTAACAACTATTTTTTTATTTACCTTAATTTTACAGATTTAGTAAAAAATATTTAGAATATAGTTGACAAACTTTGACATATTTTGTATAATGATGGTGTAAAAATTAAATAAGATATTGCGAAAGGATAAAAGTGATTAATATGAAATACACAGCATTTGGAGAATTTTTTAGAATTCTAAGATTGAAGCATCGCGAAATCTTAAATGATGCTAAAGAATTTTTGGGAGTATCATGTGCTTATATTTCATCGGTAGAATGCGGAAGAAGACCAATTCCGGATGGTTGGAAGGAAAAAATAATTGAGCACTATGAATTAGATGCAAATGAAATTTTAGAATTAGAAAAGGCCATAGATGAAAGCAAGGATAATATTAAAATCGATCTTGCTAGCGCAACCAATTTACAAAAAATGGTAGCGATACAATTTCAAAGATCATTTGATGATGTAGATGATGATATGGCTAAAAAAATATTGAAGATACTAGAAGGGAAGGGTAAGAGTGGATTACAAGACTAAAGCGATAGACAGACATACGCTTAGAATGTTAGCAAAAATAATAAGAAAAATATTTAAATGTAGAAGTAGATTTAAATTTAATGTAATAAAAGCATTTGAAGAAATACACTCTATATTTCCCAATATTACAGTTGAGATAGTAGAAGAGGATTGGATGAAGGTTCCTGCAAGATGTATACCAAACCTAAATGGAAGCTATCATATAGAGATTAAGGAATCAATATATGAAGGGGCATGTAATGGTGTTGGAGGATTTAGAGCACATATATTGCATGAGATGTGTCATGCAATGTTGTGCATGCTTGGATATACACCAATACTTGATAGAGAATTTGAAAATAACGAGCTTAGAGCCTATGAAAGTATGGAATGGCAAGCTAAAGCATTATGTGGAGAAATATTATGTCCATATGAAGCAACTATAGGAATGAGTGTAGAAGAAATAATGAAAAAGTGCAATGTATCAAGGGATTGTGCTTTAATTAGAACCAAATTAAAATAAAAAAGGTATGAATTATCTTCATACCAGAATAGTGTTAAAATAAACACCGCACATGTATATTCTAGCATTAATTCCTGGTTTATGCAAGATGATTTATCCAGAAAGGAGGATAAAATGCTAAAATATCAAAATGGATATTGTCCTTGCTGCTCTAAAGAGATTCCAATTAAGAAATTGGAGGCAAATGAAGCTAAGGTAATAAAGCTTCAATATAAATGTGAAGCATGCAAGGCAAGCCTAATGCTAACTATTAAAGAAAAAGAATTAATAGTATCAGCAAGAAAAAATTAATAATACCATTTATTAAATAGTGGACAGGGGCAGTTTCAACCATAAGACCAAACGCACGTTAATAAATGAAGTTATAAGTATAGAAGCTATTATTTCTATAAAGTTATCGAAGCCTTATAAGTTAAACTAAGTTTTTTTAGTTTGATTTATAAGGCTTTTTTATTTCATTAAAGGAGGTGATAAAAATGCGGCAATAAAAAACAAACCTTATTAATAATTATTATGAAGCCTTAATAATAAGTGATCAAGAATAAATATCAGAATAGTTAGAGTAGAAAATTAAGAGATAAGTAATAAAGATTAATATTGTAAAAATTAAAAACTAAATAATAAAAGAATAAAAAGGAAAGGTTGTGATAACATGACTGAGCTTATAATCAGTCTTATTGGCACTATTGGTGTAATAACAACAATAGTGATTAGCTACTTCACATATAAGCGAAGTGGAAGTAACGACCTACATAGACATGG
>JAFTQR010000024.1 GCA_017462645.1 Acholeplasmatales bacterium | reverse complement strand
TACAATAATTTTAGACTTCAGAAAAATTTAAAAGGCATGACACCTAACGAGGTCAGATATCATGCCAATTGTAACTTTATTTACTTTTAATTATTATTTATTTACCGTGTCTACTTGACAAGGGTCAGTTCAGTAAGCTAGGCTTTTTATTTTCTATAATATTATTCTTGACATTGATTGACAAAAGAAATATAATATTAAATGCTGAGGTGATTTTTATGCGATTTACTTTAGCTCAATTAAGGAAATTTTCTATGCCTTATTCATTTGATGAATCTTTAGATTTATCAGAAGAGCTTGATGGCCATGAGGATATTATTTCAACAGGCCCTTGTCATGTTCATACTGTAATAAAGGAAAGAGGAATTGATACCTATTTATGTATTTTTAATATTAGTATTAATCTTACATTAGAGGATTCAGTATCCTTAGAGGAAATACCTTATTTGATAGAAACAACTGCAGAAGAAATTTTTTCAACAAGTGATGAAATAGAGGATGTGTTTCTAATTGATGGACAAACTCTTGACACTAAGGAGGCTATTTTAACTAATATTTTAATAGCTAAGCCTATGTCTTTTACAAATGAAGAGTTTGAAAGTGATATAGAAGAGGAATCTAATGATTCAGAGGATGAATATATTAATCCTGCATTTGCTTCGCTTAAGGATTTATTGTAGGAGGTGTTTTGCATGGCAGTACCTTTTCGTAGAGTCTCTAAGATGAAGAAGAGAATGAGACGTTCTCACTTAGCTTTAAGCGTACCTGGAATGATTACTTGTCCTAACTGTGGCGAATTAACTTTAGCTCATAGAGTTTGTTCAAGCTGTGGTTTCTATAAGGGTAAGCAAGTTGTTGCTCCAAAGGCTGAAAAGACAGAAGAATAATAACGAAATATTACTGAATAGAAATAGACACCTGGGGTGTCTATTTTCTATTTATGGAGGTAAATATGTATATACATAAAACAGTTTTATTAGATGAGGCAGTAGATCATTTAAATATTAAACCAGATGGTATTTATGTTGATGCTACTACAGGTGGTGGTGGTCACTCATCATTAATATTATCAAAACTAACTACTGGTCATTTATATTGCTTTGATCAGGATGATTATGCTATTTCAAGAAGCAAAGAAAGATTAGATAAAATAGGTAGTAATTATACTTTTATTAAATCTAATTTTGTTAATTTAAAGGAAGAATTAAATAAGCTAGGTGTAAATCATATAGATGGAATCATTTATGATTTAGGTGTATCATCATTTCAATTTGATATACCTGAAAGAGGATTTTCTTATAACTATGATGCACCACTTGATATGAGAATGAATCAAAATCAAGAGCTTACAGCAGAAATTATTGTAAATAATTGGAGCTATGAGGATATTGTAAGAATTTTATATAGATATGGAGAGGATCCTAATTCAAAGCTTATAGCTAGAGGTATTGAAGGAGAAAGAAAGATTAAGCCTATTAAAACAACCTTCGATTTAGTTAATGTTATTAAATCATCATTACCTTCAAAGGTATTAAGACAAAAGGGCCATCCTGCAAAGCAAGCCTTCCAGGCTCTAAGAATAGCTGTTAATGATGAATTAAGAGTATTTGAGGTATCTATTAATGATGCTTTAGATATGCTTAATAGTGATGGCTATGCTGTAGTAATTACCTTCCATTCCATAGAGGATAGAATATGTAAGACTGTATTTAAGGAAAAAACTACCCTAGATATACCAGAGGGCTTACCTATTATCGTTACAGAAGAGGCTCCATTTGAGCTTATTACTAGAAAACCTATTCTTCCTAGTGAAGAGGAATTAAAGGAAAATAATAGAGCTCATAGTGCTAAGATGAGAGTTATAAGAAAACGATAAAAATTATTGTTAAAATATGTCACATGTGTTATAATTGTTATATAAATTAATAGGAGGAAGAGATTATGAAGAATACAGATAAATTAGCTGGTATTTTAGCGTTAGTAGCATTATTAATTGCTGGTATCATTGGTGTTATTGGTTTTGTTTTAAACCTATTTGATGCTTCATTCAACGCTGGTGTCTTCAATATGATTAAGGACTTCTGTAGTGTTACTGCTTTAGCAATCATTGCATGGAAGGCTTTAAAGGGCATCAATTTACCAGGTCCAAACTTATTATGGACTATCATTCTAATTATTGCTATCGTATTAGCATACTTAGGTGTATTTGGTATTAATATTAATTTCTAATAAAATTGAGATAGTTAAAAACTATCTCTTTTTTTCTTAAAATTGTTTGACATATTAATATTAGTTTGCTATAATATCAATGTTCACTGAAATGGCCCTGTAGCCAAGTGGTAAGGCACGGCACTGCAACTGCCTGATCGCTGGTTCAAATCCGGTCGGGGCCTCCATTGAATAATAAATGACATTTTAGATTAATCTAGAATGTCTTTTTATTTTTTATTTTGATAATATAAAATAATTGACAAATATAATATATATAATATAATCTTATTGTGAATTAAATTTCACAGGTGAGGTATGCTTATGAAAAATAAATTATTAAAATTTTCTTTATTTGCATTTGTTTTATTTATGCTTGTTTCTTTAACAGGCTGTTCAATATTAAAGGAAACATCTGAAAGAGCTAAAAACACAACAAATGAATTCTTTAATTATGTAACAAGTGATGATTATGAGGGTGCTAGCACAATGCTTCATCCAGATGGAAATATTAATGCTTCAAATTTAGATGACTATCTTCTTAGTATAGAAGAATCATGTAATATAGATTTTTCTAATGGCTTTAAAATAAATAGTACAACATCAATTAATATTCAATCTGGAGATAATGATTATGATGATGGTACTGTATATGAGGTTAATTATAAAACTACAATTGATGGTAAAAATTTAGATTTATATATTATTATTGTAGATAATGATAATGGCTTTGGTGTTTATTATTTTACAATTGATTAATTTTTAGCTAGTGCTTGTCACTAGCTTTTTCTATTTATATATTTATATTTGCTATTTATCATGTTATAATTTAGTAAATATTGTTGAATAAAGGGGAGGAAAATATGAATTTAACAGTAGCGGTAAAAAATAAATATCAAAGATATCTTGCAATTGTATTAATGGTTATTTTTGTATTGTGTGTTGCAGCGTTATTTTTCCCAGCATTTAAGCCAACTAAAACTGCTGAGGATTTATACAAAATGGCAGAAATTTCTAATATGGAGGTAAATGGATATAATGCCGTATTTGGTTTTGATATATATTCTGAATATAATAAAGAAACATACCAAATTTTAGATTTTTCATTTTTAGCATTAATTCCATATATGTTTATTTTCCTATCTTTAAGCTTATGCTCTAGTATGCTTAAAAAGGGAAATTATAAAATTAGCTTTTTATTAATTGCTATATTCTCACTTGTTGCGGTTATTATGTATGCTAATTTAAGAAGCTTTATCTCAATTAATTCTGAATTCTTTGATTTATTATATGGCTTTAAGGTTGATGCTGAAGAAGTATGGGATGTTCTTTATGAAAAAGGTATCGGTATAACTTTAACAATGATTTGCTTGATTTTAAGTTTAATTGTTAGTGCAGCTGGATATGCTTTAGAATTTTTCACTATCAAAAGAGTAAGTGGTACTCCTTCAAATGTAATTGAGGCTAAGGTTGAAGCTATAGCAGATGATAAAGAAGAAGCTGTTGAAGAAATTATAGAAGAATAAAATATTAATTATAAGAAACTGATGTTTTCATCAGTTTTTTGTTTATTATAGAAAGTAAATGAAGTTTATGCTAAAATAAAAATAATGATAGCTGGTGATAATATGATTTCAATAAAAAATTTGACTAAGGTTTATAAGTCAAAGGGAAAAGACAAGAGTGTTGCATTAAATGACATATCCTTTGATTTACCAAGCACAGGATTAGTTTTTGTTTTAGGTAAAAGTGGCTCTGGTAAATCAACATTATTAAATATTATTGGTGGACTTGATTCTTTAACAAGTGGACAAATAATAGCTAATGGCAATGACATATCTAATTTTAATCAAAAAGAATATAATAGCTTTAGAAGCTCATATGTAGGCTTTGTTTTTCAGGATTATCATTTATTAGATGAGTTAACTGTTTTTGAAAACATCAGTTTTTTCTTAAGTGATAAATCATTAGAAAGTAAAATTAGTGATACTCTAAAAGAGGTTGGACTTGAGGGCTATGAAAATAGATATCCTAATGAGCTATCTGGTGGTCAACAACAAAGAGTATCTATCGCAAGAGCTATTATTAAAAAACCACATATATTATTATGTGATGAGCCTACTGGCAATCTAGATAAAAAAACAACTACTCAAATTTTAGATTTTTTACATGAATTATCTAAAACTACATTAGTTGTTATTGTATCACATAATGAAAATGACGCATTAAAATATGGTGATAGAATTATTGAATTATCTGAGGGTAAGATAATAAGAGATGAATCAAGACTTGAAGGCTATGATAATAATTTAGCTATTAAGGACAATGAATTAATTCTTCCTCATAATTATAATTTTAATAATGATGAGTTAGAATTTATATATAGTAATATTAAATCTGGTAATGTATTAAATTTAAAACAAAATAATAATGGTTTTATATCAAAGGAGCCTAAAAATGAAGAAGAGGTATTCTATAAAATACCTAAAACTAAAATAGCTAATAAAAATATATTTAAGCTATTTAAAAGCTTTCTCTTTAGCAAAAAGGCAAGCTCTATTGTTACTATTTTCTTATCAACCGTAATGATTGTTTTATTTTCTATAATTCAATCATTTCTTGAGTTTGATTCTAATATCGCGATGAAGGAGCATTTATTGGAAAATAATAATACTGTAATGGCATTTCAAAAAAGAATTGATCAAACTAATTATATGTCGGCAGTAGATGATAAGGATATAGCATTATTAGATGAGGTTGAGTATAGTGGTAATATTTATAAGCTTTATAATTATAATTTTAGAACTACTCCAACTGGAACATCTAAAATTAATGATGAATTTTTAAATCATTCAGCATTATTATTGGATAAGGGTAAAATAAAGGAAACATTTGGTACTCTTCAATGTAATTTAGAATTTTTAAATATTTTATTTTCGCAAAATGAGGTAACAGTGTTAGCTGGAGATATAGAGGAGGCTAAAAATACTGCAGGCTTAATTATTACAGATTATATTGCTGATGTATTAATTATGCTTAATCCTACAAAATATGAGGATTATAATGATATATTAGGCTCATATAATACCAACGCAGGCTACAGCTGGGGTACAATATCTGCAATCATTAAGACTGATTATAAGGATAAGCATAATGAGGTGGTAGATAGATTATTTAATAATGAGGTTACCGATGAGGACTTCTTAAAAATCCAGAAAAGTTCTAGCTATGTAAGCTTTATGGAGGATATATTATTGAAATATGGTATTAGCTACACCTTAAATCCTAATTTCTTAAAAGCTATAAAGGAAGATTCAAATAGAAGCTTTACTCGTTTTAACAATGTAAGCTTTTCTTATGATAATAAAATAATTGCTGCCCCTTCCTTTACAGCCTATTTTAATCAAACTAGTAAATCCTTAGATAAATATGAATGTAAGCTTGAGGCGACAGCCTATACAAGCTTATTTGGTGAGCCTAAGTATGATGAAGAGGGTAAATTTATACCTGTTACGGTATCTATGTATAGACATCGTAATAATGATATTAACGATGAGATATTATATAGTTATGATTTAACAATTGTTGGTGTTACCAATAAATATCATCAATTTAATCGTGAATTCTTAATAGAATTTACTGATTATGGAGTAATACCATATGCAATATACTTAGATGATTTATCAAAGGTAGATAGTATTGTTGATATTACAACAAAAGAGGGATTTTTACCACTTTCTGCAGATACATCTAGTATTTATACTATTAACAAGGGTGTAAGAGTATTTAATGATTTATTCAATATGTTCCAATATATTTTATTATCATTATGTGCTGTATTCTTTATTAGCTATGGTATTAGAAATATTAAGGATAATAAATATCAAATTGGTGTTATTAAGGCCTTAGGTGGAGGCTCATTAGATATTAGTAAAATATTTGTTTTAAAAACAATTATTATAGGATTAATAATATGTATAATCTCAACGATAGGTATTATATTATTTACAGATTTAGCAAATGATTTATTAATTAATTCAATTATGAGCATTAATAATGTTAGAATTAATAGTATAAGAATTATATCTATAAGACCTAATCTAATATTTATAGATTTAGGCTTAGTTTTATTAGCTACTACAATATCAGCTTTAATACCTTTATTAGTGCTTCACAGAATAAAGCCATTATCAATTATTAAAGCTAAGGAATAAAACAAAATGAATAATTTATTAACATAACTTATTCATCTAGTGTTAATAAATTCCTTTCAGATTCATTAGTCTTATAATGATATTTCATCGTTAAAAATGGCATTATTTATTTCCTCTTTTCCTTAAAAATAAAAAAATGCGTGAATGTATCGTCCTTTGGTACTTGCAACCAGTGGGATTATTACTGATTACTCCTGTTCGGACCGATAACTTATCACGCATCAACATCTTATATCGCTACTATAAGTTAGTTTATTCAATTTGGATTACCATATATTAGATGATAAGTTCTAATATATTCACTACTAGTAATCTTAACTTTGTTATACTATATATAGGTAATATATTCAATGTTTGAATATTAACTATGTTAATATTTTAACAATTTGGAATTTACTAATAAAAGAAAAAGGACTGATTTCAGTCCTTTTTTACTTTTCAGGGAATAATACATTTATAGTAAATATTTTATCCTCTATTTCATAATCAACAAATAAATTATTTCTATCTGCAAATCCTAGTATTGATCTTGTTCCTATACCATGATTCTTTTTATTTGTTACTGGATGATTAGCCTCATTAAGCATAATATTTCCATCAAATGAATTTTTAATTTGTAGAGCTAATCTACCATCATTATTTAAAAACTTAAATGTAATATTCTTATTTTCTTTAAGCTTATTACATGCGTTAACTGCATTTTCTAAGCAATTAGATATAAATGTTGCGATTTCATAATTTAATATTTTTAAATCCTTTTCAAAATCATTAACAATGACATCAAACTTTATATCATGCTGTTCACAAATGGAGCTATAGTGATCTAATACGGTATTAATTACATAATCTCTACAATATACTTTATTTGTTGTGTTTTCAATATTATCAAAATATAATTTTGTGTATTCTAAAGCTTCATCATATTTTCCAATGCTAATTAGATTAGAAATATTAGTCATAATATGTCTTAAATCATGTCTAATAATTCTAAGCTTTTGTTCATTAGCTTCGCGAGATTTTAACAGCCTTTCAAGGTCATTAATTTGTTGTTCTATTACTTCATTATCCTTTATATTAATCATTTGCTCACTATAGAATTTAATAATAATTCTAAAGAATAAAATAGAGAAGAAGTAAACAACCATAGTACCTAATGCGAAGATATTATATCTTAATATAAGTCTACTTGTATCTGGCATTATTATTTGGAATAAATATGTTTCAGCAATAATAACAATACCAAATGACAATAATACAATTAATAAATTAGGTAAATATTTTTCTAATAATTCATGTAAAGGTGTGTATATTTTCTTTAAATAGAAAATCACTAATGGAATAAACATAAACGCAAGATATCCATCCCATAAAACATTAAGATAGTTTGTAATAGTAATATGCATTAAATGTAATGCGTATGATGCTAAATATGCATTAAATAATAATGTAATAGAAGAGGTTTTGGTTCTCTTAGTTGTAAATATTACATATGCTGCAACAGGTATAAATGTTGTAAAAATTGAAATATAGAAATTAGAACTTTTTGTTAACAAATAAAATATAGTGTTTATTGCAAAAACAATACCAATTATTAAATGATTAATAATAATATTTAATTTAGTTTTTTCTTTTGGCTTATATGAAATAAATAAGCAGTATGCATAAACTAACAGATAAACAAGAACAGGTAAATCATATAAAATAAAATCCATACTAATCACCTATTAAATACTTTATATATTTTTGTTTAACCTCAGAGAAAAGCTTTTTAGAAATAGGAACTACTACACCGTTTTTCATTGTAAATTCTGCATCATTTATTGATTTAATTTGATTCATATTAACGACATATGATTTATGTGATGCAACAAACTTATGCTCATCTAAATCAAAGGTAATATATTCTAAAAACCTATTTCTTAAGGTAGTAGAGGTAATGATTTCACTATTAACAAGATGAATATTAATACGTCTATCATATGATTCGATGAAATTAATATCACTAATATTTATATTAACGATAGATAAATCATTTGTTTTAATAGAGAAAAAAGTTTTCTTTTTACTTAATGAATTTGATATTTCTGAAATACATTTATAAAATCTATCCTTATCAATAGGCTTTAATAAATAATCATGAGCCTTTACAGTAAATGCATCTATTGCGAATTCTTTAGATGTAGTTGTAAAAATAATATTAGGATTCTTATGAAAGTCTCTAATTTTTTCAGCAACATTAATACCATTTTCCTGCATAACTATATCTAAAAGATATACATCATAATATTCATTAAATTGAGTAATTTTATTTAATAAATATTTGGGATCGTTAAAAGTATCTATGGTTGCTGGAATGTTATAATAATCTAAGCATTTGCTAGCAATAGCAGAGGTTGTTTCTAACTCGATTTTATTATCATCACATATAGCAATTCTCATAATCGTCACGTCCTTCATGTTAAAAAACTATCTAAATTATACCATATTTAAAACTATAATGTTAAATTATTTGTAAAAAATAATTAAAATTTATAAAAAATAAATCTATTTTGAAGAATTTAATAAAAGTTTAGCATGTTTTACATTTTTAATAGATATCCTTATTATGCCAATTTTTACCATTTTTTTACAGAAAAACGACATATGTAAACATATTTTTCTCAATTATGTTCTTTTTTGCGCATTTTATTTAATTTAATACGCAAAAAAACATTAAATTGCGTAAAAATGGTAATATTATGCTGAGGAAAAACCTATTCGTATTATTATAAATAATACCTATATGTGAATATTGACTTTAAAGGAGAAAGAATTATGAAAAAGAAATTAGGGTTAATTATAGGCATGTTAATGTGCTTTTCAATCATGACTGTAGGTTTTGCAGCATGGATTATTACAGGTGAGGCTGAAACTACTAATAGCGATGGTAGTTTTGTTGCTAAAGAGGTTACTGAAAAGAATATGACATTAACTATAGATTTTGCTGATAACGACAATGAAATTAAATTTGGTGTTCCTACTGGTTCAGAAGCTATTGCTGAAGGTAATTGGTTAAATTTTGAAACAAATGATCCAGTTGAGGATTTAGTTGCTACAGCAACAATTACTTTAACAAATTATGAGTATTGTGGATACTTCAATGTTGAGATTGTTGAGGACGGAGATTATAAAACAGCATTAGATGCTAAGCTTATTGAAGAGGCAGATGTTACTTGGACTGTTGTTGAAGATGCAGATACAAGTACTGCAACTTACACTGTAACTATTACATTCAAGTGGGGTGAAGCATTTGGTGGTCAAAATCCATATACTTACTATAATGGAATGAAGTCAACTGATAAGATTGGTGAAGTGACTGCTTCAGCTCATGCAAAGGATTATTTAGGACAAGTTTTTGCATTAAATGCTAAAACATTTACTTTAAAGGCTTCAGCTTTATTAGAGGCTCCAGCAGCTGAGCCATCTGTAGAACCAACAGAAGCTTAATACTACTAGGAGGTAGATGAACATGAAAAAGAATAATAACAAATTAACTAAGAGACACTATAATAGAAAATTACTTGTATTTGGTGTAATCCTATTCTTATCAATTGCACTTGTATCAACAGGTTTCGCAGCATGGGTTATTTCTAATGGTGCAGAAACAACTGATACTGGTAATGTTAATGTTGGTAAGATTGAGGATGGTGGATTAACATTCACTGATATCGAATTTGATACTGTTACAGGTAATACAATTATGTTTGAGCCTGCAAAGGATGATATGAGTGGTGACATTAAGTGGGATGCTGATGCACCTGAAGAGTATGAAAATTTATCAATTAAATTTACAACTACTTTATATCCAAAGTCATTTGTTAAAAATGTACAATTAAAGCTTGAGGTTCCAGCAGGTGTTCAAGCTGCTGCAGATGCAGGTTATATCGTATTACCATCTGCTGTAAAGGGTGATGGTACATTTACAACTATTATTCAAAGAAATGATTCTCAAGCATTAGAGGTAGTAGAGGTTGATGGTGTTACTGTTGCATTTGAGGATGATAGTGCAACTCAAGGTATTAAGATAACTTGTACAGTTCAAATTTTATGGGGTGCTATATTTGGTAATACTGGTGTTACTGAAACTTCAACTAATGATGGTACAATCAATCCAAGTATTTATTTAGATACTGCAGTAGATGGAGAGGGTAATCCTTTATATGATTTTGATGAGAAGATGGCTATTATGAGCAATTTCAGAAAAACTATCTATCAATATCCAGATGCACCAGCTGAGTTTAGTACAGCTGAATTAGCACAATATACAATTGATGTTTGTAATTTAACTCCAACTGAGTTTGCAGCTAAGTATCCAGAAATTTATACTGCTACAAACACTGAGTATACAATTACTATTTACGCAGAGGCATTATAATAATTTAATATTAGTTTTAATATGAAAGGTTAGATTTATGGATAAGACAGAAATTATCGGACTTATAGTCACGATTTTAGCAGTAGGCTGCTTTTCAATAGTATTCATAATCCTATATAGTACCTATGCAAAGTCTGAAATAGGCGATATTAAATCTGGAAAGAGAGATATTGCAATTATTGATCAGGATATCTATGATAATCTTTCTCATGTTAAATCTAGAAGAAGGATCATGAAAACCATAAAATCAATTGCATTTTATGGTTTAATGCTTTTTATAATGGGCATTTTCACATTGTCCCTAGTTAATAAATTTAACGATGATATTACAATGTTTGGTGATAGAGGAGTCATTGCTGTAGCATCTGGTTCGATGAGTGAAAAACATAAGGAGAATACTTATTTAGTAACTGAAAACCTAAATAATCAATTTGATAAATACGACATTATTGTTGTAGAAAAGGTTGATAGTCCTTATGATTTAAAGCTTTATGATGTTATTTCATTTGTTAATGACGAGGGTGTTACTATAATCCATAGAATTGTAGATATTAATTATTACAATGAGGATGGAGAGGTAGAATTTATCACAAGAGGAGATGCTAACGCAGATGATGCTGTTGATAAATTCCATCCTACAATTGATGATATTCAAGGTAAATATGTTAACAAAAGAATTCCTTTAATTGGTATGTTTATTTTATTTATTCAATCATCACTTGGTATGATTACGATTATTGCTTTAGCATTTTGCTTAGTTATGATTGAAAGGTATTCTTCTAAAATTTTACATGAGCAGGAGAATAGATTAAAGCTATTAAAGGAATATATTAATTTTGACCATGAATATGGTTCAAAGGAAATGTTTGTTTCTCATGTAGAGAAAATATATTATAAGGGTTCTATATATCTATTTGATGAAAATGGATTTGTTGAAAAGCTAGAAAATAAAGAAGAAAATAAAACAATGGAAGTAATTGTGGATGAAGATAATCCCAATGAAAATATAGAGGCTTCTAATTTAGAGGTCTTAGAACAAAATGATGATTCAGATGAAATAAATGAATCATTAAAAGAAGAAAATGAAAGTGATGGTGATTTAAATGGTTAAACCCTATTTCACACGTAAAAATTTAATTATTATTGCATTATCATTCTTTTATGCATTATTTATTGTCTTTATAGGTGTATGCTTAGATGGAAGTCATACAATCTTTATGTCAACAAATATATTCAATCTTATTGGTACATCATTAGGATTTGAAAGCATTGTTGCTGGCACAGCAGGAATGGTAACATTGATACTTATTGCGATTTATATTGTTGTATTTGTTACTTTATTCTTATATGAAAGACGTTATGCAATAGTTAATAATAAAAGAGTATATAGCTTTAAGATGATAATGATATACTTAGTTACTTTTATTTTATGTGTATTATTATCTGTTGGTGTTGGATTAATTATTCAATCTAATTTAGATAAGAGTGGCAAGCTGTTATTAAAGTTTATTTCTCAATCAGCAATGCTAGGTACATTAGTTTATGCCGTTGTATTTGGCTTAGTAGGCTTTGGTGCAATGCTTATTATCAACTTCCTATTTGTTGATAAGCCATTTAAGTTCTGGAACAAGAAGGAAAAGGTTACATTAGAGGAAGAGGTTGAGGAAGCAGATATCGATGTTACTTCAAGCTTTGATGAAAATCCAGAGGCTTTAGCGGCTGCAGGTATGGGTAACGGTGTAGGCGCTGGTGGTATCGGCGGTGTCGGTGCTTCAGGTGTTGGTGAAATGAGCTCTGTCAAGAAGGTTGATGAGCTTGATGATAGAGAAAAGGTATTCCCAGCTTTATCAAATATGGATATTGAATATGAAGGCTATGCTATTGAAAGAATTGATAGTGACGATTTAACATTAGATCAAATCTGCACAAGATTTAGAAATTATTTAGCTAAGGAAGAGGAATTATACTTTGATGAGGATACAATTCGCTTCTTTGTTAGTGGTTTAGGTACTTCACATTTTATGATTTTAGAAGGTTTATCTGGTACAGGTAAATCATCATTACCACGTTATTTTTCTAAATTCTGTAATGCTAATTTATTATTTATTCCAGTTCAAACTACATGGAGAGATAGAACAAGTATCCTAGGTTACTTTAATGATTTCTCTAAGACATATAATGAAACAGATTTCTTATTAAATCTATATCATGCAAATTATAATCCAGATCAAATTCATATATTTGTTCTAGATGAAATGAATATCTCTCGTGTTGAATATTACTTTGCTGACCTATTATCAGTATTAGAATATCCAGTAGAGGATTGGAAACTAAGGTTAATGCAATTACCGTATGGCTTTATTCCACCTGCAAAATTAGAGGAGGGCTTCATTCAAATCCCTGCAAACACTTATATTGTTGGTACAGCCAATAAGGATGACTCAACATTCGTTATTACAGATAAGGTTTATGACCGTGCTGTAACAATTGATTTTGATTATCGTAATAAAGCATTTAATGTTGAAGGTGATGCTTCACCAATTCAATTAAGCTATTCAAAGCTTCAATTCTTATTTGAATCAGCAGGTATGAACCCTGCTAATCAAATGAATGAAGAGGATCATAGTAAGCTAAATATTATTACTGATTTTATTTACGACCAATTTGATTTAACATTCGGTAACCGTATCTTAAATCAAATTGATACTCTAGTACCAATCTTTATTGAATGTGGTGGTACTAAAGAGGATGCATTAGACTTCTTATTAACTCGTAAGGTTTTAGCTAAGCTTGAGGGTAGATTTGAGGAATATGTTAAGGGTGCTTTAAAGCAATTACTTGCCTTAATTAATAAGACTTATGGCAGTGGTGTATTTAAGCGCAGTGAAAAGATTATTAATACTTTAATGAGAAGGTTATAGTTTTATGAATATCATCGAAGAAAAATATCTAAAAAGATCAATTCAAAAACTCAATAAATTTGTAAAAGATAATCGTGACTTTTTAGATTTCTTTAATTCGACTGATGAAATGATGAATAAGCCTTTACAGGATTTATCATTTAAAAGCGATTTAAATTTCTTTGATGAGGTTTCATTCATCTTAAGTGTAATTACTTCAATTATTGCACATCCTCATATGATTAATAAGGGTGAAGAAATAATCATAAGAAGTGAGCTTGCTCCAAGCTTATCTAATGAGATGTTTCAGCGTACTATTAGAGATCCTCAGCTTTGGAGCGAGGATGGAATTGATATGATTCCAGAGTATGTTTATTACTATCAGCAAATTGATGAATTAAGAATATATGAAAATATATTTATAGTGATGCTAGTTAAAAAGATAGAAGCAGAATTAACAAAATATCATGATTTTTATGTTTCAATGATTCAAAGATTTAATGGACAAGAAGCATTAACATTAAAAAATGATAATTCTGATATAGCATTTAAAAGATTAAATTTATTAATTAGAAAAATTAAAAGAATTAAGCATACATACTTTTATAGAGTAGTAAATAAGGGTAATACAAATTTAGGTGTTGTAAGACCTACAAATATCTTGGTAAAGGATAGATTATATAATTATTGCTTTAAATTCTATAAAAAGCTAATTACATATAATGATAAATATTCAAGATT
>JAFTQR010000023.1 GCA_017462645.1 Acholeplasmatales bacterium | reverse complement strand
AGTATTTAAAAAATCAGTTATTATAGTAGCCAAGTATATCACCAAGAAAATTATATTAGAAGTACGACAAAAAGAAAAGAGGACTTTATGTCCTCGAGAAGAATGATGAAAGATTTTAATCTTTTGTCATTCTATTTTTTATTATTTAACGTTTTTAATAAATGCCATATAGGCTAAATAAGCCTCATATACATCTACCTTAGATACAACCTCATTAGGAGCGTGCATTGATAAAACTGCAATACCAGCATCAACAACCTCCATATTATAGTTGCCTAGGATATATGCGATAGTACCGCCTCCACCGATATCTACCTTACCTAATTCAGCAGTTTGATAGTTGATATCATTAGAATCAAAAATGCTTCTAATTTGGGCTAAATATTCAGGTGAAGCATCATTACATCCACTCTTGCCTCTAGCACCTGTATATTTATTAATACAAATACCTTTGCCTAAATATGCAGCATTTTTGACTTCAAATACTGATTGATATAATGGATCTACAGCAGCAGATACATCACTTGATAGCATTCTTGTATTAGTTAATGCACGTCTAGTTGCAATATTTGAATCATTGCCCATTAATGCATTTAATTCAGCAATTGTATTTTCAAACCATTTAGATTGAGCACCTGTTGCACCAACAGAACCAATTTCCTCCTTATCAACTAGGAAGGTACAAGTAGTTCTTGAGCATTTTCCAGCATCTAATAATGCTCTTAAAGAAGTGTAAGCACATACTCTATCATCATGTCCATAACCAATAACCATTGAACGATCAATACCAAGGTCTCTTGCCTTTCCAGCAGGTACGATTTCGATTTCAGCAGAAACAAAATCCTCCTCCTCGATATTATATTTTTCCTTTAATAGCTTTAAAGCATGAGCCTTAACTGCATTCTTTTCCTCACCCTCTAAAGGCATATGTCCAATAGTAATATCTAAATCCTCGCCCTCAATAACCTTGTTTCCAGGCTTATTGTTTTTATCAGCAGCAAGATGTGGTAATAAATCAGTAATACATACTACTGGATCATTTTCATCCTCACCAATAACAACATTAACAGAAGTACCATCCATCTTACAAACAACACCATGCATAGCTAGCATATGAGTAACCCATTGATATTTAACAATACCACCATAATAATGAGTATCTAATAAAGCCATATCTGTTTTTTCATAAAGAGGATTTTGCTTTAAATCGATTCTTGGAGAATCAATATGAGCACCTAATACATTGATACCATCCTCAATCTTTTCATCACCTATAATAAATGCACAAATATTTCTATTTTTATTAGTTGCATATACCTTATCTCCAGCCTTAAGCTTTTTATATTCGCTTATTTCCTTGAATCCGTATTTCTTACATAATTCAATAGAGTATTCTACACATTCTCTTTCAGTTTTACATTTAGATATAAATTCCTTATATTCCTCGTTAAATTGCATTAACGCATCTAATTTTTCACCTGTATACTTGTTCCAAGCATTTTTTCCATACATAATAAATTACCTCCAATTATTATAATTATATCATTATTATTACCATTATTAAAGTTATTAAAAGTAATTTTTAATAAATTAAAAACATATTCTTAAATGGTGATAGCATGGTTAATAAAATATTCATTTTTTTATTTATTTTAGGATTGGGCTATGGCCTATTTACTGATAGGTCTAGTAATGTAATAAATGAACTTTTAAATGCACCAAAGGGTGCATTAATGGTTTTTATTGAAATATATATATTATTAGTTTTTTGGGGTGGAATTTTAAGAATAATGAAGGATAATGGCCTATTACATATAGTTAGTAAGGGAATATCATTTGTTATTCATCCTTTATTTAAAAGGCTAGATAGAGATTCAGATGCTTTAAAATATATATCAATGAATTTAGTTGCAAATATGCTATCAATGGGCTCTGCAGCAACTCCATTTGGATTATT
>JAFTQR010000022.1 GCA_017462645.1 Acholeplasmatales bacterium | reverse complement strand
TTTAATTTAATTTATTTTATCTTTGATAGAGAAAAAGAGTCATAACATTAAGTTACAACGTAAGCGTCAAAAATAAATACGTAGAAAAAGCCCCTATTTCTAGGAGCTAATATAGACAACACTAAAAAGCTGGATTTCCAGCTTTTATTATTTTACCCTTAAGTATCCAGGTAATTCATTAGAATATGGTACTAACTTTCTTAAGTTATCCTTGTTATTATCACATTTAGCTAATGTATCAAATACATATGTTAAATATTCAAATACATTTAGATTATTAGCTAATGCAGTTTCAACTATACTATAGGCTACACTACTCATATGTGCTCCATTTTCCGCAAAACAGAATAAGAAGTTCTTTCTACCTATAACAAAATTTTTCATACCACGCTCTGCTAAATTATTATCTAATGATAATCTACCATCTAGTATGTAATTAGATAAATTATCGAAATTATTAATTGAATATGCCATAGCTTTTCCTAACGCTGTTTTAGGTGGTACAGTTGGATAATTTTTATCTAACCATAATTTATATTTATCTAATATTTCTTTAGATTCTTTTTGTCTTGTATTATAGATTTCTTCTACACTAGCATTATTTTTTTCTAGCATATGCTCAATCTTATATAAATCATCTATATATTTAATACCTTCTAAGCATAAAGATGAAGTTAAATTACCTTTAAAAGCTTTTATTATTTCAGCATATTTTCTTCTAGCGTGTGCCCAGCAATTAACATTTATACATGACTCAACCTTATTATATGCTTCATATCCATCACTAATAACATAACCTTTAAAGCCTTTTAATAATTCGCTGGCATTTTCATGTCGTCTATTATCTTTATAAAAATATAGCTTTATAGGTTTATCATATTTAGATGAGAATAATCCCCACATATAACAAGTATCACTTAAGCTTTTTATTACTGTTAATGTTGTTTCATCCATATGAACTATATCATTTTTTAATATATCCTCATACATTATATCTACCAATGGTTTTAATATATTAGCCCCAGCTAAAAAACAATTACTCATATTAGCTCTTGATATATCTAACCCTACATTTCTAAATAGCTTTTCTTGTCTATATAAAGGTAAATATTTTGCATATTTATCTGTAATAATATTCGCTACTAAGCTAGATGAAGCCATAGATTTAGGAAAAGCTAAATTATATGGTGTTTTAACTATATTAGTTATATCAGCTTTATAACATTCTTCACATTTATATGTAGAATATATATGTTTTTCTTTTATTAGCTTTGCGGGTACATATTTTATTTTATATGTTACTGTTTCACCTATTTTAACCATAGTAGTACCACATTCACATATCTTTTCTTCATCAGTTAAATCGTGAATGATTTCAACCTCTTGTAATTTATCTAATCTATTTATTAAATTCTTTTTCTTAGTACCTTTTACTTCAAATGTAACTGTTTGTGGTTCACCAGTTTCAATATCTATAGGTTCATTGATTTCATTAGCTTCATCCTCAGCCTCATTAAATACATCATAATTGAATAGATTAGGATATTGCTTGTCTAGCTGTTCACTACGTCTATCAAATTTTCTACTCTTTAGCATAGCTATTTCTTGGCGCATATATTCCATTTGGAATTTTTGATCTTCAATAATTAATTGTGTTTCTTTTAATTCTTTTGTAGTATCATTCAATTGTTTTTCAAGGCGTTCTATAATAGCAGCTTGTTTAGCAATTAATTCTTCATTTGTCATTATAAAAGCACCTCATTTCTAGTAAATTACAATAGTATTTTACCATAAATTCAAGGTGCTTTCATTAACAAAACGTTTCCCAATTTCAATATTAAATTATCCTTGTAGCTCCACACTTTTTCAAAGCTTTTTGATTGATTTTTAATCCATCAAATAACCATCTGAATTGTCTGATTTCTATCTCTGTTAATAATGGTTTATTTGGCCATTTTATAGTTCCGGTTTCTATCCTTTTATAGTATAACAAAAGCCATCATGTTCAAAATGAAGTATTTTAATTTTATCCCTTGATTTATTACAAAATAAATATAGTGAATTATCAAAAGGATTTTTACCAAATTCCTGTTCAACTAATGAAGCATATCCATCTATGCCCATTCTTAAATCTGTATATCCTGGGGATATATAGATTTTATTAATATTATTTAAATCAATCATAACTTATTTAAAGTCCTTATAACATTTAATAATAATGATTCGTTATAATTATCATTAATTTCAATATTAATATTATTAATTTGTAATAATAAGCTAGAAGAATTATTTACTACCGATGATGTAATATCTATAAATGGTATTAAATCATTTTTAATATTAATTTCTTTAATCCATTTATAAAATGTTGTCTTACTAATACCTTTGGATATTACATAATCTTCAATTTTGCCAACTATACCTTTTTTATAATCTTCAATTACTGAATTTTTAAATTCTATAGAATATCCCATAATAAAAACCTCCAATTTCTATATATTAATTATAGATTATTAGAGGTTCTTATTATAGCCGTAATTATTTTTGACGCTTACATTATGTTAATAACAATGTCATTCATTAGGAACCTCCTTTCATAAATATTTATTTATATAAAAATTGAACGTTCAATTGAAATTTAATTGGTTAAATTAAGATCTTAATCACAAATATTAGTGGCCAGCTAATATTACAATATAAATATTTTTGGTATTAAACCAAATAAAATAATTCCCTCATTTGGATTACCATCTCTAATAGGTCCTGTCTTAATCTGAGTATTTTTTAGTATCTTCTTTGGACGTCTTTTTAATATCTTCTTATACTCTGAAACAATTAAAACTGGACTTATTTTTAGGTATCCAACAGGAACCTTTTTAACCAATTTTTTCACCTCCTTATTTGCATTTTATCAATTTAAAAAATAATTGCAAATTCACAAAGAGGCTAAAAACGATGGCACTTTCATAATTTTCATACCCAAAAATACAAAAGTGCCACCGTATATATGTACAGTGGCACTTTCGTGTTTTTTTATGCTTTTTTTTAAAAATGTCTTTTTTTTATTTTTTCGACATTTTTTTAAATAGAGACTAAAACTCCCTTTTCTAACGCATAGAATGAGCAAAGACCCTTCATTTTTAAAATAGTTATTTTCTTGAAATTACATAGCTTTTCTAATGATTTTTTAATAAAGCTTGCTGTTTCTTCATCCTCACAATGTGATATTACACATTCTTCATTAGAAAAATCTTCTTTTGTTTTTGATAATAATTGAATTAATCTATCAATAACATGCTTTCTTGTTCTTACCTTTTGTAGGACATCTATTTCTCCTTCTTCAGCATGACATATTAGCTTGATTTTTAATAGATTTGCTAAAAAGGCAACAGATTTTTTTACTCTACCATTGTGTACTAGATTATCAAATTTATCTAGTACAAAATATAGAATTCTATTATCTCTAAATCTTAATATTTGTTCACTTATTTCTTCAAATGATAAGCCTTTATTAATTAAATTAACCAATTCATCAATAATTCTTACCATAGTTCCTGATGTGGCCTTAGAGTCAATAACTAAAACATTTTTATTATTCATTTCCTCCTTAGCTAGAATCGCGCTATTATAAGAGCCTGATAGCTTTTTAGATATAGTTACAATAAAAATGTTTTCTGCATCCTCCATTCTTGATGAATAATCATATGGATTTGGACATGATGACGTGCATTTAGATTTATATTCATGCATAGCATTTAGCATTTCATTAATATTTAAATTTTCATCATCTACAAATGATTTATCACCAACATGGATGGTTAATGGTGCTATATCAAAGCCTATATTTGTATCCTTAAGATAATCCTTAGATAGATCACATGAGCTATCTGCAATAATTTTAAATTTCATATTTTTTCCTCAATTCATAAAACTAGATACTTTAGTATACATTAGTAATTTTATGATTTCAAGAGTTTATTTTATTACAAAATTAAAAGGATGCTTAAAACATCCTTATAAATTACATAATATACATGTAAAAGCTATTATTAAAATTAGTATTATATTAGATAATATTTTGAATTTAATTGATGTCATTAATGAATTATTAATTCTCTTTAATTGCATTAATAAATCCTTCATATTTTTCTTGGTCAATGCTGCTGCTATCACCATTTACAATTAAGCCTTCAGCTTGTAAATTTAAGCCTTTATTTTTAGCATCTTCCTCCCAATTTCTCATCCATTCACCATCACCCCAGCCATATGAACCAAACAAGAATATTCTTTGATTATTAAGCTTAGTAGATAATTCATCATAGAATGGTTGGAATTCCTCCTCCTCTAATACCTCAGCTCCCATCGCAGGACAGCCTAATATTATATTATCATAAGATAATACCTCATCAACGTTTGCCTCACTTACGCTTAATACATTAGCGTCACAATCTACACCTATTAGATTTGCAATACCTTCTGTATTGCCAGTCATTGACCAATAAACAACAATACTTTTCATTTTTTCTTCTCCTTTATTTTATTAAATATTGTAGGCTATAGCCTTTATTAATTAAGCTTGTAACCATGTTTTTACATTTAGTATATTTATTAAATATCTTTAATTTAGCCTCTATATTTGAGTATACCTTCCAATATCCAGTATATAGACATTCCTTATTTCCTAGTTGAAAATCAATTATATCGTCTAAATCATATCCTAAAAATACACCAATCTCATGTGGAAAATCCTTATTTTCTAATCTATTAGAAAGACAGTCTAAATATAGATTTAATGATTTATTTTTTGGATAATTAAATTTAGTCATATAATTATAATTTCTATCATCAAATAAGGATGATTCAAGCTTCTGCTTCTTATAAACTAATACTAGTATTCTTTTTTGATCCTTTTTTAATATTTTAAAGTAAACCTTAGGATTAAATATTTGATTTAATTCCTCTAGCTCCTCTTCTAAATTATCAAAATCATTAATATCACAATTTATAAGATTGGCAGGCTTTAAGCCAAATATAGCAGGTGCACAGTGTAATGCTAATTTATTTTGTAACATTTCGCTCATACTTATCTCCTAGTTAGTTAGTGCTAACTTATTTGCCAAAATATATAGTTAGTTTATGCTAACTAACTATATTTTACTATTATTTTTTTATGTTGTCAAGTATTTAATTAATCTCTTCTTTTTAATGCTTCAACCATATCTATCTTCTTATTCTTTTTAGCTATTAGGAAGCTTACAAATAAGGATACACCTAATGTAACTAATAAGCTAATAATATATGTTGGTACACCTAATGTTAGCTTTAATTCCATATCCTTACCTAATGTAGATATTAGAATTCTTAATACTAAATAACCAAATGGCAATACTAATATTATTCCTATTATTGTTAACCATATATTTTGGCTTATTAATATTTTTCCAACCTGCTTATCATTGAAGCCTACAACCTTTAATGTAGATAGCTCCTTATATCTTTCAGTGTAATTCATAACACCTAGGTTATATAATACTACTACACCTAACACAATTGCGGCAGCAACTAGCAATAATACCATAACATTCATTATATCTAGGAATGAATTATAGGAATCAACTACAGATGCCTTTGTCTGCTTGCTGTCAATGATGTTGTTATCAGCAATTTCATCTAATTTGTAATTTGTATAAATAGATGTAATCTTATATTCATAATTAATTGATTCAGCATATTCATCTGTCATAACAATATTTTCAGACATTACTGATCTAAGAGCACCTGCAATTCTTATTTCATATGTCTTATCGTTTCCATATGGAGATATTGTTATAACATCACCAATCTTATACTTCTCTAATAGCCTTAAACAAACATATGCGCCATCATTAGATAATTTAACTCTATTATCATCCTCATCAATAAATCTTATTGTATCATTATTAATATTATATATTTCTAATGAAATTGTTTCTCCATTTAAGCTAATACTAGATGATGAAGCCCAATCACCATTATATTGATTTGATAGATTGATGGCATCTATATTATTTGCAGCCTCATTAATGTTTATTCTAGTATTATAGTTATATAGTTCATCATCGATTAGGCTTACAAATGAATCCATTGTATCCTTCATTCCTAATCCGCCAACTAATAATATTGTACAGCCTAAAACGCCAATAAGTGTCATTATAGATCTCATTTTATTTCTAAATATATCTCTTATATTCCATCTATTAGAAAAAGAAAGCTTATTCCATAATTTAGTTTTTTCTAATAGGATATTCTTCATTTTCTTCGGTGTATAAGGTCTTAATGATTCTGCAGCACTACCCTTTAGCATTTTTCTTACAGATAATGCAGATATTAATGTTAATGCTAGCAATGTTATTATAATAATTATTATACACCACCATGGCATTGTTAAATCCCATGTAGGCATATCAATAAATGTACTCATCATACCATTAGGAGCTATAATTATTTTAGCAATAATAAAGCCTATTCCTATACCTAATATACTTCCTAATAATCCTATAAACAAACCAAATGTTGTGTAATGTAATAATATTTTTCTATTCTTAAAGCCTATCGCCTTTAATGTGCCAATTTGAATTTTTTCATTAGATGTTACTCTATGCATTGTTGTAATCATTGTTAAAAATCCTATCGCAAGGAATAATACAGGTAAAATTGAACCCATTGTTTTACCCTCAGAAACCTCACTTGTAGCACCAACATATGATACATTCTCATCTTTAGATAAAACTAATAATGTCATATCTAATTCATCACTTATTTTCTTTTCAATTTCAGATTTTTCTAAGCTAGAAATAATATTTATTTGAGTATATAGCTCAAATCCTAATTTATTAAAGATCATATTAGGATTTGTATAGACATATCCATATGACTCATAATTAGGCATAACCTGATTATCATCAGCAACACATACCATATGTTCACTTGCCTTAATTAAGCCAATAACATTACCAGTTATTACAAATCCCTTATATGATATTGTTAATTCATCATTTAATTTAATATCATTAGCCTCAGCATATTTATCAGATAACCAAAAGCCTTCACTATTTTGGTTATATTCTAATCCTTTAACTAAATGAAATTTTGATACTGTATATTCCTCTAATACATTTAATGATAATGCATCAGAATTATTTATATTTTCCACATCTACCGCTAATATTCTATTAGCCTCTTCAATACCTTCTATTTCCTTTATTTTATTAATATCTGTTTCACTAAAGCCCTTTTCTGAATATATTCTATAATCAGCAAATGCTGTTTCTTCAAAATAGCTATTAGTATTTTTTTCTAGGCTATGCCATTCCATATTAAATCCAACAAAAACACCAATACCTATCGCAATCATAATAATCATAGATATAAATTGAGCTTTATATTGTAAAGTAGTTCTTAATAGCTTTTTAAATAACATAATTACCACTCCACTTCTTCAGCACTTAATGGATTTTCTTGTTTTTCAATAGATCTAATCTTTCCACTTCTAACCTTAATTACTACATCAGCCATTTTAGCTATATTTTGATTGTGAGTAACAATTATTATAGTTTTACCATGCTCCTTAGCCATCTTTAATAATAAATTTAAAACTAAAACACCTGTTTCACTATCTAACGCTCCAGTAGGCTCATCACATAATATAATTTTAGGATTTTTAGCAACAGCTCTAGCTATAGATACTCTTTGTTGCTCACCACCTGATAGCTGAGATGGAAAATGATTTAAATGCTTACCTAATCCAACCTCATTTAATATTTCCTTTGCATCTAAATGATTTGGTGATATTTGATTTACTAACGCAACATTCTCATAAACTGTTAATGTTGGAATTAAATTATAAAATTGAAATATAAACCCAACCTTATTGGCTCTGTATTCAGCTAATTCATTATTATTTAATGTAGATATATCCTTATTATCTACTATTGTCTTACCCTCTGTAGATTGGTCTAAGCCACCTAATATATTTAATAAGGTTGATTTACCTGCACCACTAGGTCCTAATATAACAACAAACTTACCCTCCTCTATTTCTAGGTTAACATCTCTTAATGCATATAAGGTATTATCTCCACTTTTATATGCCTTTAACACATTTTTCATCTCAATTATATTCATAATTAATCCTCCCAAAATTTTATTCAACGATTAAACGTTTATTTAATTGTTTAACTATATTATAATCGAATTTTCAAGGTTGTCAATAGATTTTATGAATTTTTATTAAAAATGTTAGTTTAGGCTAACTTATATGATGTGAAAAAGTAATCCTGATTTGGATTACTTATTTGTAAAATATAATTTATTATCCTTAAAGAAATGAGATATTTCTTTTCTATTTGCTAGATAAGATAAATAGCTTTTAATAGTAGAATTAATTAATAAATGCTTATTATATGTAATTTTAAGCTTATAGTGATCAAATATTTTTGACACTAATTCTTCTGCAGTATAATCATTTTCCTTTAATAATGATTTAATTAAATTTATAATTTCATACATTTTATCCTTATTATATTGTGCTAAATCCTTTATATCAGTAGTTACTGGACAATGAGAAGGAACTATAATATTACCATGAAATGATTTAACTAAATCTAAGGAATTAAAATATCCCTCTACATCGTAAACAAGCATAATATGCTGCTTATCTATAAGCTCCTTAGTACAAATAGTATCTGCAACAAAATATACACCATCACTAGTTCTTACACCAATCATACCATGATGGTGGCCTGGTAGATCAAAATATCTTAAATCTCTTGGCATGTTTTCTAATGAGCATGTATCCTTGTTTTCATCTACATGTAATAAATAGCTATTATATTCCTCTAATGGATAGCCACCATACATAAATGATAAATCTAGTTGACTATCTGTGAAAAAGGCTCTTTCTACACGTGATGCGATTATTTTACAGCCTGTAATCTTTTTAAGATATAAATTAGACCCGCTATGATCAACATGACAGTGAGTATTGATTAAATATTTTAATTTTAAACCATGTCTACGTAATATAGTTTCAATAATTGGTCCTTCCTTACTTGTACCAGAATCAATTAATACACAATCAGTGTCATTTAGTTTATAAACACCTAAATTAGTAGGACCATCAATATAATAGGTATTACCCTTTAAATGATGTAATTCATACATAAAATCATCTCCATAAACATTTATATTATATCACCATAGCATTAAAAATAAAAGTGAAGTTAATCTTCACCTTCATTAAATATATTCATTTTTACTTTTAAATGATTCGCCTAGATCAAAGCCTTATTAATACCCTTGGCAATTATATTGGATAATATATCCATTGCCTCATCTATATTATTTGGTGTTACAAAGTATGTACCATCTACATCAATAATATTATTTAAATCACATACTGTTGGTATACCTATAGCTACAACGCTACAGCCTAATGTTTTTTTAGTTAGTTCCTTTCTATGGTTACCAACACCACTACCAGGATTAATGCCTGCAGTTGAGATTTGAACAGAATGACACATTCTATTTATATCACTACATGCTAGTGCGTCTATAACAATAACTAAATCAGGCTTAAAATCATCCACTATAGCCTTAACAATTTCACTAGTTTCCATACCTGTTTGTCCCATTACACCAGGAGCAATTGCCGAAACCTGATATGTATATTCGTCCTCTAAATGTCTATTTACCTCAATTTTATTAATAGCAAATGGTCCAAGTGAGTCTGGAGTAATATGATCATTACCTAATCCAACTACTAATATTGATTTACATTTATCCATATTTAAAATAATATCCTTCATTGTTGCGGATATTAATTTAATTATTTCCTTATCCTTTTCATAATAGTCAATATTATCGATATTATAATAGCATCCTTCTCTTTTTCCAATTTCCTTTGAAAGCTTTTTATCTACATAAATCTTTTTAAAGTCCATACCACTTATTTTTCTATCTACATCATAAATAAAGCCAGCATCTAAGCCTTCAATAGCTAAATCTGTTCTACCATTCATGTATATCACCATAATTATTCTTTACTTTATTATAAAAATAATACAAAAAAATATATTTTTTTCTTGATTTAGCTTGTTTATAATGTTATAATTCATATTGCGTGTGATAGCGGAGGTGAAACTATGGCAAACATTAAACAACAAATGAAGCGTGTTAAGACAAATGAAAAGGCTAGATTAGCAAATGCATCATTCAAATCATCATTAAAGACTGCAATGAAGGCTGTAAATGCTGCTGTTGCTGCTAAGGATTTAGAAAAGGCTCAAGCTGCTTTAAGTACTGCTTATAAGAAGTTAGATAAGGCTCAAGCTAAGGGTATCGTTCATAAGAACTATGTTGCTAGACAAAAGTCTGAATTAGCTAATGCAGTAAATTCATTAAAGTAATATATATATTTATTGACAAAAAGACACCACAGGGTGTTTTTTTTGTTTTACATTCTTCTTTTATTTAAGTAATAAGATATTCTTATTACTTTATTATGCCCAATTTCTTGACACTATAGTCAAATAAGAGTAAAATATAAGGTAAATTGAATAGTTTTTTAAGAGGGAAAATGAGTTATAGTACGCCTATAATCAAGATTTAAGGGAGACGTAAATATGAAGACCGCATTATTCATAGTCAATTCTAAAAAAGATTCAAATTTTAATATTTCTAAGGAAGTAATTGACTTCTTACAATCTAAGGATTTACGTGTTATTGTTGAAGATGAAAATCTTGCTGATGAATTAGATCTTGAGGTGATTAATGAAGGATTAATTCCATTAATTGATTTCGCTATTATTTTAGGTGGCGATGGTACTATATTAACCTATTTAAGAAAATATGGTGAATATGAAATTCCAGTATTTAGTATTAATATGGGTAGAGTTGGTGCTTTAGCTGTTACTGAGCTTGATAATTATAAGGAATACATCGAAAAGTATCTTGATAATAACTATTTAATCGAAAAATTTTTAACATTAGAGGGTATTTTACATTATGATGATAATGTAGAAAAAAGCTTTGTTGTTTATAATGATGTAATTATACATCGTGGTCTATCTATGAAGATGCTACCAATTAACATTGCAGTAAATGGTAGTGAGTATGATAGAATATATGCTGATGGTATGGTTGTTGCCACTCCAGCTGGTTCTTCTGCTTATAATCATAGTGCTGGTGGACCATTATTATCACCACAATGTAATAGCTATGTTGTAACACCTATATGCTCACAAACTAAGGGCTTCTCATCTTTAGTTATATCAAAGGATGATGTCCTGCATATCGCAGTAGATGATACATTTGATGGCTTAACATTAAGTGTTGATGGATGTGAACAATTCTCAATTAATAAAAACAATGTTAGAATTGATATTAAGGAATCTAAAACATGTTTTAATTTAATTAAGTTCACTAAGGATGTATCTTTATATAAAGCAGTGTACAAGGTTATAGAATCAATAAATAATATAAAAGGAGAGAAATAAGATGTACAAGATTGTAAAAAAGGTTAGCCTAAACCCTACAGTTACATTAATGGAAGTTGATGCTCCATTTGTTGCTAAAAAGGCTGAACCAGGCCAATTCATTATTTTAAGAGTTGACGAGAATGGTGAAAGAATTCCTTTAACTATTGCTGATTACAATAGAGAAAAGGGTACTATCACTATTATATTCCAAATTGTTGGTGGTTCTACTATTCATTTAAATAGTTTAAACGAGGGCGAATATATTCATGACTTCGTTGGACCATTAGGTGTACCAACTCATACTGAGGGCTTAAAGAAGGTTGCTGTTGTTGGTGGTGGTGTAGGCTGTGCTATCGCTTATCCTATCGCTAAGAAGCTTCATGAATTAGGCTGTGAGGTTCATTCTATCGTTGGTTTTAGAAACAAGGATTTAGTTATTCTAGAGGATGAATTTAAAGCTGTTTCTGATAAGCTAATCGTTATGACTGATGATGGTTCTCATGGTAACAAGGGTGTTGTTACTCAACCACTTAAGGAATTAATCGAAAATGGTGAAAATTATGATGAGGTTATTACAATTGGACCTCTTATTATGATGAAGTTTGTTGTTGCAACAACAAAACCATTTAATATAAAGACTGTTGTATCAATGAATCCAATTATGATTGATGGTACAGGTATGTGTGGCGGTTGTAGATTAACTGTTGGCGGCAAGACTAAGTTTGCTTGTGTTGATGGTCCAGATTTCGACGGCTTTGAGGTTGATTTTGATGAAGCTATTTCACGTGGTAGAAGCTATGCTGAATTTGAAGCTCATGCTCGTGATAAGGCTTGTAACCTATACAAGAAGGAGGTTAAGTAATCATGGCTTTTAATATGAATCCTAAAAAGAATCCAATGCCTTCTCAGGATCCTAATGTACGTAATAAGAACTTCTTAGAGGTTGCTTTAGGATATACTGAGGAAACTGCAATTGATGAAGCTAAGCGTTGCTTACAATGTAAAAATCCAAAATGTATGGGTGGCTGTCCTGTACGTATTCATATTCCTGAATTTATCGCATTAGTAGCTGAAGGAAAATTTGAAGAGGCTTACCAAGTAATCTCTAAATCTTCTTCTTTACCTGCTGTATGTGGTCGTGTTTGTCCTCAAGAAAATCAATGCGAAGGACAATGTGTTCGTGGTATTAAGGGCGAAGCTGTTGCTATCGGCCGTTTAGAAAGATTTGTTGCTGACTGGCATAACGCAAATGCTACTGCTGCTCCAGTTAAGCCAGAGCCAAATGGTCATAAGATTGCTATCGTTGGTTCAGGTCCTGCCGGCTTAACTTGTGCTGGTGACCTAGCTAAGCAAGGCTATGACGTTACTATTTTTGAAGCATTACACCTTGCTGGTGGTGTATTAGTATATGGTATTCCCGAATTCCGTTTACCAAAGGCTATCGTTCAAAAGGAAATCGATGGCTTAAAGGCTTTAGGTGTTAAGGTTGAAACTAATATGGTTATCGGCCGTACTATCGCTATCCAAGAATTAATGGAAGAATATGGATTTGAAGCTGTATTCGTTGGTTCTGGTGCTGGTTTACCTAAGTTTATGAATATTCCTGGTGAAAACCTAAAGGGTGTATTCTCTGCAAATGAATTCTTAACTCGTGTTAACCTAATGAAGGCTTATAAGCCAGATAGCACTACTCCTATCAAGATGAGCAAGAACGTTGCTGTTGTTGGTGGTGGTAACGTTGCTATGGATGCTGCTAGATGTGCTAAGCGTTTAGGTGCTGAAAATGTTTATATCGTTTACCGTCGTGGTTTAGAGGAATTACCTGCACGTCATGAAGAGGTTGAGCATGCTATGGAAGAGGGTATCATATTCAAGGTATTAACTAACCCTACATCAATTATTGGTGATGAAACTGGTACTGCTTGTGCTATGAAGTGTGTTGAAATGACATTAGGTGAGCCTGATGCTTCTGGTAGACGTCGTCCTGTTGTTAAGCCTGACTCAGAATTTGAGCTTGAGGTTGACTGTGTAATCATGTCTTTAGGTACTAGCCCTAACCCATTAATTAAGGCTACTACTTCTGGCTTAGACACTGAATCTTGGGGTGGTATCATCGTAAATGAGGCTGGTGCTACTTCAGTTAAGGGTGTATACGCTGGTGGTGATGCAGTAACAGGTGCTGCAACAGTTATTCTAGCAATGGGTGCTGGTAAGACTGCAGCTGCTGGTATTGATGAATATATCAAATCTAAAAACTAATATAATATTGACCTAATCAATTGATTAGGTCTTTTTTTGCAAAAATAACAATCCGCACGTCAAACGTGCGGTTTTTACGCTCCCCTATAAGGGCTTTAACCACACGACGACCCTTAAGGGTCATCAAAAGCGGCTGACAACCGCGATATTCACTCTGGCTTATCCCTTGAAGGGATTTTTG
>JAFTQR010000021.1 GCA_017462645.1 Acholeplasmatales bacterium | reverse complement strand
TATAGCAAGTCCTGGCTTATTAGTTTCTGTGTTATATTCTATATTAAGCTTACTAATTATATTCAAGCATTTTAAAAATTATAAAAGATTACTTAATGGTACAGAAAATAATTTCAAAAAGAAAAAGCTTGAACAAAAAGCACAAGCTAACTAAGATGGATTTATTCCATCTTTTTTATTTTTCCTGATAATGCTTTAAAGCCTCAGCGAATCTTTGATAGTGAACAATTTCTCTTTGTCTTAGGAATGATAGTGGACCTAATATTTCAGGGTCATCAGTTAAATCCATTAAATGCTCATAAACAGCTCTAGCCTTTTCCTCTGCAGCTAAATCCTCTGTTAAATCAGTAATAACATCACCTGATGAAGCTAAAGTTAAGGCACTAAATGGGTTACCTGTAGCATCCTGAGGATATAATCCTTTAGCTCTTTCAGCATAAATATCCTCTACTCCTGCCTTCTTATAATCCTCATATGTAGCACCCTTAGTTAAGCCCTTTATCATTGCAACTAAAATTTCAATATGAGCCATTTCCTCAGTCGCAATTTCAATTAATAGATTTTGACCAACTAAATCAGGCATTGTTGGAGCCTGCATAAAATATCTAATACAAGCACCTAATTCACCTGCATATCCTCCAATTTGAGTAATTAGGATTTTAGCATATCTCAAATTAGGCTTGCTAATATGAACTGGAAATTCTAATTGCTTCTTATACTCCCACATTTTGATCACTCCATGTGCTAGGTAGGCTAAAATATGTTTCTGCTACCTCACTAGATGAGGATAAGGCTTTAAATCTTGTTTCTATAAACTCACATATTTTTGCCTTCTCTTGATTAATTTTTTTTAGCATATTAATAGCTTCCTTATTATTAGGATGAGTACTTATATATAATGATAACTCAACAGATGCAAATGTATATACCTGAAGCATATATAATGCATTTTCATAATCATTCTTTTTATTAATTTTATTGACTCTATATTTATATGGATCATATAAATTTTGCCATATAGAGCCTTTTAAAAATCCTTTTTCAATGTCACTATCAACTACAAATTCCTGAGAATTAATATTTAAAGTTTTTATATTAATCACTCCCATATGTAAGATATGCATTATATTATTTAACATATGGGCGAAAAAGAAAAAGCCGAATAAATCGGCTTCCTCAATTACTCTTCGATGATTGCATCTACTGGGCATGCACCCTCACAAGCACCACAATCGATACAAGTATCAGCATCAATACATGCTTGATCTTCAACTGTGATAGCATCTACAGGACATTCACCAGCACAAGCTCCACACCCAATGCATGAATCTGTAACTTTTCTAGGCATACATCTATCCTCCTTAAGTTTCTATAAATATTTTATCACTAATATTCATTTTTGTCTATATAAAGGTTGAATTTTAGTACTTAAAAGTGTAAAATTAATTTTGTAAAGGAGTGATTAGATATGGAATGGTGGCAAGTAATTATTACTGTAGTTATTACTATAATTGTTACTGCAATCGCAACTTTCTTTATTACAAGAAAGATATTTGCTAATCAATTGAAGAAAAATCCACCTGTTAATGAAGCTATGATTCGTGCAATGATGACACAAATGGGTCGTACTCCATCTGAAAAGCAGGTAAGAGCTGTAATGCGTTCAATGAACGAGGCAAAGGATAAATAATAAAATTTGGAGGACTTTGGTCCTCCAATTTTATTTAATACCCATAATTTTACAATACTTTCCTGCAGCCTTTTTATCATTCATATATTTTAGATTATCCTTAGTAAATCTAATAAATTTAATAGAAAAATATATATCTAGCATACCTGCAACAATCATTATTGTTCCAACAATTGTAATTACTGTACCTTCTCTTAATATACATAGCCAGCAGCCTACTCCAAAGAAGGCTAATCCTAGTAATACTAAAAATATCATGGCCACAACACTTATTCTATATGCTATTTTTTTATATTTATTACTATATTCAAGTATCTTTTCTTTTTGCATTTTAATTCACCATATTTATTATATCATCATATATTAAAAAATGAAATAATAAAATGAAAAACGGCTTTGTTAAGCCGTTTTTTTACAATTATTGATTAGCCTTTAAATCCTTTAAAATCTTCTCTTGAACGTATGCTGGACATTCTTCATAAGCGTAGAATTCACGGTTAAAGAAGCCTGCGCCTTGTGTTAATGATTTTAAATCATTTACATATTCAGAGATTTCAACCTCAGGTACTAAAGCTGTAATCTTTTGGTTACCAACAGAGTTAATATCCATACCGATAACCTTTGCACGACGTTGATTTAAGTCTGATAAAATATCACCAACAACGTCACTATTAACAGTAACTATAACCTTCATAATTGGTTCTAAAATTACTGGGTTACACTTCATATAAGCATTCTTGAATGCTTCTTTTGCAGCCATTTGGAATGCTAAATCCTTAGAGTCAACTGGATGGTACTTACCATCAAATAAAACACCATGGATACCGATTACAGGGAAGCCTGCAAGTAAGCCCTTTTCACAAGCCTCAAAGAAGCCCTTTTCAACTGAAGGAATAAAGTTTTTAGGAACTGAACCACCAAAAATTTCTTCAGTAAATGTATTTTCCTCAGATGGTGCGAATCTCATGCTAACAACACCGTACATACCAGCACCACCACTTTGCTTAACGAATCTACCTTCAGCCTCAGCCTTACCCTTAATAGCCTCACGGTAAACAATTTGTACATCCTCTACTGTTAAATCAAGCTTATAAGCATTTTTAATCTTTTCTAAGATAGAATTTAAGTGACCAGAGCCTAATGTACCCATTAATAATTGTTTTGTTTCAACATTTCTCTTAATTTCGATAGCCTTATCCTCTAGCTTAATCTTAGCTAATACTTGACTTAGCTTATCTTCATCATTCTTAGACTTAGGAACTAGTCCCTTGAAATATACTGCTGATGGGAATGAAATCTCATCATAAGTAATATGGTTCTTTGGTGAACATAAAGTCATATTAGTTTCTAAGCCTTCAATCTTAGCAACTACACCAATATCACCTGCGTGTAATTCAGCTACTGATGATGTTTTACCACCACAAATAGTGAATAATTGATTTATAGTTATAGTTTTCTTTAAATTAGGAATATAAACGTCGTCACCTGAACGTAAAACACCTGAATTGATCTTAAATATATTAGTTACACCAGAATATGCATCTACTACTGTCTTAAAAATTAATGCAGAGAATGGTTCATCGTCTAATGTCTTTCTTTCAACATCATTACCATTATCATCCTTACCAACGATTGGATTTAAATCAGATGGATTTGGCATATAATCAATAAACATATCTAGCATAGTATGTAAACCGATATTCTTTAATGCAGAACCAACTAATACTGGAGTTAAGTCACCACTTAATACACCAGTACGTAAGCCTGTTTGAATTTCCTCATGAGTTAAAGCCTCACCCATAAAGAACTTATCTAATAATTCATCAGATGTTTGCGCAACAGCCTCTACCATTGTATTATGAAGCTCAAATACCTTTGCCTTCTTATCATCATAAATTTCAGCATCTTCGCAAGTCTTACCATTATATTTTCTTGCCTTTAATGTAACAATATTAACAAAGCCATCAAAATCATCATTATGTCCCATAGGATAACAGAAAGGTATAGCATTCTTACCTAGCTTTTGTCTAATATCCTCTAATACATTATCAAATTTAACACCTGGCTTATCCATCTTGTTAACATAAATAATAGTTGGAATATTTTTCTTTCTTAGCATATTCCAATGCTTTACAGTTAAAACTTCAACACCATTTAATGCGTCAACAACTAAGATTGCTCCCTTAACAACACCAACAGCACCAATAGCCTCACCTATAAAGTCATCACTACCTGGACAGTCAATTAGGTTCATCTTATAGTCCTTATAAATAAAAGGCACTACAGCTGACTTAATTGAGCCCATTCTTGCTTGCTCTTCAGGGGTATAATCACTTATAGTAGTCCCCTTCTCAATACTACCTTTGGCCTTATCATAAGCGGTTGCATATAAGGCTTCAACAAGTGAAGTCTTACCGCTAGATAAGTGGCCTAAAACTACAATGTTTCGAATTTTATTTCCCATATTCAAATTGTTCCTTTCTTTGTAAACGTTTTCTATATTTTCAATTATAACACAATAATAAAAATAATAAAAGAGTATATTTAAAAATATACTCAATTTACTTATTAAATACTCTCTTATTAATATAAAATTCACTAGAATGATTACTAGATTTATGAGATGGAACACCTACATGAGTAGTTGATTCCTCTAATATATCCTTAACCACTACTGCATTAGCTCCAATAGCTACATTATTAGCTATAGTAACACCACCTAAAATCTTAGCACCAGTTCCTACATAAACATTATCACCAATATTTGCAAACTTATCAGGAGTACTACTAGAGCCACCTATAGTCACACCAGATTGAACCCTAAAGTTTTTGCCTATTTTAGATTTACTATTAATGTATAAGCATCCAAAATGACCAATAGATAAGCCAGGACCACATACATTAATAGGTACACTAGTAGTATATTTCATACTCCATCTATGATGCTTTCTTTTATAATATCTTAATAATAGCTTATCGATAATATTCTTTTTTTCCTTATTATGATAATATTCATGCTTACGTAATATTATCTCATATTTCCATATTTCATCATTCCAGGCTGGCTTTAATTTAGTTTGATGCAAATTAAGCCTATCCTGCTCTAAATAATATTTTAAATCCTCTTTAGTTTTAATCATAGAAATCACTCGCTTTATAATATTTTAACAATTATATTAAAATATTACAAGTAATTATATTTAAGACTTAAAATATCCTCCTGCAAAATAGCTTTATTTCCTAAATTTATATATATTTTATGATATTTATATAAGTAATTTTCATTATGAAGCTTAAAACCAATTCTTCTTTTTCTATAATTATTTCCATATAAATATCTGTTCAATAAAAAGCTATGATAGCTTTTATTAATTAAATATAGCTCCATAATATTTAAAATTATTAAATATATTATATTAATAAACAATAAATGATCCATATCCTTTATTATGTAAAAATATAAAAATATTAAAAATATAATTGATAATATATGACTAATATATAATGCAATTCTATAAAAAAATAAATATGATATCAAAGCTTTTAAAAGCCTAAATCCATCTAATGGATATATTGGTAATATATTTATCATTAATATAAAATAAGAATATTTATCTAAGAAATCAAATAATAAAATAGTAATTAAATTAAAAATTATGCCACCTGCATAAATTAATAATTCTTTTATAAAGCTTATATTTTGGTTATCTATATCCATAAAGAAGCCTAAGGCAGAAAGCCTTATGCTATTTATTTTTATTTTAAAAATTAAAGTAAAAAATAAATGGCCTAGCTCATGTATAAATAAAGCTAAAATAATTAATATAAATTCTATTTGATATGGTGATAATATAGCAATTATAAGTGTTAATATAAAGCTATAATCTATCTTAAATTTTTTCATAATTAATTATTAAGCCACTTACTATAGTATTATAATCATTTGCTTCTATTATAATATTATCTGAATAGCCTAATATAAGGTTATTCTTATAATGTTGATATAAATGAAATTTTAAATTATTAATATTATTTATTTTATAATAATTATTATGATTATGAATTATTATATAATTATCTTTAACCTCTGTAACCATTCCATTTATCGGTAGCCTTACCTCATTATTTATAGTTTCAATATATAGATTATTATTTTTTATTTCATAATCAAATACCTCTACCTTAGTAGATGAAACTGATTGAATATCATCATATAAATTACTTGATATAAAGCTTAAATATTTATATATATTAATTTCCTTATCAATAGCTATATTTATATTTAATAGCTTAAAGAAAACTAATATAAATGATATAATACCAAAAATAATATTTCTTTTTTTCATTTAATCACCAATTTAATATATTTTATTAATCAAAATTTAATAACCTATTTTTATCAAAAGAAAAATATTTATCCTTAGTAATAATTAAATGATCAAACAAAATTACCTCTATACCCTTTAATATATTATATAGATTTATTGTAGAGGTAATATCAGACTTCGATGGCTTTATATCACCTGATGGATGATTATGAATAATAAAGATTCCAAAGGCTTTATTGTTTATACATTCATTAATTATTTTTCTTATTGGAAATATTATTTTATCTACCAATTCATTACTAAAGCTTGTTTTAGCTATTACTCTACACTTAATATCTGTATATATTATTGTCACCATTTCATAATCTATAAGCTGATAATCAGGTAATATATAGTTATATACATCCTCTGCCTCTAGCATTTGTACTCCTATTATATTTTTACTCATACACCTTTTAGCTATTTCAAAACAAGCCATAAGCTTAGTTGCCTTCGCTTCCTTTATTCCATTAATTGATTTAAGCTCATCAAAGCTCATTTTAAATAAACGTTCAAAGCTATATTCATTTATTAATCTTGCTGATAATTCAATAACTGATTCATTTTTATTACCACTACCTAGCATAATAGCTAATAGCTCAATATCACTTAGTGAATTTGCTCCATTACTAATCAATCTTTCTCTTGGACGTGAATCCTTATTTATTTCTTTAATTTTCATGTTTCATTCTCCAATTTTTTATTCTCTATATAAATATTAGACATAAAATTGAAAAAAATTAAAAAAAAAGAAGTCAAAAATGACTTCTTTCATTGCACATTATAATTTATAGTGTATGTATATGAATACCAATCCTCTGCCCAAGTGTCATATGGATATGGTGCTTCACAATTAATTACAAGATTAGAATTACAATCAACAAATACTTGTTCTCCAATATTAGTAGTTGTTGAAGGTATATTAATAGTTTCTAATGATTCACAATTATCGAATGCATTATCACCAATAGCTATTAGGCCATCTGGTAAAACAATATCTTTTAACGCTAAATTATAGGAGAATGTTTTAGGCTTTATTTCCTTAATATCCGCATAAGTAAAATCAACAGACTCTAATTCTTGGCATTCATAGAATGCACCCTCACCAATTGTCATATCACAATAAAATGCAAGAGATTTTAATCTAGAACACTCATTAAATGCATAGTCACCAATATTACTTACATTTTCCATTTCAACCTTTTCAAGATATTTACAATTAGAAAATGCATAATCACCAATAGTTGTTATAGAATCACTTATAACTACTTCCTTTAAATTAACTCTATAATCAAACGCGTAATCATATATGACATAATTCTCATCAGGTAAAACAATCTTAGAAGCATTTCCCATATAATTAATTATATATTCAATAGAGTTTAATGTAATAATTTGATATTCACCTTCAACCTTTAGTAATGAAGGAACGCTTTTATCCTCATTTACAGTTATAGCATTTAGAGCTATCTCTCCATTTTCAGAAGATTCAGCTTCAATATTTAAATTCGATAAATTATAAACCTCAACTATTTTATTACAACCACTAAATGCACGATCTCCTATTTCCTCTACATTAGCAGGAATAGTAACACTTGTTAAGCTTGTACAATTGAGAAATGCAAATCTACCAATAGATTTTAATGTAGCTGGTAATGTTAACTCAATAACACTTGTACAATCCCTAAATGCAGAATCCTCTATAACTTCAACACCTTCAGGAATGTTTAATTTAGTAATCTTTTTAATTGAACTCATTGCATCTTGACCTATAACCTTAACAGTCTTACCATCATGTTCTGAAGGAATTTCTACCTCTGTTACATCATTAACATTACATGATGTTAATATGTAATATGTACCATCATCTGATAGCTTAAAACTAAATTTATTATCATCATCTGAGCCACACGATACTAAGCTAATACAACAAATTAAAAATAAAATAAATAAACCAAATAATTTTTTCATCTTACCCCTCCTAAATAACAGCAATATTATAATATATATTCTTATAATATGTCAATATTTGCAATTTTATTTGTTTTAAAAAAATAAACGTAGAATTTCCTACGTTTATTTAATAGCTAAAAATTATAAAATATATATAAAACCCTCATAAATTAAACCTACAAATTACAGGTCTAATTTATTTCACAATAATATATTCTCTTACTAATGAGATAAAATGTAATGAGCCAGTAATAATAAGCATTTCATCATCATTTATTTCTGTTTTAGCTTTATTAATTGCCTCTTTAAAATCATTATGTAATGAGTAATTTTTAGATGTGTATTTAGAGAATTCTATTACATTAGTAGCTCTTACATCATTAATTGTTGTAAAGTAATAATAATCAGTAATATCATCTAATAAATTAATCATTTTATTAAATTCCTTATCAGCTAATGCTGAAAACATTATTTTAATTTTTTTATTAAAATTGTTTTCCTTTAGTGATTCTACTAAAGCCTCTATACCATGAATATTATGAGCTCCATCTAGCATAATAAATGGTTTTTTTGAAATTATTTCCATTCTTCCAGGCCATTTATTGGTAGATAAGCCTATATTGATAATGTCATCAGTAATATTATTATCAATATATTTTACTGCCTCTATCGCAAGGCTTGCGTTAAAGGCTTGATATTTAGCTAATAGGCTTGATTGATAATTAATACCCTTATATTTAAAATAGGTCATATCAGATACGTTAATATCTGATACATATTGATCTACAAAGGTAATTTTTGAATTAAGCTTATTTGCGTATTCTAAGAACATATTTTTTAATGAATCATCAACAGTTGTTAATACAGGCTTATTAGGCTTTATTATGCCTAATTTATGAGCTGCAATTTCTTCTATAGTATTACCTAAAGAGTTCATATGGTCAAAGCCTATATTTGTAATAATAGATATGTCTGGATTAATAAAATTAGTTGCGTCTAATAATCCACCCATACCACATTCTATTACTGCAATATCAATGCTTCTATCCTGAAAATACATTAATGCCATTAACAATGTTAATTCAAAGAAAGGAATTATATCGTTATATTCCTTATAATAAGCATTACTAAAGCTATAAAGCTTATTAGCATAATGCATTATTTCAGCATTAGATATATATCTATCATTTATTTGAATTCTTTCATTAAAGGATATTACAAATGGTGATATAAAAAAGCCTATATGCTTATTAGTAAGCTTTAAAATATTTTTTATATAGCTTGCGGTAGAGCCTTTTCCATTAGTACCTGCTATATGTATTATTTTATAGTTAGTTTCAATGCTTAAAAGCTCTACGCATTTTTTTATTCTATCTAGGTTTTCTCTTTTATTTAGCTTTTTTTGGTTAAAAAGCCAATCATAAACCTCAGTAATAGTATTGAACATATTATTCCTCATTTAAATCATTTAATGATTTAATTACCTCTTCATATTGAGCCTGATATTCAACTTGTTTTGCCTTTTCAGCGTCAATCTTAGCTTGTGGAGCCTTACTTACAAATGATTCATTTGATAGCATTTTTTTGCTTCTTTCAAGCTCTGATTCAAGCTTAGCCTTTGTTGCTAGAAGCTTTTTAATAACCTCTTCCTTATCTACTAGGTCAGATGTTGGAATATAAAGCTTAGCCATTTTTAATACAACAACAACATTACCCTTAGCTTCAATATCATTATCTAGGAATACTAAATTTTTAGGATTTGTAAATCTAGTTAGATAGTTAGTTGTTGATTTAATCATTGATTTGACATTTTCATCCTTAGCATAAATTGAAATATCAATAGGCTTAGATGGAGCCTTATTAGCTTTAGCTCTTTCATTTCTAATAGCTGTAATAATTTCAATCATATCATCTAAAGATTCAATAGCCTTGTCATTATCATAATCCTTATTAACTGTTGGCCAGCTTGCAATACAAATTGATTCAGCCTCATGAGGTAATGCTTGATAGATTTCCTCTGTTATGAAAGGTATAAATGGATGAAGCATTTTAACAATTGATTTTAAAACATAAACCAATACGTTTTTAGTCATTTGCTTATTGTTTTCATCATCTGATTGTAAATCTACCTTAGAGATTTCTACATACCATGATGCAAAATCATCCCATACGAAGCCATATAATGTTTTTGCAGCTTCACCAAATTCATATTTTTCCATATTGTAATCAACATTTTCAATTACCTTATTTAGCTTAGCTAAAATCCATTTAGATGCAAGATTTAAGGAATTCTTATCGATTTCAGTTTCCTTATAATCATCACCTAAATTCATCATTACATATCTTGAAATATTCCATATTTTATTTAAATAGTTCCATGATGATTCAATTTTTGTTTCATCAAATCTTAAATCTAAGCCTGGAGCTGAGTTTGTTGTTAGGAAATATCGTAATGAGTCAGTACCATATTTAGCAATTACATCAAATGGATCTACACCATTACCTAAAGATTTACTCATTTTTCTACCTTGTGAATCTCTAATTAAGCCATGAATTAAAATATCCTTAAATGGGGCATGATTAGTGAATTCACAGCCTTGGAATAGCATTCTTGCAACCCAGAAGAAAATAATATCATATCCAGTAACTAATACATTAGTTGGATAATATCTATCTAATAGCTCAGTCTTTTCAGGCCAGCCCAATGTTGAGAATGGCCATAGGGCAGATGAGAACCATGTATCTAATACATCCTCATCCTGTGTCCAGCCTTCACCTGGGCATTCTGTTTGAACTAATACCTTATCATCCTTATACCATGCTGGTATTCTATGTCCCCACCATAATTGACGAGATACACACCAATCTTGAATGTTTTCTAGCCAATGCTCTAGTGTTTGGTGGAATCTTGCAGGAACAAAGCGATATTCCTTATTTTCTAATACCTGCTTAGCAAGTATATCCATCTTAACAAACCATTGCTTAGACAATCTAGGCTCTACTACTACACCTGTTCTTTCAGAATGACCTACAGAGTGAATCATTGTTTCCTTTTTAATAAATAAGCCAAGCTTAGATAAATCCTCAATTAAATTCTTTCTACATTCAAATCTATCTTGACCTACATATTTAAATGCCATTTCATTCATTGTACCATCATCATTCATACAAAGAGGCATAGCTAAATTATGACGCTTACCTACCTCAAAGTCATTAGGGTCATGAGCTGGTGTTACCTTAACACAGCCTGTACCAAATTCCATATCTACATAATCATCAGCTATAACAGGAATTTGTACATCTGTACCTGGAATATATACCATTTTACCAACTAAATTTTTATATCTTTCATCATCTGGATGAACCATTATTGCTTGGTCTGCAAACATTGTTTCAGGTCTTGTTGTAGCAATAGTAACATATCCATTTCCATCAACAAATGGATAATTAAAATGATAGAATGCACCCTCTACATCCTTATGCTCAACCTCAATATTTGATAGGGCAGTTTTAGCTTGGCAATCCCAGTTAATAATTCTTTCACCTTGATATAATAGTCCCTTATTATATAAAGTGATAAATACATGATTAACGGCCTTATTTAAGCCCTCATCTAAAGTAAATCTTTCCTTAGTATAATCTAATGAAAGACCTAATGCTCCCCATTGAGAACGAATGAATGCAGCATATTCATGCTTCCATTCCCAAGCTACGTCTAGGAATTTTTCTCTACCTAAATCATATCTAGAAATACCTTGATTTTTAAGCTTTTCATCTACCTTTGCTTGTGTTGCAATGCCGGCATGGTCCATACCAGGAAGCCATAATGCATCATAGCCTTGCATTCTTTTTCTTCTGATAATTATATCCTGTAATGTTGTATCCCAAGAATGACCTAAATGTAGCTTACCAGTTACATTTGGTGGAGGTATTACGATTGTAAATGGCTCTTTTTCCTTATCTCCAGCCTCAAAGAAGCCGCCCTTAAGCCAAAAATCATATTTACCTTCCTCAACACTCTTAAAATCATATTTTGGTTTTAATTCCTTACTCATATTTCTTCTTCCTTTCATAATCTTCCCTTGTCATAGAATAAAAATCAGCATCTACTAATCTTCCATCATATAATCTTTTATATTTACATAGCCTTCCATCATAATTAAAGCCACATTTTTCTATTACTCTTTTAGAAGCATAATTATCAGTATGATGACCAACCTCTATAACCTCACAGTCAGTCTTATCAAAAATATAATTAATAACAAGCTTAACTGCTTCAGTCATTATACCATTTCCCCAATAGCTTTCATTTAATGAAAAGCCTAAGGATTTTACCTTATTATATTTTCTAATACCATAATTATAAATAGAGATACAGCCTATAAATAAATTTGATTCCTTTAGGGCTATTGCGTATACCTCCTTAGATAGGATATTTGAGGCTAATAGCCTTTTAGACACCTCATAATTTGGAGATGGCTTCCAGCCTGCCATTGGTCCTACATTAGGAGATGTTGCATATTGATGAAATGCTTCCTCATCCCTAAAATGAAGATCTCTAATTATAATTTTACTTCCAGTTAATTTCATAAAAAAAGTCCTCAGAATAAAAATTCTAAGGACGAATTATCGCGGTACCACCTTAGTTCTATATAACAGGTTATATAGCACTCAATTAATCTGTAACGTAGATATACGAAATTAGCTACTATTAGTTCACTAATTTAGCTCCTTGACTACCTTCCATAGCTTTAATTGATATTTTCACCAGCCATATCATCTCTAAAAGTTAAATACTATGTACTCCTTCAATTCAACACTTTAAAATAATTATATTATTTTTGATTATTAAAATCAAGATTAATATTAGCATGTATAGAATAATATTTATAAATATCCTTAAGTAAATTATCAAAATCTACATCTTGATATTCATCAATGCTTTTCTTATCATAATAATATTCATTCCATATATTAAGCTTATCATTTTTAGGTCCACAATTTTTACATAATGCACCACCTAAATTAATTGAAAAGCTATTAATATTTTCATTATTACATGTAACACATGTTTTTAAATTTGGAGCTACTCCAAATGTATATAGAATTTTTATTAAAAATATAGATAATACCTTTTTAGGATTATTAGATATTTTTAAATCATTTAATACTTTAATTATATAATTATAGGTTCTTTCATGATTTATATCATCTGGTAGGCTATTAATTATTTTAATAATTATACCAAATGAATTAAGCTTATTTATATCATTAGTAATATCAAAAATAGAATCTATTATTGAATATTCTATTAATGAAGGAAATTTTGCATCACTTCTAACATAGCTTACAACATTACCTGTAGTTGTAAATCCAAGATAGCCTTTTTTAATGCCCTTACCACCAGATGCTTTAACACTATCACGTCCAAGTGGTGTATATAAATAAACTATTTTAGAGCTTTCCTTATAGTCTATAGAATTAATTACTATACCTATATTCTTCATATTAGAAATTATCAGTGCTATAACCTAACATACGTAAATCATTAGGTCTGTCCTTCCAATCCTTTTTAACCTTTACCCAAAGCTCTAAATGAACCTTTCTATTTAATAGCTTTTTGATATCATTAATAGCCTTTTGCTTGATGCCCTTAATCATATCACCATTATGTCCAATAACAATTCTTTTTTGAGAATCTCTTTCAACATAGATTGTTGCATAAATATCAATATAATCAGGATTATCCTCACAATCCTTCATTGAATCAGTTACTACCGCAATACTATGAGGAATTTCTTCCTTAGTAGCAAGTAGTATTTTTTCTCTAATTAGCTCACCTACAAGGAATCTTTCATTATGGTCAGAAATCATATCATCTGGATAAAATTTTGGACCAAATGGTAAGCAGGCTCTTATTGTATCTAAAAGCTTATCAACATTTTTATCCTCTAAAACTGATATTGGAAATACTCCTGCAAAAGGATATAAATCCTTATATAGAGCTATAGTTAAATCAATATCATTAAATTTTTTTAGCTGATCAACCTTGTTTATTACTAAAAATACTGGTATTTTTGCCTTTTTAAGATTTTCTAGGATTATTTCATCACCCTTTAAAACCTTCTTTAATGGTGTTGTCATAAAGATAACACAATCTACACCTGATGTAGCATCATATGAAGCATTTACCATTCTTCTTTGAAGCTCTGTAGTAGGCTTATGAATACCTGGAGTATCAGTAAATGCTATTTGATATTCATCAGTTGTAAGAATACCTAATATTTTATTTCTTGTTGTTTGTGGCTTATCACTCATTATAGCAACCTTTTTTCCTATTACCTTATTTAGGAATGTTGATTTTCCAACATTAGGTCTACCTATAATAGCTACGAAGCCTGATTTATATGTATCAAAATTCATCATTTTAAACTACTCTCCGTAAAACTTAAGGGTAATAAATCACTGTTTTTATAAACAGCATACTTATTATTTGTATTAGCTAATATAATAGGACAGTCATTATTTAATAGCTCAACCATTACCTGTCTACATGCACCACATGGTGATATAGGTAAATCAGTATCTCCTATAATACACATAGCTACACAATCATTTTTATTATAGCCCTCACTAATTAATTTAAAAAGGGCTGTTCTTTCAGCACAATTACTTAAGCCATATGATGCATTTTCTATATTACAGCCTAGGATATATTCTCCATTTTTAAGTAATATAGCCGCACCAACCTTAAAATTAGAATATGGTGCATAAGCATTATTTCTAGCTTCTTTTGCCTTATTTATTAGCATATCAATATCATATTTCATCTATATACACCTGCCGAATTAAGGATTTCCTCCTGACGCTTAAACATTTCTTTTTCTTCTTCCTCTGTTTGATGATCAAAGCCACATAGATGTAGGTAGCCATGAACTGCTAAAAAAGCGAATTCTCTCATTTCAGAATGTCCATATTCTAAAGCCTGCTCCTTAGCTCTTTCAACACAAATAAAGATATCACCTAATTCATTAGTTTGAATTAAATCTTGATCATCGCATAACGCAAATGATATAACGTCAGTTACCTTATCTATTTTTCTATATTCATTATTAATTCTTCTAATTTCATCACTGTCTACAAAGATAATATTAAATTCCTTATTTGTTCCAATGCCTTTAAATATTCTATTAATAAGCTTTTGATATTCCTTAACATTTTCTTTACTTTCATTAAAAAAATTAACCTTCATAAATACCCCTAATTATTATCATTTGATTTTACAAATTGAGCTAGCTGCTTTTCCTCTCTAGCCATTAGATTTTCCATACCAACCATATTATCTATCATTAGCTTAACAATTTTTTCTAATGTTGAATTTTGAGAATAATCAGCAACACATGCATAATTAATTCTATTGTCATTTACTAAATCTGCAATCTTATCTCTTTTACCACTTGGATATAAAGCTATAGCTCTACCACCCTTTTCACGTAAAAGCTTCATACATGGAATATCAGTCATTCCATCACCTAAATAAATCATATTTTGGTAAGCAATTCTTCTTTCAGCCTTATGTCTATTTAAATTATCATCATCAGTAACATCTAATACACCCTTAGATATTCTAAAAATATATTGTGTTTTTAAGGTGAAATTAATAGCCATTTTAGGCCAAATTGCCTCACCATTTTCATTATATAGGAAGCTACAACCATAAATCTTTTTAAAATTTTTAGCAATACTTGTACCATTAATGATTTCAGTAATACCACTTGATACAACATAATGCTCAATATTAGCTCCTATAGATTTACCATATTCATTAATTCTATCAAACCATGTACTAACCCCACGATATAATATTACGCTTTCACCACATTTATTTAAATATTCCTCTGTAAGCTTAATATTCTTTTCCTGACACTTTTTAATCATCATAAACATGTATGCTAAAATTCTATCCATATCATGCTTATCAGTTAGCTTTGAGGTTTCACCCCAAAACTCCTCTGGAGTCATATCTAAATTTTTAATAAAATCATACTCCTGCATATCCTGAGTACATAAAGTTTTATCAAAGTCATATAATATCGCGATTGTTGGCTTAGCCATAGTTTCACCTCTATTCTTGGAATGCTAATATACTAAATTCTCTATTAAGATCCTTAAGCTCCATATACATTCTATATAAAATATCTGCATGAAGCTTATAATTAGCCTCAACATTAATAAATTCCTGTTTCTTTAATTCTATAGCCTTATTATCGATTGGATTTCCATTATCATCTCTTATGCTAATATTATATTTAGCACATAAGTCCTCAATAGATATACCTGATATAGTAGCTAATGCCTCTAATGTATCATCTACATTGAAGCAGAATTCCTCTAAAGAATCATTATCAGATAATGTACTATAAATTTGAGAAAGCTTATCATTAACGAATGCCATAATAGATTCCTTTGCCTCTATTTCCTCATCCATTAATACACTTGCGTATAAATCCATTGCGTAATGAAGAATTGGAGCACCCTTAACCCCTTTCATAAAATCCTGAACGATAGCTAAGGAATATTCCTCTATCTTAGTCTTAATAGTCTCGTATTTTTCATCATTAATTAAATTATTTTGTAGCTGAGTCATATATTTACCTGAAAGCTCATCATATAGATTCAAGGCAAATTCTCTATCAATATTACCATTACCAAAGCACATTAAATCAGCCTTAACCTGTAAAAAGTAATAATATTTATCCTCTATTTGCTTTTCAATGATATCAACGATTTCTAAATTAGCATCCTCTAAATAAGGTGTTTTAACCGCTACCTCATCAATAAGCTCCTCACCAGCATAAACATTCATTGCACAAATAACATAATCTGGATCATCATCATGATACATGCCTAATGTTGTTTTTGTATCATGTGTTAAATCAATTTTGAAATCTGATAATGGCTTATCATCATATAAAGCAATGATAAATTCATCCTTATCAAAGGCAAATGGAATATCTAAGCTTGAAAAATCAATATTTCCATTATTCATAAAATTAAATTGATCCTGATAGTAAATACTTCTATTTTCAATAAGATCATAAGTAAGCATATCAACACCACTTAATAATGTGATTGGGAATACAGTAGCCTTATGCTTATATTCCTTTTTCTTTCTTCTTAATACGTTTTCTCTATTTTTAACGAAGTCCTCTACCTGCGCTCTACACTTATTACCTAAGAAGCAATTTGGACCAATACTCTTTAAAGATGTTGGTAAATTAATTTTTAGAATACGACATGAAATAAATGCCCAATCCTCAATTGTTTCAACACCCTCCTCCAAAATTACCTCAGATAGGTTTTTACAGCCTGCAAAGGCATAGTTACCAATAAGCTTAACTGTTTTTGGAATAACTATTCTTCTTAAATTAGAAACCTCAGCAAAAGCATTATCATCAATTTTACCAACTGGTAAGCCATCAATTTTTTCTGGTAGAGTAATATCTATTTCATCCTTACTACATCCCTTAATAACAACTATTCTACCTTCAACCTCATATTCAACCATAAGCATCCTCCACCTACTACTGTAGGATTTTTATATATAATACCTTATTATATATATTTTATCAATTTTTTAAAATAATAACAACATAAATTAAAAAAAACTATACCCGAAGGTATAGTTAATTTTAATTACATTGATTCATGTATTGTACGATTGATAACATCATCCTGTTGTTCTTTATTTAATTTGATGAAGTTAACAGCGTATCCTGATACACGAATTGTTAATTGTGGATACTTTTCAGGATGCTTTTGAGCATCTAATAATGTCTCTCTATCGAAAACATTAACATTTAAATGGTAGCCACCATCTGCTACATAAGTATCTAGCATTTGAACTAAATTATCTACTCTTTGTGACATAATTATTTCCTCCTAAAAATTAGTCTTCATCCTTACCTAAAGATGCTGGTGTAATAGAGAATGTATTAGAAATACCGTCTCTAGAATATTCATAAGGAAGCTTAGCAACAGATTCTAATGAAGCTAATGCACCATTTGAATCACGTCCATGCATTGGGTTAGCACCTGGTGCTAAAGGCTCACCAGCCTTACGTCCATCAGGTGTATTACCTGTCTTCTTACCGTAAACAACATTAGATGTAATTGTAAGAATTGACATTGTTGGAATTGATTCACGATATGTATAGTGCTTCTTAATCATGTTCATGAATGTCTTTACTAGCCATACAGCTATTTCATCGGCTCTATCATCATTGTTACCATACTTAGGGAAATCACCTTCAGTTTTGAAATCAACAATAATACCATGCTCGTTACGAATTGGAGTAACCTTAGCATATTTAATAGCTGATAATGAGTCAACTGCACAAGATAGACCTGCAATACCTGTTGCGAAGAATCTACCTACCTTAGTATCATGTAAAGCCATTTCGATAGCCTCATATGAATACTTATCATGCATGTAATGGATTAGGTTTAATGTATTAACATATAAGCCTGCAAGCCATTCCATCATTTGCTCATATTTATCCTTAACCTCTACATAATTTAAAGGCTCATCAGATAAAATTGCTTCATATTTAGGTGATACCTGTAATGGCTTACCTGTCTTCTTATCTAGCATAAGCTCATCCTTACCACCATTCATAGCGTATAGTAAGCATTTTGCTAGGTTAGCACGTGCTCCAAAGAATTGCATATCCTTTCCAACTCTCATTGATGATACACAACAAGCAATACAGTAATCATCACCCATTTCAGGACGCATTAAATCATCTGATTCATATTGAATTGAAGATGTTTTAATAGATAGCTCAGCACAGAATCTCTTAAAGTTCATAGGTAAATTCTTAGCCCATAATACTGTTAAATTTGGTTCTGGAGCTGGTCCTAAATTTTGTAATGTATGTAAAACACGGAATGAAGTTTTAGTTACTAAAGTACGTCCATCAACACCCATACCACCAATAGACTCAGTTACCCAAGTTGGGTCACCAGAGAATAATTCATTATATGATTGGATTCTCATGAACTTAACAATACGAAGCTTCATGATAAAATGGTCGATTAATTCTTGAGCCTCTTCCTCAGTAATAACTCCATTTTCTATATCTCTTTCAATATAAATATCTAAGAATGTTGAGTTACGTCCAATAGACATTGCCGCACCATTTTGATCCTTAACTGCTGCTAAATAACCAAAATATAATGCTTGAATAGCCTCTTTTGCGTTAGTTGCAGGCTCTGAAATATCACAGCCATATGACGCTGCCATTGCCTTAAGACGCTTTAATGCCTTAATTTGCTCACTAATTTCTTCTCTATCTCTAACCTTATCTGGATACATTTCACCAGTAATTAATGATTTATCTAATTCCTTTTGCTTAATTAGGTAATCAATACCATATAACGCAACTCTACGATAATCACCAACAATACGTCCACGACCATATGTATCAGGTAAACCTGTTAAAATATGTGCAGAACGAGCAGCACGCATTTCAGGAGTATATGCATCATATACACCATCATTATGTGTCTTGCGATATCTTGAAAAGATTTCCTTAACTCTATCACTAACATTATAGCCATACATTTCACAAGCTTGAATTGACATTTTAATACCACCAAATGGTTGTAAAGCTCTTTTAAATGGCTCATCTGTTTGTAAACCAACTATTTTTTCTAAATTCTTATCTAAATAACCTGGAGCATGGCTTGTAATATTTGAAATAATATCAGTATCTGCATTTAATACACCACCTGCAGCTCTTTCCTTTGCAGAAAGATCCATAATGATATCCCATAATTTAGTTGTTGCCTCTGTTGGACCAGCTAAGAAGCTTGAATCCCCATCATAAGGCTTGTAATTTCTTTGAATGAAGTCACGTACGTTTACTTCATCATTACTCCACTTTCCAAGAGTAAATCCTTCCCATCCCTTATACATATAAAAAACCTCTTTCTAGTTGAATTTATACTATGGATGTCTATGACATCCCATTTGATTATACTACATAAATATTACATATTCAATATGAAAATATAGAAAAGTTATACAAGACTAACTTTATTTAATATTATGTAATTTTTTTAGCTCCTCAATTTTTGCATCAAGCCATATTTCTAATATTTCCTCTGGTTGATAGCCTCTACATTTAACATATAGTTCATCATTATATAAAACTAATATGCTTGGAACTGCCTCTATTTCATATTTTTCTATTAAATCCATCGTATCCTCTTTTGCCTCTATATGAAATAGCTTGCAATCATTTCTTTGTGATACTAGGCTATGTAATATAGGCATTAGTGATAAGCAATTAGCACATGATTCACCAGATACCTCAACTATACAAATACCCTTAAGGTATTCCTTATAATTACTTGAATTAATCCACATTCTTAATCACTCCTAATAAATATTTGGCATGCTTAATCTCTTCCTTAGTAGGAGGATTAACTCCCTCTAAAGGATAATTAATACCTAAGCTTTTATACTTTGCTGTACCCATTGTATGATAAGGTAATACCTCAATTTTTTCTACAGTAGATAGGGTATCAATAAAGTCTTTTAATTTTATTAAATATTCATCATTTAACGTTATTCCTGGTATTAATACATGTCTAATCCATATAGGCTTATTATTATCTGATAAATATCTTGCAAATTCTAAAATATTAGTATTAGGCTTTTTAGTAAGCTTAATATGCTCATCATTATCAATATGCTTAATATCTAATAGAAATAAATCTGTATATTGAATTAGCTCATTAAATTTAGATATTATATCAGGATTATTTTTATCAAATGTAATACCTGAAGTATCTAAGGCAGTATGGATTTTATGCTTTTTAAATTCTTTAAAAAGCTCAATAAGAAAATCTATTTGTAATAATGGCTCACCACCTGTTGCAGTAACACCACCATTACTTCCAAAATAGCCCTTATATTTTAATCCCTTCTCTACAATTTCCTTTACAGTATGTAAATTAGCTCCCTCCATACTCCATGTATCAGGATTATGGCAATAGGCACATCTTAGTGGGCAGCCCTTAAAAAAGATAACATATCTTATACCGGGTCCATCAACTGTACCACCTGCAAAGAATGAATGTATTTTACCAATCATATTATGCATTCTCCTTATTAATTAATGAGATGAATTCATCAATTATTTTACCAGCAACATCAAAATCAGGTATAGTACATCCGCATGCAAGTAGATGACCTCCACCACCATATTTTTTAGCCACATCTACAATTGGAATGCTTCTACTTCTAAATTCACATATAACTGCATCCTTATTACTATCATAGGTAAAATTACACCATATAGAAATTTCTAAAATACCACTCATAACTGATAGCATTCCTCTTGAAATATCATTAAATTCCTTATCTGGATACATATCCATTATTTCCTTAGTATTTTTTAAATATGCAACACCATTTTTAATTTCATATCTATTAGCAAAGAAGGCCTTCATTTTAGAATCAGCTAGTGTTTCAACATATATATTGTCGTATATATATTTTGGATTTGCACCAAATTCTACTAGCCTTGAGGCTGTCATAAAGGTATTAGCCAAGGCTTCACCATACATAAATCTTCCGCTATCTGTAACTAATCCTCCATAGAAGCATGTTGCAGCTTCGCTATTTATTATATAACCATTTTCTAATAATAAATTTGTTAAATATTCACAGCAAGCAACACATGATGTATTACATAAATGATTTTCTGTAATATCTGATGCATTTCTATGATGATCAATAACAAAAACCTCTTTTGCTAGCTTATATCTATCATCACTAACCATTGCAGAAACTGCAACATCACAAATAATAGCAAGTGCGTTATTATATTCATCATCATTTATATTATCCATACTACCAATAAAATTATACTTTTTTGTTGTATCTCCAACTACATATATTTTTTTATCTGGATATGCTTCCTTTAATACATATGCAAGACCTAGCTGAGAGCCTAAGGCATCTAAATCTGGTCTTGAATGTCTATGAATAATAATAGTTTGATATTCCTTTATTTTTTCAAATAATAGCTTTTCCATCTAACACACCTCTTTCATAAAAAGGACATGCTAGCATGTCCATTTTTTACTTTAATTTATTTTTAAGCCATTCAATAGATAATTCTACCCATCTAGCAATATAAGGATTAATTTTTTCTAAATTGCCTTCAGCAGATTCACTATTAGCAACACTTAATCCATGACCACCCATAGGAAATACATGGTATTCAGCATTACATTTGGCCTTTCTATATGCCTCTAATAATAATAATGAATTCATAACATCTACAGATTCATCTGTAAATGTACCCCATAAGAATAAATCAGGATTACCCTTTTTAACCTGATATTCCATAGAAAGGTATTTTCTCATTATTAAATTATTTTCCTTTTCCTTTAATAGATTCTTAAATGAGCCCATATGAGCATATTTAGGTTCTGATGTTACAACAGGATAGCCTAGCATTATTAAATCTGGCTTATCCATTTTATAATTTTCATTATGTAAAGTAACCTCTAATAGGTTATGACCTCCGGCTGAAAAGCCTAGACCAATAAGATGAGATACCCTTTCATCATTTTTTAATAGCTTAAATACATAAGCTAAATATTCAGCTGTTTTAGGATATGCTTCATCTACAGTTTCACGGTAGTTTACAACTACTACATGATAGCCATAGGAATTATATGCCTTCGCAACAGGTAATGATTCTCTAGGAGAGGTATATTGATATCCACCACCTGGGCTAACTACTATTGTAGGTCTTTTTTCATTATCTATAAAATATTCAGTGTAATAATTAATTGTATCTAATATATACTTCTTCATAATTCACCTAATTATTCATTTATTATTTTACTATATTCGTCTAAAAGCTCCATTTTTCCCTTTTTTACATCTAGATTATTGATTGAATCAATAATACTATTAATATGATTATATAGCCTTTTGTAATGATCTATAAAGGCTTTTTCTCTTTTATTCAATAAAATAGGACCATATTTTAATTCAAATTCATTATATGAAGCATTTCCCTTAATAGCTACTATTATTTCATAATATTTATCCATATCATTAATAGCAAATTCATCAATAATAATGAATCCATTATCTAATAATGCTTTTCTTACCCTATAAGCATCATTATTAGGCTCCAATATTAATTTCTTATCCTTAATTTTAGATAAGCCATCAATTAATATATTAGATATTAATGTCCCTCCCATACCAGCAATAATAGCTGTATCAAAGGGTAAATTAATATTTTTAAAGCCATCTGATAAAACGATATCTATTTTATCTGATAAATTGTTATTAAATATAGTTTCCTTAGCTATTTTTAAAGGACCTTCACCAATATCAGCTGCGATACCTCTTTTTACACCATGATATTTAATAGCATCAACTAATACATATGCATGATCACAGCCTACATCGCATAAAATTTCACTTCCCTTAGAAAGGGAAGCAAGTAATGATAATCTATTCATTAGTATTTAATCATGAAGTCCTTAAGCTTTCTACTTCTAGATGGATGCTTAAGCTTACGTAAAGCCTTAGCTTCAATTTGACGAATTCTTTCACGAGTTACACTAAATTCACGGCCAACTTCTTCTAATGTTCTTTGACGACCATCAATTAAACCAAAGCGTAAGCGTAATACTCTTTCTTCACGCTCAGTTAAAGTGGCTAATACAGAATCTAATTCCTCTCTTAATTTAATCTTAGCAGTATACTCATATGGATCTAACGCATGAGGGTCAGAAATAAAATCACCTAAAGATGAATCCTCCTCTTCACCTACTGGCTGTTCTAATGAAATTGGCTCTTGAGCAATTCTTTGAATTTGTTGAACCTTCTCAACAGAAATTTCCATTACCTTAGCAACCTCTTCTGGAGATGGCTCTCTAGAAAGCTCTTGAACTAATTGTCTTTGAACTCTTACAAGCTTATTAATAGTTTCAACCATATGAACAGGAATACGAATAGTTCTAGCTTGGTCAGCTACTGCTCTTGTAATAGCTTGACGAATCCACCATGTTGCGTATGTAGAGAATTTAAATCCCTTATGATGATCAAACTTATCAACAGCCTTTATTAAACCCATATTACCTTCTTGAATTAAATCTAAGAATTGTAAGCCACGGCTTAAATAACGCTTAGCAATAGAAACAACTAAACGTAGATTTGAGTTAACTAGTTTATTTTTAGCATCCTCAGCTGCCTCAGCAATATCTAATAATGCCTCATATTCATCTGCAGATACAGTATTTTGGTCATCAGCCTCAATCATTTGAAGCTTTTCCTTAGCCTCTCTACCATCTACAACCTTTTTAGCTAATTCTGTTTCTTCATCAATAGTTAATAGAGGAATTTTACCAATTTCCTTTAAATACATTCTTACAGGGTCATCAACCTTTAATGATGCTGGTAATTGGTCATAAGTAGAAATATCTACCTCTTCAACATCACTTAAATTAGGCTCACCAGATTCACTTAATGATAGCTCATCATTATTATCAATTTCTGGAATAATGTCAATTTCAAATTTTAATAATTCCTTTTCTAAGGCATCATATTCATCACTATCCTCTTGACAATGCTTAAGAATATCCTTTGAATGAATAAAGCCCTTATTCTTATTACCTAATTCGATTAATTCCTTTAACACTACATCAAATTCCATTTTACTTCCTCCTATTTTTTAGCAGTTCCTGTTTTCTTCTATTAGCAAACTTCTTTTCAATTAATTTTTTTGCATCTTCTAAATCCATATCATTTTTAACCTTACTAGATATTTGCTTATTAGCATTTACTAGCTTAATTTCATTTAATTTAGCTATGCAATTATGTAAATCCTCATCATTATACTCATTAATATTAAACTTTCTTAATTCATCTAGTATATTAGTATAATGCTTAACCTCTTCTTCATTTAGCATTTTAATAAATAAGGCCTCATCAAATACTGCATAATTCTCATAGAAGCTATTTATTAACGTTACCCAAAGGCTTTGATTTTCAATTGATAAGGCATCCATTCTATCACTTATCATATTATCGATATATAAAGCCTTCTCCTTAGATGATTTAGCATACATAAATAATCTAAGCTCACAGCTATGATTCCAAGCATTTTTTGGAATAATAGGCTTTGGTGTTTGTTCATAATATGGATAATTTTCATTTGGAATAAAATCATCATTATTATCGACAAAATTAGGCATTGCGGTTGAATTATAATATCTATTGAAATCAGCAATTATTGATTCATAGGATACATTAATTCTTTCAGATAGCTTATTTAAATATACTTCCTTATCCGTACTGCTTGAATTAGATAGCATATCAAATATTTGAGATTTAACTGCCTCTAAAACTATAGAGTCATTTAAATTCTTATTAATGAAGGCCTGTTCAAAAATATATTGATTAGCATCCATTAAATGTGATTCAAAATATTCCTTATATGCTTCTTCTCCATTTTTTAAAACAAATTCATCTGGATCCATTCCATTGGGTAATAAAACTAAATGTACATTAAATCCAGCATTTCTAAATACATTAATAGCCTTAAGCGATGCGGCTATACCAGCCTTATCACCATCATAGCAGATAACAGCATTATTAGTGTATTTAGATAATAGCCTTGCCTGTGATATTGTAAGAGCTGTACCCATAGTACATATAGCTTCCTTAATACCACTTTTATAAGATGCGATAACATCCATTTGTCCTTCATATAAAACTACTCTTTTATTTTTAAGGATTTCAGGCTTAGCTAGATTTATATTAAATAAAACATCTGATTTCCTAAATAAAACAGTATCTCTAGTGTTAACATATTTAGCTATCTTTTTATCAGTATCACCAAAAATTCTTCCACTAAAGCCTATTGGATTATTAAATTCATCATAAATAGGAAACATAATTCGATTAGCAAATAAATCGAAATACCCCTTATTACCCTTTTCAATTAAACCAACATCATTTATATCAAGTTCTAAGAATTCAGATTCCTTTAATATTTGATAAAGAGTATCACCCGGCTTAGGTGATAGACCAATATTAAACACTTTTATTGTTTCATCATTTAATCCTCTTTTATTCAAATATTCTTTAGCTTCTAATCCACTAGAGGAATTATCTAAATATTTCTTGTAGAAATTAGTAGCTACCTGCATAATCTTATAATACTTTGTTAAATTCTGTTTCTTATCTACAAATTGAGTGTTTTCCGTAATCGAAACACCATTTCTTTTAGCTAGCTTATTTAGGGCAGAGGCAAAATCAATATTTTCAATATCCATTAAAAATTTAATTGGGTTACCTCCACCACCACAGCCAAAGCAATGGGCAAGCTTCTTTTCAGCTGAAACTACAAATGAGGGTGTATCCTCATTATGAAATGGACATAATCCCTTATAGTTTTTACCAGCCTTTTCAAGCCTTACATATTCCGATACAAGTGCGACCATATCGGTAGCATCAATAACATTATCTATTTCTTGTCTTGTTGCCACGATATCATCCCCTTCTTTAAATTATTAAAACTTAAGCTTTGATTCGATATATGCAGCAACCTCATTAACATTTAATGTAATTTGCTCCATAGTATCTCTATCTCTAACTGTAACTAAATTATTTTCAATTGTATTTTCATCAACAGTAATACAGAATGGTGTACCAATTGCATCCTGTCTTCTATATCTCTTACCAATATTTGCAGTTTCATCATATGTTACAGCTAATGTTTCTGATAATAAATCAAATACCTCATTAGCCTTTTCAGCATGATTCTTCTTAATTAAAGGTAATACAGCACATTTATATGGTGCTAATGCTGGATGTAATCTTAATACCGTTCTCTTATCGCCCTTTTCAGATACTTCCTCATCATAAGCACTAAATAATACTGATAATAGCATTCTTTCAACACCTACAGATGGTTCAACAACATAAGGAACAAACTTAGTATTAGTTTCTGGATCTAAATATTCTAAATTAGCCTTAGAATGATTTTGATGTGCATTTAAATCATAATCAGTTCTACTTGCGATACCCCAAAGCTCACCAAAGCCCCATGGGAATTCAAATTCAATATCTGTAGTAGCATTTGAGTAGAAAGATAACTCTTCCTTATCATGATCTCTAAATCTTAGCTTATCACCATCTACACCAATGCTCTTTAAGAAATCCATACAATAGCCTCTCCAGTAGCTGAACCATTCAATTTCAGTACCTGGCTTACAGAAGAATTCTAATTCCATTTGTTCAAACTCTCTTGTTCTAAAAATGAAGTTACCTGGTGTAATTTCATTTCTAAAGCTCTTACCAATTTGACCAACACCAAATGGTAGCTTTCTTCTTGTTGTTCTTTGAATGTTCTTAAAGTTAACAAAAATACCTTGTGCAGTTTCAGGTCTTAAATAAACCTCATTCTTTGCATCCTCAATAACCCCCTGATGAGTTTTAAACATTAAATTAAACTTTCTAATATCAGTATAATCTAATGCACCACAAGTAGGGCATGTAACATTATTATCAATTAAGTATTTTGATAATGCCTCATTGCTCATACCATCACCAGTAATAGCTCCATGAGAATGATCCTCAATTAGCTTATCAGCTCTAAATCTTGAATGGCACTTCTTACAGTCAATTAATGGGTCAGAGAATGAACCGATATGACCAGATGCTACCCATACCTCCTTATTCATAAGGATAGCTGAATCTAATCCTACATTTAATTTATTTTGCTTAACAAACTTCTTCCACCAAGCTTGCTTAATATTATTTTTTAATTCAACACCTAAAGGACCATAATCCCATGAATTTGCTAGTCCACCATATATTTCACTACCTTGGAAAACAAATCCTTGTTCCTTTAAATATCCAACTAATTCTTCTAATGTAATCTTTTGCATAATATCCCTCCAAAACATTATTGTCCATTTTATAATTATAAATTATAAAGTCAATATTGTCAACTGATACTCCATTATTTTATTATTTTAAATAATAAAGTTAAAAAATATACAATATTTGCATATAATATAGTGGTGATATTATGTCAAATATAATACAATATATAAAGGAAAATATAAAAACTATGTTTATAACGATATTAATTTATCAAATCTTTTTAACTATTTTTTCATTTACAAATACGAATTTAATTATATTAGCAGTGATCATTATTATTGAATCTGCATATTTGATATTAAATACATATATGGACGATATAAAGGATTTCCTAAAAAAATAATGGATTATCATTTGAGATAATCCTTAAATAAGTCTATAAATCTTTTTATACGTTTAGTAATACTTATAAACGCCTGTAAATTACTATTTGATGGTATAATTTCTAAATTCAAATTTAGTACGTAGGTATATAAGCTAATAAAGAAAAAATATTTTTTATTAAATACATTCATCTTATCAAGCTTCTTCTTAAAATCTATATCTAATTCCTTATGATCATAGGCTAAATATATCTTAGAAAATAAGGCGGCTATTGGACCATAATATATATCAAAATTCGGCTCTATTAAGCCGTTTTTATATTTTATTTGATGTATATTTTTAAATATAATTCCATAGTATTCCTCTGATTCCTTATCAATCATTTTAAATATATCATTTTGAATATCATAAAGTATTATTCTTGTATCTAACACAATATAATATTTTGATAATATTATCCAATCAAAATCATCATGATATGGCTTAGTTTCTATTTCTC
>JAFTQR010000020.1 GCA_017462645.1 Acholeplasmatales bacterium | reverse complement strand
TTCCTCACTTCTTATTTTTTATTATAATTATTTTTTTCAAACCATGCTTCAATCTCAAGTAAAGATGAATTAAATTCCTTTACATCAGTAAAGCTTGGAAGTTTGACCATAAAGCATTTCTTGTCTTCAATTTTTCTTTTTTGAAGAACAACAATTAGCTTAGGCTTTGTTGCCTTAAACATCATATCAGGCAATTCTACTAAGCCTATAATACTCATATCCTTTAACAGCTCAGTTTTAAATGATTGATTCTTATCATAATCAAAGAAATCATTTTCTACTATTCCTATCATAGCACCATCATTTTTCAGCATGCTTGCATAATGAAGCATTGCCTTATATGGGAAATATTCATTACCATCAAATTCACTGTGTGGCATATCAAATACCACCGCATCCATATTTATGACATTTAAATTTAATGTATTTTGTAAATAAATATCAACTGGAGTAGATAACAAATCAGCTGTCATAGCTGTTAGCTTAGTCATCCACTCATCATTATCACATGCATATAAGGATAAATCCTTATCTAAATGATTTGATATAGTCAATAATAAATTACCAACTCCACATAATGGATCCATTATAGAAATATTTTTACTAGGACATAGCTTTGTGATTAAGTACGCCATAAAAATACCTAATGTATCTGGTGTAGTATTACCATTTGGTATTCTCATTTCCTTAAAGCCACGTAAAATAACTGATTGCATAGCCTTACGAACATCCTCAACAGTAAAATCTACATCAGCAATCTTATCATAGATTGATTGTAGCTTTTCTGCCTGCTCATCATCTAAATCAGTTAATACCTCTCCAGCTAATATATTTTGAACTGTCATTTCAATCAGTTCAAAATATGGCTTTCGAAATATTTCATATAAATAATTATTAGATTCTATAACGCAATCATAAAACAATTCTAAATTGTCTATTTTAACATCCTGCATATTCTTAATCACCTAAATTATTATATCAAATTTACATCTTAATGTAAATATTATTTAATTAAGCTCTTTCAAAGTTTTAACAATATCTAATGGATTAGAAACAATAATATCAGCGCCAGCTAAAATCAGCTTATCTCTATCTCTAAAGCCATAATCAACAAATATACCATGACAGCCTGTATTTTTAACAGTTAATACATCTACATCGCTATCACCAATATATACCATTTCATCTATAGATACATTTAATCTTCTACATGCCTCTACTAAAGGCTCCTTAGATGGTTTTCTAGGAATACCCTCCATATCGCCAATAACTACTGGAAATTCATTTTTAAAATGAGCATTAACTAAAATATCTAATCCATATTTAGCTTTATTTGATACTATACCAAGCTTATAGTCATTCTTTAATATTTTAATTAATTCTAATATACCATCATATGGCATAGTATAATTATTACAATTAGCTGAATAATATTCCTTAAATAAATCAAAAATCTCATCTATTTTAGTCTCATCATAATTTATTGCTTTTAATATTAAATTTCTTATTCCATTACCAATAAACTCTTTCGTTTTTTCAATAGGTATTTTCTTATACCCGTATTGACCTACACTATAATTTAAAGCTTCATTTAAATCCTTAAGTGTATTTAGTAATGTACCATCTAAATCAAAAATAACTGCCTTAATCATATAATCACCCTTGAATTTATAAATAAATTATATCACATATGGATAAAATTCGACATAGGAAGGTTAAAATTCTAAATATTTGATAATAGTGTTAAATAAAATTTAAAAAAAAGCGTTTTTGCAAAATTTATTTCGGTAAAAGTATTGTTTTTTTAAAATTTTGTGCTAGAATTTAGTTATCGAAAATAAAAGGGAAGGTATTTTGATTATGTTTAAAACAGAATATGTAAAAAATGTATATGCTAATTTAGTTGAAAAAAACAAAAGCGAAGCTGAGTTTTTACAAGCTGCTCAAGAAATCCTAGCATCTCTTGAACCATATATTGCAGCTCATCCTGAATTAGAGTCTAAAAAGATTTTAGAAAGATTCTTAGAGCCTGAAAGATTTGTTCAATTCAAGGTTGTTTGGACAGATGATAAGGGCAACTATCAAGTAAATAGAGGTTACCGTGTACAATATAATAGTGCAATCGGTCCATATAAGGGTGGTATTAGATTCCATCCAAGCGTTAATGCTTCTATCATTAAGTTCTTAGGTCTTGAACAAACATTAAAAAATTCATTAACTTCATTACCTATGGGTGGTGGTAAGGGTGGTTCTGACTTCGACCCTAAGGGAAAGAGTGATGCAGAAATCTTAAGATTCTGTCAATCTTTCATGACTGAATTATATCGTCATATTGGCCCAGATTCAGATGTTCCTGCTGGTGATATCGGTGTTGGTGCTAGAGAAATTGGTTATATGTTTGGTCAATATAAGAAAATTACAAATGAATTTTCTGGTGTATTAACTGGTAAGGGCTTAAGCTATGGTGGCTCATTAGCTAGAAAGGAAGCTACTGGTTACGGCTTATGCTACTTCACTAATGAAGCATTAAAGGCTTTAAAGGATACTGATTTTAACGGTAAGACTGTTGTAGTATCAGGTTCTGGTAATGTTGCGATTTACGCAAACCAAAAGGCTACAGAGTTAGGTGCTAAGGTTGTAGCTATGTCTGATTCTAATGGTTATGTATATGATCCAAATGGTATTAATTTAGATGTTATTAAGCAAATTAAAGAGGTTGAGCGTGCTAGAATCGTTGAATACACTAAGCGTGTTCCTGGTTCTACTTATGTTGAAGGCTCAAGAAACATTTGGGAGGTTAAGTGTGATATCGCATTACCATGTGCTACTCAAAATGAGCTTCATTTAGAGGATGCTAAGAAGCTTGTAGCTAATGGCTGTATCGCAGTATGCGAGGGTGCTAACATGCCTTCTACTTTAGAGGCTGCTAAGTACTTTATCGATAACAAGGTAGTATTTGGTCCTGCAAAGGCTGCAAATGCTGGTGGTGTTGCAACATCAGGATTAGAAATGACTCAAAACTCTAACCGCTTAAGCTGGACTTTTGAAGAGGTTGATAATAAGCTTCATGGCATTATGGTTAATATCTTCAAGAATGCTTATGCTAAGGCAGTTGAATTAGGTAATAAATACGATTTAGTAACTGGTGCTAATATCGCAGGCTTCGAAAAGGTATGCGATGCAATGATTGCACAAGGTATCTAATTAAATAATTATGGGAGGCAAAAGCCTCCCTTTTAAATTTTAAAGAGGAGCCCAAGCTCCTCTTCTTTTTAATATGAAGATTTTAAGAATAATTCTTGGAAGTACTCATTAGTACCAGCATTACAATCTGATTCTAATAAAGTAGCCTTTAAATTATCTAATTCATATACAACTGGAGTAAATGGTGCATTACCATCCTCTGTATGCCATGAGAAATTATCCATTTTAAGTGTTGTTGGTGTAGATGCTAGGAACTTATATTTTGAAGATGAGCCTTCAGTTACTTTAGAATTTTCCTTAACCTGGTATCTACAATTCACAAGCTTAAATCCACCATCAACGTCTGGAGATGAGCCTGAATCGTTATTCTTTAATAATGTCTCAATACCATAGAAAATACAATTTTCAGCTTGAATGCTTCCACCTAAGCCACATAAAATACCTTGGCTTACTAATGCCATTTTAGCATTCATAGTACCATTATCAGTTGTTATAGTAAAGTTATTTGACATACTATAAGATTTAATTTGTGTTCTGTATGTGTAGTACTCAAAATTATCTACTAAGCAGTTATACATATAAACATTACCACCACGAATCTTAGGTACTCTATCACATAAATTCTTAATATAGCAGTTTGCGATAGAAACATTTATCTTTAGATTATATGTATATTCATCACCTGAATCACCTAATAAGAAGCCCTTCTTTTGAGGCATAGCTAAACCATAAAGAATTTCTTCAAATGATAATGTTTGTCTTAAATAATTATAATAAGCATAATCTGTATCACCATTTTGATATTTTTCTTCAATGGCAGCCATCATCTTATATAAATAGCCATCCTCATCATCACTACCCGCATTAAAGCTACAGTTAGAAATATGTAATGAGTTTCCACCTGTACCACCATATGGAGCTCTAAATGCTGTACTTCTAGTATCATATACAGGATTAGAATAATCAATTTGACCATCATAAGATTTACCAAATTCACAGTGGTCAATCCAAATATTTTCACTATGAGCTATCTTAAAATATGCCCATCCAAACGCATCATAATCACCAATTGTACCAGAATATAATCCGTTTGAATCCTCCCATTGCCATAGCTCATCAAATTCTAAATTTCTAATTGCTATATTCTTATCACTTGTAAGCTTAAAGCCACAATGAGTAAGCTTAGCACCATTCTTAGAATAAATTAATAAATCAGATGTATTTTCAATCTTAATTTGGCTCATACCATTTTCATTATACATATCTGACATATTTAATGATGCAACAATACTATCCTTATTACGACAGAAATTATCTACTATTGATAATGAATTAGGGCATTCACTTTGTAATACCTTATAGCCCATATTTAAATCATTTTTAATTTCGATAACCTTAACAGTACCTTCAGCTTCTAATTCCTGTTCAATATGGCCAGGTATACCTAATGATAATGCCTCTGCCTCTAATGAGGTACGTTCAGTTTTTTCATCCTTTGTTAAGCCCTAAGTCTTATTTTTTGTATCAAGCTCTAATAATCTATCAGCAATAGCTTGTTCTTCTGTATCCCTAGGGTCATATTTAAATGTTGTTGTATATGTTTCCTTCGCATCCATTAAGGCATCTAATAGCTCCTCAGCTGTTGTAACCTCTCTATATGCATCAGTTCCTACATATACACTATAATCCTCTATATCTCCTGCAACATAGCCAGCTGCACCTTGATTCGCCTTAACATCATCAGATAAAATATTTAAATATTCATTACCTGTTGGCATCGGTGTTGGCGTTGGCTCTGGTGTCGGTGTTGGATCCGGAGTTGGCGTTGGAGTCGGTGTTGGTGTTGGTGTTGGAGTCGGTGTTGGAGTAACATCAACACTTGGTGTAGTCTCACTTGGTGTTGGTGTTGGCTTTTGTTCTTCCTTACTACCACAGCTTACTAAGCTGACACCTAATAGGGCAACCCCTAATAAACTAAATAATTTTTTCATAATTTTGTATCTCCTAATTGAAATCTTTATATCATTTTAACATTTATAAAAATAAAAGAAAAGAAAAAAGAGCCTAAAGCTCTTCTTTTTCATCATTTTCATTATTTTCATTAATTACTTCTACTGTATCTATAGCTGCTTCATCATTATTTTCAGGCTTTTCTATCTCATGCTCAGCTAAATATTTTCTATATTTCTTTTCCTTCATTTCGAAAATCATATAGCAGCTAAAGCCTACAATTAATAATAAATAGAATGTATATAATCTCCAAATACACATACCTGCAGTAGCTATTGCTTTAGTTGTACCTGGTAATGTAATAAAGATTGAGCTAAACGCAAGCTCTATTCCACCTACAGCTCCTGGTGTAGGCATCCAAATAACCATTGCTGTTGCGAAGGCAGTACCTAGCATTACATAGAAGAAATAATCATATGATAAATCTAATCCTAATGCTCTCATTCCATAGAATGGTAAAACATTATATAGTGCTATAGCTATCATTTTACTAATGAATGCTAATATAAATGCTAATGGATTCTTTAAGATAGCCTTACAGCCCTCTTGAACTCCATCACAATATTGAATAAATTTTTCTTGCTTTCCAGCTAAAACCTTCTTTAATAGCTTTCTTCTAGATAGCCATCCTACAAATGCTATCATTATATTTCTTGCATGCTTTGATAAAGCTAATGCTAAGAAGAAAAACAAGATAAAGAAATTCATCGCAAAGCCAAAAATAACTATCCAAGTAAAATTAGGTATTTTGGCAACATATTCATCATAATATATTAGCGATGTAAACGCGAATATATTATTACCTAGCATGAATACAATAAAATTCATTAATAGCGTTACAGATGAATCCTTTAAAGATACACCTCTTCTATAATAAGCATACATTTGAAACGGCTGTCCACCAGATGATGATGGTGTAATACCATTAAAAAATGGCTCTGTTATACCTATAAGATAAATATCTCTAGTTCTAATATTAATTTTTCTACTTCTCATTAAAATATGCAAGCTTAGCACATAGAAGAATAAATATGCCACAACAATGCCTAGGCATATTAATAAATTCTCTACATTTGCCTTTTTAATTACGTTAATTGTAGTTTTAATATCATTAAATGACAATATAATGATAAATGCAAATATTACTACAATTCCACCTAAAATAGCCTTTTTAATTACGCTACTCATGTTATATTTCATTAAACCACCTACTTCTAGTTAGCAAATGTAATTATATATTAAAGATTCAAAAAAGTAAAGCCATTGCAAACACTTTATCTTTTAGGCTTAATTAAGCATTTTTTACCAAAGCCTATTAAATCTCTTCTTCCTGCCTTGATTAAAGCCTCATGAACTAAATGATAATTTTGAGGAAGACGATACTGCATTAATGCTCTTTGCATTGCCTTTTCATGTGGATCCTTTGGTACATATACATGCTCATTATTAAATGGATCTATACCGGTATAATACATACAGGTTGAGGCAGTACCAGGTGTAGGATAGAAATCCTGTACCTGCTCTGGCATATGACCTGTATCTCTTAAATATTCTGCAAGATTAATCGCAGCATCTAGAGTTGAGCCTGGATGACTACTCATTAAATAAGGCACTAGGAATTGATTCATTCCATGCTTTTGATTTAATTGATAATAACGATTAACAAATTCATCATATAAGCCACGTGATGGTTTACCCATTCTTACTAATACTCTATCATCAACATGCTCTGGTGCTACCTTAAGCTGGCCAGAAATATGATATTTTATTAGCTCCTCAAAGAATTCCTTATTCTTATCATACATAATATAATCATATCTTAGGCCCGATCTAACAAATACCTTCTTAATACCAGGAAGCTTTCTAGCCTCCTTTAATATATCTAAATATTCACTATGATCGACCTCTAAATTCTTACATGGATCATATCCAATACACTCTCTATTTGTACATACACCCTTATCCATTTGCTTGCCACAGGCAGGTCTATAAAAGTTGGCTGTTGGCCCACCTATGTCATGAATATATCCTTTAAAATCCTTATCCTGGCTAATTATTTTAACCTCTTCTAATATTGATTCCTTCGTTCTAGATTGAATAATTCTACCCTGATGCATTGTTAAGGCGCAGAAATGGCATCCACCATAACAGCCTCTATTAGAAATAATAGAAAATTTGACCTCATCTATCGCAGGCACATGTCCTTGGGCTTCGATTAAAGGATGACATTCTCTCATATATGGTAATGCATATACAGCGTCCATTTCCTCTTGAGATAATGGAAACTCTGGTGGATTTTGTACAACAAAGCAATTTCTGTATTCCTCTACTAATGTCTTACCTGTAAAGGCATCAGTATTTTTATATTGAATTTGAAATGATTTTAAATAATTCATTTTATCAGCTAAAACATCATCATAGCTAGGAAGCTTTACATAGCTATTTGGAAGCATATTAATATCCTTAGTCTTCCAAACAGAATTTCTAATATATACAATATCCTTAATATCTAAACCACTATCTAAAGCATCGGCAACCTGAACTATAGTCTTTTCACCCATACCATATAATAATAAATCAGCCTTAGAATCTAATAAAATAGATCTTCTAACCTTATTATCCCAATAATCATAATGATTTAATCTTCTTAGTGAAGCCTCAATACCACCAATAATTATAGGTGTATTAGGATATAGCTCTCTTATCTTAGATGAATATCTAATTAAAGCTCTATCAGGTCTTTTACCCATTACACCACCTGGTGTATAATAATCCTTTTTTCTTCTTTTTTTAGAAACAGAATAATGATCCACCATTGAATCTATATTACCAGCACAAACTAAAAAGCCTAGTCTTGGTGTCCCAAATCTCTTAAAATCATCATTCTTATTAATATCAGGCTGTGATACAATACAAACCTTATATCCAAAATTCTCTAATACTCGAGATATAATCGCAGGTCCAAATGATGGATGATCTATATACGCATCACCAATCACATAAACAAAATCTGGCTGTTCCCACCCATATTCCTTCATTTCTTCAATTGTTATAGGTAAAAATGGCATACTAACACCTCCATCATTAGACATTCTATCACAAAGACCGCAAAATTTCCACACAAAGAGCTTCTTTTGTGATAGAATACTAACGAGGCGATTTTATGAAAACATTATTATTAGGAATTAATGCTAAATATATTCATCCTAATCTAGCTATAAGGCTATTAAAGAAAAATACCTCTTATAATACCGATATTAAGGAATTTACGATTAAGGATAATATTACTTCTATATATGAATATATTATTAACAATAATTATGACATTATTGCCTTTTCATGCTATATTTGGAATATTGAAATAATTAAAGAAATACTACTAATGATTAAAGATAAAAATAAAATAATTATTTTAGGTGGTCCAGAGGTAAGCTATAATGCTGAATATTATATAAATAATAAGCTTGCCTCTTATGTAATAAAAAATGAAGGTGAGGAAGCATTTAATCTTCTTCTTCATTATTTAGATAATAAATTTGAATTAGAAAAAATACCTAATTTATATCATAGTAATGGATCTACATTCGATAAGCTTGTAGATTTAAATAATCTTAAAATGGCCTATGATTTATTAGATGATTTAAATAATAAAATTATCTACCTAGAAACATCTAGAGGCTGTCCATATAAATGTGGCTACTGTATGGCAAGCCTTGATAATAAGGTTAGATTTTTTAATATCGAGGAAATTAAAAATCAAATCCTTATTCTAACAAAAAGGGGAGCTCGTATCTTTAAATTTTTAGATAGGACCTTTAACGCTAATAAGAAAAACTTTATTTCCCTAATTGATTATATAATTGATATTCATAAGGATTATCAGTCATATCAATTTGAAATAACTGGTGATTTATTAGATATTGATGTGATTGATTATATTAATAATAAAGCACCTAAAAATCTTTTTAGATTTGAAATAGGTATTCAGTCTACTAATATTAAAACAAATTTAAGTGTTGGTCGAATTCAAGATAATAATAAGCTATTTAATAATATTAAAAGAATTCAGGATGCATCTATAATTGATTTACATTTAGATTTAATCGCAGGTCTTCCATATGAGGATTATAAATCATTCGAAAATACATTTAATGAGGTATTAGCCCTAAGACCTAAGGAGCTCCAATTAGGCTTTTTAAAGCTATTACATGGTACTAGATTAAAAAATGAAGCCCATTTATATGATTATAAATGGGATCAAAACGCACCATATGAGGTTATTGAGAATGCATATCTTTCTAAATCTGATATTAAAGAAATTCATTATGCCGAGGATTCATTTGAGGTATATTATAATACTGATTATATGAAAAATGCTATTAATATAATATTGGATAATGAGGATAATCCATTTGATTTCTTTAATAAGCTTGGTTACACAAGCTATAAGCATAAGCCTTTAGAGGTTGTTTTCAGAAATATTGATGATTTTGTTAAAAATAAAAAATATTATAATGAATTTCATCTTCAAATTATTTTAGATTATTTAGAATATTATAATCTAAAGCCTAAGGCATGGTGGGATGAGAAATGTGAAAAATCAGTTAAAAATGATATTTTAAGAGAATTTAATTTAGTATATTTAAATGAATTCAATTTAGCTGATTTATTTAAATATAGTATGGTTATAAATTTAGATAATTATTATATTATAGCTATTTATATGCCAAATAAAAAAAGAATTGTAAAAATAGAAAAATAGTTCGAAAAAATCGAACTATTTTTTTATATGCTTTTCTATTACAGCTATTAATTCCTTTATTTTAAATGGCTTACTAATAAAATCATTCATACCTGATTTAAAGGCTTCATTTCTATCCTCTAAAAAGGCATTAGCTGTCATAGCTACAATAGGCAGCTTTGATATATAATCATCATTTATGCTTCTAATAATAACAGATGCCTCATGTCCATTCATAATTGGCATTTGTACGTCCATTAAAATAAGATCATACTTATTCTTTTTTTCAAGTAATATTTCAATAGCCTCTTTACCATTAACCGCATAATCTACATCATATCCATTAGCTGTAATAAGCTCTATAGCTATTTCTCTATTAAGCTCATTATCCTCAACTAATAATATTCTATTATGAGCTTCAGATTTAATAACATTGTCATCATCATTTTCCTCAGGCTCTAATTCTTCCCTTATTATCGCAAGCTCAATATCTATTGTTATTGTAGTACCCTTATTAATCTCACTATCAACATAAATATTACCGCCCATTAAATCAATAATATTTTTCGCAATAGGTAAACCAAGTCCTGTACCCTCAATACCAGAATCAGTACTTGTTTGTTCACGCTCAAATGGTTCAAAAATTGAAGCAAGGAATTCTCTAGACATACCCATACCAGAATCTACTACCTCAAATATAAATCTAGATTTAGTGTTTTCAATAGTTTCCTCTTTAATATTAAATTTGATTTTTCCACCATCATCAGTATATTTAATAGCATTAGCTACAATATTAATTAAAACCTGTGTAAATTTAACCTTATCTGAAATTACTTTATTATTAATTATATCCTTATTGATTATAAGCTCATGATTTTTAAGAATCATTTGAGAATTAGTCATTTTTACAACATCATCAATAATAACATTTAAATCACAAGCCTTATAATCAATTGAAACCTTACCGCTTTCAATTTTACTCATATCTAAAACATTATTAATAATACTTAATAAATGCTCACTTGATGAGCTTATTTTCTTTAAATAATCATTAACCTTTTCCTTATCATCTATCGACATTTTAGCTAAGGTAGTAAAGCCAATAATCGCATTCATAGGTGTTCTAATTTCATGTGTCATATTAGATAAGAAGCTACTTTTAGCCTTATTAGCATTTTGAGCCTCAATTAAAGCCTGTTCAATTTGCTTCTTTTGACTTAAATCAAGCTCTATTTCCTTATTAACATCCATAACTGCTAATAATATTTTATCTACCCTAGAATCAGATGTTGTAGATTTTAAAATGATATATAGCTTATACCATTTTGTTTCATTATCATTTACCTGACGATAAATATATGAATAATAAGGATTCTCCTCAGATAAATTAGCAGCAATATAGTCTCTACTTGTATATTTTAATAAAGCTATTTTATCATCATCGTGAACATATTGATTAATGTAATTAGGTAATGATTCATAAAAATTAATTAGCTCCTTATCATAAAAGCTTTTTAAAATATCACTTTCAATATCTAATGAGCTACCAATCATTTCTGCCTCACCAGTATCCATATCAATAAAATAGGTATTTAAAAATAGCTTTGAAAAGCTTATTATTTTAGAATAATTTTTATACTTTTCTCTTTCAAAGCTATTAACATATAAATAGCTTTGGAATAAGCCTAGGGTAATACCTAATTCTGAAAAGCATGATGTTTCATTAAATAATCTTAATGAAATAAAGATTAAGGGATATATTCCAAATGAGGCTATAGTAAGATATTCAAACTTTTCTCTAAAACCCTTATTAATTATCATTTTAAATAATACCTTTAATGAAGCTATTGCTATATAGGATAAAATAAAAACAAATTGCAATACATAATATTTACCATGTATAAATATTCCATCCTTATTATAGAAAAACCATTCATTAAAAATAGATATTATTTGTAGTATTGAAAATATTAAAACAGGAATTAAGGCAATTATTTTATATCTCTTCTTATTTTTAATGCTTATATCCTGAAGCATATCAGAATATAGCATCCAGTTATATGCTAAATAAGCAAATGCGATAAAATAGATTGCCCCTAATACCTCAACAATAAAGCTGTCTACTCTAAACTCTGTTAAAAATCTTATTGCAATATCTATTATTAGAACAAATAATGCACAGCATGAGGTTAATATAAAGGACTTTTTACTTTCAGATACCATATTCTTTTTCGAGCTTAAAATTAAAAATACAATGATACCAGCACATAAAAAGCTAATTATTGAAAACATTAAATTATCCATTCTATAACCTCCCTTAAGCACGTATAAATTCTATCATTTTATAGTAAATATAACAATTTATTATTTAATATTTATAAAAAATATTTTAATAATTCGACATTTATCGACATAATAATTTATATATTTAAATGCTTAAGCTTTAATATTAGCTCATTTTGTCGAAATATGTTAGAAAATGTAAAAAGGGCATTGAATGCCCTTTATTTAAGATTTCTTTTATTAAATGTTGCGATACCACCAAATAGGAATATAGCTATCACAGCTAATTGTGAGAATATAATGAATACAACCTCATATAGCTTTAGCTCTAATATATTTCCTAAAAGCTGTAGCTGAGCAAATGGATTTATATATGTTAGGAAATTAAATATATATTCTATTGCGGTATTAGCATCTACGCTTTCTAATGCTGCATTACCTACTGTAGCAACTGTATAAATTATAGAGAAAACAAAGCCCATAACTAAATATAATACAATTGATACACCAACATTTTTAAACGCAAGTGAAAAGAATACTAATATTGCTGTAATAGTTACAAAGAAAAATGCTGCAAATATTACAGATAAGAATATTAATAATATTTCTTTACCTATATTATAGGCTCTGAAATAATTAGTTAATAATGTTCCAATACCTAATGTTGTAAATGCATATGCTAGCATTAATCCTGCCATTATAGTAAATGTTACTATGAATAAGGATAAATAAATATTTCTTCTTTTGTGACCATTAATAATTTTATTTCTTATTGTGCCATATGAGAAATCTCTATTAATAATTATCGCAAGGAAGATTGCAAGAACTATACCAAAATCAGACATTGGTGAGAATGCTTCAAAATAAAATGTTCTTGCGTTAATTAAGTCAGTAATTTCTACACCCTCTTCAATCGCACCCATTAGAGATTCTAATGATTGAAGTAATAATGGAGTAATAAAGACTAGGCCTAATCCAACAAAACAGCCTATCATAAATAGCTTATCAGTTAAAAATCTTTTAAAATCAGCCTTTAATAATCTACGCATTATTTTCCACCTCCTAATAAAGATAGATAATAATCCTCAAAATTAAATTCCCTAGTATTGATTGCCTCAATAGGAATATTTTTATCAATTAATATTTTTACTATATCATTAATATTATGATTTCCTTCTACCCTAATACCTGTTGAGGTTATATATAATTCATTTTCTAATACAGAATCCTTTAATGAATCATATGCTTCATTTTTATTATTAGTATTAATTAATATAGCCTTCTTACATTGATTTTTTAGCTCAGCAGCACTAATTTCTTGAATTATTGTACCCTTTGAAATTATTCCATATTTAGTAGCTATTAGCGATAGCTCACTTAATATATGTGAGGAAATAATAAAGGTAATATTCTTTTGCTTATTAAGTGTTAAAATTAGCTCTCTAATTTCAACAATACCTGCAGGGTCTAAGCCATTCATAGGCTCATCTAGGATTAATAGCTCTGGATCACTTAACAATGCCATGGCTATACCTAAGCGTTGTCTCATACCTAATGAGAAGTTTTTAGCCTTCTTTTTATCATTAAATAGATCAGCAAGTCCTACAACCTCTAGGGTACTAATTATTTTCTTATCACCTATTTCAATACCTAGGATAGTAGCTTGCATTTTCAGATTTGCCTTGGCTGTCATATTTCTATAGATAGATGGTGTTTCAACAATAGCACCTATTCTTTTTCTTACTTCATAAATTTCATTAGATGTATTTTTTACTCCAAATAGCTTAAAGCTTCCAGATTCTGGATGAATTAAGCCTGTAATAGCTCTAATAATAGTTGTTTTACCACTACCATTTTCGCCTACAAAGCCATAAATATCTCCCTTTTGAACATTCATAGAGCATTTATTTAAAGCTTTTTTACCATTATATTTTTTAACTAATTTATCAGTTTGTAAAACATAATCTATTTTAGGCTCAACATCTATTATTGCATCTTCTACAATTTGTTCTTCATTTTCTAAAATATTCTCCATAATGCTAACCCCCTTTTTAAATATTCTATCACATATCGACATTATATGCAAAAGAAAATGCGAGGTAGTCCTCGCATTAATATATTTAAGCTCTTGAAACGTAAGATCCATCCTCTGTTGATACGATGATATCCTCACCTTGTTCAACGAAAATAGGAACCTTTGTCTTAAATCCTGTTTCTAAAATTGCATCCTTCATTGCAGTCTTAGATGTATCACCACGTACTGCAGGCTCACTTTCAGTAATATTTAAAGTGACCTTTGTAGGGATTGTAATACATAAGATTTCACCATTATAAGTCATGATTTCTACTTCTACACCAGAAACTAAGAAATTCATTTCCCATTCTAATAATGTCTTAGAGATACTAACTTGCTCATATGTTTCATTATCCATGAAGCAGATTGCTTCACCCTCATCATATAAGAAGCCCATTTTACGCTTTTCAACGTAAATTAATTCAACCTTATCTCCACCAATTAAAGATACTTCTGTGATTGAACCAGTACGTACATTTTTTGATTTTAATTTAACCTTCATCTTAGCCATAGCAGTTTTATTTAAATCAATTGCTTGACATACATATAATTGATTATCCCAAACATAAAAATTGCCAGGTCTAAATTCAGTACATTTAACCATATTTGCCATATTTATCACCTCATATATTTTTCCATTAATATATTAGAACAAAATGGAAAAATTTCAATAATATTATATTAAATCATCAAATAAATCAATATTTTTTGCCTCTAATGGTAGTTCTTTTGCTTGTTCCTTCTTAATGATTTCTACAATTCTATCATTAATAGGAGTCTTAATATTATATTTTCTACCATATTCACAAACAATACCATTAATTGCGTCTATTTCACAAGGCTTATTATTTCTTAAATCCTGTAGCATTGAAGGAATAATTTCCTTGTGCTTCTTCATCGCAATAGGAATTAATAATTTAGCAATGAATCTTTTAAATGCACCCTTATAATAGAATAATTTAACTATATTTTTACCCTGTACAGGTGCAAACTCTACACCCATCGCATGACCTACATCGATACATTCCTTCATGCATCTTATCGCGACGCTTTTACCCTTTTTACTACCTGTGACTGTACCAAATGTACCACCCATTACTGTACCAAGTCCAGAGAATGTAGTGTTTATTAATAGCTTACTCCATCTTGCACCTAATAGGTTTTCCTCTACATGTACAGGACACATTTTTTCTAATAGCTCCTTAACACTATTAAATTGCTGATCTGTAATACCCTCCATTCTTCCCATATGGAATGAAAGGCTATCAGGCTCACTTGTTAAAGAACAAACACCAGGTTCCTCTAGATTAGCACCCCATTCAACAACACAGCCAATTGTTTTATTATTACCAACTACCTCGGCAATTCCAGGCTCTGGAATACCATTTTGTAGTGTAACAATAACACCATTATCAGATAAATAGTCCTTAAGATATGTTACTACATCCTTATTGAATAATTGCTTAGTCATTAAGAAAATTACATCATATTTACCAGTCATTTCAGTTGGTAATAACGCCTTAACAGGCACTACCATATCAATTTTACCAATAATTTTAGCACCATTTTGATTTAAAGCATCAACATGTGCTTTATTACGATTAATTAAATCAATTGAAACACCATTTTTAGTTAAATAAGCACCCATCACTGTACCTAGTGATCCAGCACCATATATACAAGCTCTCATAATTTCACCTCTAAAAAGATTATATCATATTTTGATATAATTAAAAGAAAAAAGAACACGATACGTGTTCTATTCTTCTATTCCTAATAGCTCATTAGCCTCACTTACATCTAAGCTATCAACATTTTTTAGTTTTGATTGAAGCATTCTTGTTCTAGTACCAACTAGCTTGTCTAGCTCATCAGATGCCTCTCCAACCTTCTTTTGAGTTTTTTCTAATGTAGCAGCAAACTTATTAAATTCTGTTTTAACAGCACCTAATAGCTTAAATACATCAGCACTCTTCTTTTGAATAATTAGAGTCTTAAAGCCCATTTGTAGAGAATTTAGGATTGCGGTTAAGGTTGTAGGTCCTGCAATATTAACCTTATATTCTCTTTGAATCTCTTCAAATAATCCCATATCTAAGGCTTCTATATATAAGCCTTCAATTGGTAAAAACATAATCGCAAAATCAGTTGTGTTAGGAACATCTATATATTTTTCACTAATGTCCTTCGCAAACTTCTTAATATTATTTCTTAATTCCTTTCTACCCTCCTTAATCATATCAGGATTTCCATTTTCCATTCCATCCTTAATCTTATGATAGCTTTCAAGTGGTAGCTTAGAATCAATAGGTAAATAAACTGAATCATCATCTGACCCTGGCATTTTAATCGCAAATTCTACTCTTTCAGATGAATTCTTCTTTGTTATAATATTTTCCTCATATTGATCTACTGTTAATATATCCTTAATAATATTAGATAATATTACCTCACCAACAATACCCTTTGTTTTAACATTAGTTAATACTGTTTTAAGACTTCCTACATCAGAGGCAAGACCCTTAATTTCACCAATAGCCTTATTAACTCCACCAATTTGTTCAATAACATTATCAAATGATTGTTTTAACTTTCCTTCTAATGTTTTTTCTAGCTTTTCACTAACTGTATTATTAATTAATTCAAGCTTTTTACTATTATCCTCTCTTAAATCACGTAAATTATTACCTACGGTATTTTCAAGCTTTTCAATAGCCTCCTTATTAGATTTACTAAATTCTACTAGGGCTTCCTTAACATTCTTATTAAATTCCTTAATTTCTAATTGAAGCTTTTCTTTAATTTCATTATTCGCAGTAGTATTTTCCTTATATAGCTTATTGAAGTATTCATTAAGCTTATCAGATAAATTACTATAATTTTTTAAATTAGCTAATGATATATCCTCTAAGCCCTTATTTACATTTTCAATTAGCTTATCACATTTAGAAATAATATTCTCTATATTCTTTTCTATGTTTTGATAAAAGTTTTTATTTTTCTCCTCAATAAGCTCAAATGATTTTTTATTTAAAGCCTCTTGATTAGAAAGCTTATCAGCTATAGCCTTATTAATATTATCAATATCATCATTAGATAATGATGAATTAATATTATTATTTTTAGGCTTAAATATTATAACAAATAACAAAATAATAACAACACATAATAGTCCTAAAATAGCATATTCCATAGTTCCACCTCTTATTATAATTATAGTATAAATTTAGTATATTTTCTACTATTAACCTAATAATAACACCTATTTTGACACTATGCGTGTCATATTGAATTTTTTTATAAAAAAAACAAGCACTAGGCTTGTAAATTAGTTATTATATGGATTCATCATGTTAGGATATTGATTAAATTGAGGCATTTGATTTTGCATTTGTTGTTGAATGCCTTCTGTTCCAACATTACCTTGATATTGATTTGGACTATACATCATTTGTTGATTAATTCCTTGATAATACATTGGTTGTTGATAGTTCATATACATTGGTTGACCTTGAACATATTCATCTAAATATACATTTTCAGTAGATGCTGAATATGTAGGAATATTTATATGACGCTTAATACAATTGTTAACTACATGTGGGTGATTTAAAATAACCTACATAATGTTGAAATTATGGCTTAGACAAGCCATTTTTCATTTTTAATTTTCAAATTAATTCACTTGTTGACAACCTTAAAATGAATGATTTTTTAGGCATAAAACGAGAACGTGCACAAATTTTTTGATTTTTTGTGCACGTTATAAAAAAACGAAATTACCTGTTATATACCATAAATATAGAAACCTTTATAGTGTTCACTAACAACACGAAGCCATTCTAAAATCGTCTCATAATCTTTAGGCTTATTTTTTTCAATTTCATAAATAATAATCTCTACTTCTTTAAGTGAGTAAAAATTAATTCCATATAAATCTAGTGAAATTGATTTATCAGGATGTAATCCATTTCTAAATATATCTCCATAATTTTCTAAGAATTCATCCATTGAATCTCCACTAATTACATCAACAAATAAAGATGATGGGTTAGAAAAATCATAGTTTTTAAAATCAGGTTTCTCCTTTTGGGAAAATTGAAACTCAATAAACCCACTACCTTTTTTTTCGGATAATGTATAAAACATTTTATTGGTTGGCGTAGAAAATCCATAATCAAGCCATTTTATCATTTGATTTGCTTCCTCAATTGCTTCATCTAATGTATTATAAGACTCACAATATAATTCAGGGTCTGTATCCCAAATAATTAAATCATAATCAATTTGACTTATTTTCAAAAATGTATTGGCCAAACGTAATCTATAACTTGTTAAACAATATTGATTTTCCACTTTATGAATTGCAATTGCATTGTTAACTTTAGCATCATATTTAATTTCAATTGTACCATCTAATATAATTTGCTTAGGTTTTACAACCTCTTTAACATGTGAAAGATTTCTTCTATTATCTTCAATCATTGCTTCAAAAGAAAAACTTTGATTCTTTTTTTCTTTTACTCTTTTTATTATTAGTAGTGAATAAACATCTTTTCCTTCTATCAAGTCAAAATATACTTTTGCATACTTATTTTCGAATATACACTTCTTAATTATATTTCCGTTCATTTTACTTTGAAGCTTTTTGTTAATTATTTTTTTCACACTAATTACTTTAGCTTTATCAATAATATTTTCAGAAAATCTATAAAATGTCTTTTCTACCACAACAATGTACATTTTACTATTTGAAGAGATAATATCAATTATAATTAAGGCACCTAAACAAACACTCAAAACAATAAGAAAAATAAGAGAATTTATATCTTTTGTGCTACTATAAGCAGCAATATTGCAAACAATCGCAATTGACCAACATATATATAAAAAAACTGTTAAATTAAATTGCTTTTTCATTTTACTATCCCTCCTATTTTCTCACTTTCCATTATTATACCATTTATAAGAAAGAAATACACTATTTATAATAATGCTTTAACTAATTTAATTATCGTGAATGTATTAAGTAAATCTTACATATAATTAAATATACATTCTCCTGAATTTAAACTTTTCTCCTATTTTTATTGTATTTTTAGGAGAAAATACTCCTATTTGTTTGACTTGCTCCTAAAATAGAGGTATAATTAGGTGAAAGAAGGTGTTTTAGATGAAAATATTTGATTATAGTAAATTAAATGATTATAAATGGGATAGTGAAGTCATTTCTTTAATTGCACAGATACATGAACATAAGGGTAAACAATCCTTATATTTAAAACAAAAGCCTCAAACCTTAGAACAATTAATTGAAATAGCTAAAATTCAATCAACTGAAAGTTCTAATAAAATTGAGGGTATTGTTACTACTTCTACTAGAATTAAACAACTAATGAGTGATAAGACAACACCTAGAAATAGAGATGAGGAAGAAATATTAGGTTATAGAAATGCTTTAAACATAATCCATGAAAGCTTTGAATATA
>JAFTQR010000019.1 GCA_017462645.1 Acholeplasmatales bacterium | reverse complement strand
TTGGTTTTCATATACAGACACACCTTTTTTAGCAGCTGTTAATAATTTAAATTTAGTATATTCACTTAAATAAGAGTTATTAAGAGGAGTATTCAATATAATCACCATAATTATTATAATCCAAAACTAAAAAATAAAATATGGGCTATTTAGCCCCGAAATGAATAATTTAATTATTCACTTTTTCTTTTTATAAAAAGGAGAATTGAAAAAAGTAAAAAGGAGATTATGCGATTATTAGGTTAGTAGAATTAACGGCTTAACTAAGCCGTTTTTTTGATGTTTTGAAGGTTTTGAAATGGGTGTTTGAAGATATAGTTCTGGTCAGTAGAAATGGTGATTTTTGAACGAAAGTCAATGAAAATATACATTTTAAGTCAAGCAATATTGTATGCTTATTTTAATTTATGGGACGTATTAGGAAATGATAAGTAGATGAGAAAAGAGTAGTTCAGTTGAGCTACTCTATATTGTTTATAATATTAAATTACAGCATTCAAAATCAAAATCCATATAATTTGCAATAAATCTTGCTCTTATATTTCTTTCATTACACATAGGTAATGTATCTGGTAATACAAATTTAATACATCTTATTAATATATCTTGGCATGATGTTCCTGTTTGGGCAGGTATTATCAATGTTTTCATACCTATAACAGCCTCATTATCTTCATCGTCTAATTCATTTAAAAGAATAGCTAAGGCTACTCTTTTATTTGGACAGATTCCTCTTAATGTAACATCTAATTGTAAAATACGTCCTAGTGATGTTAATTCAATATCTCCTGCATCAAAAATAACAGAATCTGTACAACCATCAATTGTAATATCAATTGGAGTAGGGCATGGCTCGGTAATTATATTACCACAGCCTATCTCTATTGTAGGTGAAGGGAATGTAATAATATTATTTTCATCATCAGTATAAGTAATATTTTCATTCACCTCAACAATACCTGTACAATCTCCCTCATGTAATACAGTAAATTCTAAGGTTGCAGCCTCACTTTGAGTTACACCTAGTTCATCAATAGACCACTGTACAGTAGTAGAGTTAATTAATTCTGCAGTACCCTTAGATGGTGCTGATAGTGCTGTAATTCTAAAGCAATCAGCAATTTCATCTGTAATAACAATATTTGTCGCACCAGGATTTGATATATTTCTAGCTAAATTTTCAAATAAATCCTCAAGCTCTGCATCATCAGGTGTAATAACAACATAAGCAGAATCAGGGTCTGAGGCCCAATCTCTTAATGCATCCTCATCAATGCCACTTTGGCCTGCAAGACCTATAACATAAATGATTACACCTTGCTGCTTCGCAAGTGTTGCAATTGTGTTAGCATTACCACCTGCAGTAGTAATACCATCTGTAAACATAACCATAACCTTTGCGTTTGTACTATTTGGATCAAATAGATCTAATGCCTTTGTAAATGCATCCTCATGGTTGGTATTACCTCCAGCTGCAATATCATTAATCGCAGCCTTTAAATCAGCTACTGAGGTAATAAGCTGAGTATCTTGAGTTGCGTTTGTCGCAAAGCTAACAATACCAATATGGCTACCATTACCAATTTGTCCATCTTGGTTTCCATCAGTAGATTCATCGATTATATCAATAAATTTATTAGCACCAGCCTTTAAATTTGCTAATGGGTCACCCGCCATACTTCCAGATCTATCTAAAATTAAAACAATATCAGTTGGATTATTAACAATGTCAGGCTCAGCAACTATTGATAATCTAACTTTAAATGATTCACTAAATCTAATGGAAGAAACACTAACTTCCTTATTTGTGTTTGTAACACCCATAAATAACCTTCTTTCTAAAGCCTTTTAAAAGGCTCCATTATAGGTTATGAGAATATAATATTACATGTTAGGCAATTAAAATTATATATCCTTTTATTATAAATAATGATATAATTATATAAAGGAGTCGATTTCTATGATTTTATATTTTTCAGCAACCGGTAATAGTGAATATGTAGCTAAAAATATAGCTTATATAAATAATGATCAAACAGTTGATATGTCTTTTTACCTAAAGTCAAATCAAATTATGGATTTAACATCAGATAGTCCATATCTTGTAGTTTGCCCAATTTATATTTCAACCTTACCAACAATAATAATAGAGCTATTAAAAAAATCAAAATTAAATGGTAATAAAAACATATATTTTATTATGACATGTGCAGGTAGTGGAGTAAGTGGCGCTGATGCCTTTATAAGACCATTAGTTAAAGATATGGGCTTAATATATAGAGGAGTTGAGCATTTATCAATGCCTCAAAATTATTTAATGTTTTTTACTGTTAAGAATAAAGAAGAAAATGATATTAAAATGCAAGAGGCAATATCAAAAATACCAGCCTTAGCTGATAAAATAAAAAATAATTTAGACTTTAATATGGATAAGGTAGACTTTATGCATAAAATATCTATTAAGCCTGTAATATGGATGTTTGATAAATTCTTTATAAAGCCTAAAAAGTTTTATATTAAGGATGGCTGTATAAGCTGTTCAATATGTGTTAATTCATGTCCATTAAATAATATAAAGCTTATTGATGGTAAGCCTATTTGGGGTAAATCATGTGTACATTGTACAGCATGTATCAATAGATGTCCTAAAAAGGTTATTGAATATGGAAAGAAGACATTAGATAAGAATAGATATGTTGCTATTAAATTTAAAGAAAATTAAATTAATAAATATGTTTAGAAGGGTGGGTTGTATGAAAAAATTTAGAAGAGTTTTATCTATATTATGCATATCATTAGTTTTATTATTAGTTTCATGTAATGATAATGAAGAAGAACGTATGGGTGTTTTAAAACTAACATTTAAACGTATAAATTATTTTGGTGGTTATACAACTAATGAGGTTTTAGATTTTGAAAATAATCAATTCCTTAAAAATGGATATACACCAGAATATGAGGAAGAGCCAGAGCTTGAAGTAAGAAGGGAATTCACTGAAGAGGAAGAAAAATATTTTATTGATGGTTGTTATGATAATGGTTTATTTAAAATTGATGAGCTTTATGCCAATTATGATTTTATAGATGGTGGAGAATGGCAATTAATTGTTGAGTTTAGTGATGGGACAATTAAAACCTCAAGAGGTATAAATGAGACTCCAACAATAGTTTTTAATAAATGCTCTACTTATTTTTATGATATATGTAGAGAAGAAATATTAGGTACATTACCATCATACTACTATGAAGCTCCAAATGTAGATTTTGATTGTTATTGTAAAAGTGATAGTAAAAATATTCATAATTCTGCTAAGAAGTATAATTATATATGGAATAAGTTTAGTGAGGAAAATATAAACCTATATGAATTAAATGAAAAGAATAGTGCTGATTATTTCTCTACTGATAAAGAATATAAATTAATATTAGAAACAACAAATTATCGTTGTAATGAAAAATTCACTTCAATCACAATTAAATCATATGATTATAATCAAGAATTATCAAATGAGGAAATAGTATATAATGATATTTGGTTTAAACGTATTGAGATTGATTTAGAGTTAAATAAAATATATGTATATGAGCTAACATTTGAGGATGGTGATTATGCTCAATATACATTTAATACAAAAGTAATTTAATAAATTTATTAAAGGGAATTTTTCCCTTTTTTAATTTTTTTTAAAATTTTTGCGATAAAAATTAATATTTAATTATTATTCTTATGAAAAGATAAAAAATCTATCTAAAATTTTAAAAGGAGAAATAATAATTATGAAAAGATTTGGTAAGGTTTTAAAAGTATCTAGTTGCTTAGCATTAATGTCTTTATGCTTAGTAGGATGTAATTCAGATTCTAATACTGAAGAAAAGGAGTTTTCTTATGTTAGCTTAAGAATTAATCCAGAAATTGAATTAGTAGTTGATAGTGAAGGCTTAGTTGTTGCTGCTAACGCAATTAATGAGGATGGCGAAACAGTATTATGTGAGCTTAATCTTGTTGGATTATCTGCAGAGGATGCTGGTGAAGCATTCACTGAAACAGCTACAGAGCTAGGATTCTTAGATGTTGATTCACAAAATGCAACAGTTTATTTATTAGTTGAAGGCGAAAATGAAGAATTAGTAGAAGAAATTGAAGAAGAAATTAAAGAAGAAATTAATGACTTCTTTGATAAGAAGGGTATTTATGGTAAGGTATCTCCTGAAGAGCTAGAGGAATATGAGGCTTTAGCTACAGAATGGGGTGTTTCTTTAAAGGATGCTATGATTATTGATAGAATTATGGAATTATATCCTGAAATGACTTTAGAAGAAATTTTAGCATTATCATTTAAGGAAAGAATTGATCTTATTAAGGAAGATAAGATTAAGAATGGATTACCTGCTCATATTAGAGATGATTATAAGGAAGCTGTTGAAGCATTAAAGGAAGAATATAGTGAATTCTTTGAATTAGCTGAAGAATTAAAGGCACTTTATGATACTATTAAGAATGAAGAATTAACTGAAGAGGAAATTGAAGCTATAAAGGCTGAAATTGAAGCTAAAAAGGTTCAATTTGAAGAGCTTAAGGCTCAATTTGAGGCTGCAGTTATGGAGCTTAAAATGGAGCATAAGGCTAAAATAGATGAGGTAAGAATGGAAATTAGAATGCATGCTCATGAGCGTAGAGAAAGATTTGAGGCTAAGATGATGCTACATGAACAATTATTCCAAGAAAGAAAGGCTGAAATTGAAGCTCAAATTAAAGAATGGCGTGCTAATATGGAGCTAGAACAAGAGGAAATGGTTGAATAATCAACCATTTTTCTTTTTTATTATTGAAAAAGTATTAAAGGTATTATTTAATATAAATAAATAATACTTTACAAATGCGGTGATTAAGATGAATAGAAAAGGCGTATTTTTAATGTTAATATTATTTTTAATATTTACCTGCTCAGGCTGTAATAATAAAAATGATAATAATATTGGCTCTGATGTAACCCAAACTATAGATAGTAGTCCTACATCTACTCCAACTATAGAGGAAAGTGTTGTACCGACCCCAACACCTGAACCAACTCCTACTCCAACTGTAGTACCAACCCCAACACCGACTATAGAGGAAGATATAATTGATTATGAAAATTCTATATTTGCTTCTCCAACTGGAAATGGTGATGGAACATTTGAAAAACCATATTCTTTAGAGGATGGTATTAAAAATATTAGCTATAAAAAAACACTATATCTAATGGGTGGTACATATTATCCATCATCTGTTATTAAGCTAAATAATAGTGGTATGAAGGATAAATATATTAATATTTATGCTTATAAGGATGAAATGGTAATATTAGATTATGGCTTTGATTATACAAAAAATCCAACAATTAATGGTAATTATAATACCTCTAAGTGTAGAGGTATAACTGTTAATGGCTCATATTACCATATTAAGGGTATAACTATAACTCGTGCTAATGCCCAGGGTATGGTTGTTGCGGGAGATTATAATATAGTTGAAAATTGTGTATTTTCCTATAATGGTAATTCAGGATGTACTATTGCAGGCTCAAGTAGTGAAACAATTGATGAGTGGCCACATGATAATCTAATTAAAAATTGTACATCATATGGTAATTATGATTGGGATAGAACAGATGGTAATCAAGGCGAGGATGCCGATGGCTTTGGAGCTAAATTAACATCTGGATATAATAATGTTTTTGATGGCTGTATAGCTTATAATAACTCAGATGATGGCTGGGACCTATTTACCAAACATAAAACAGGTAAAATAGGATCAGTAACTATTAAAAATTCAGTAGCCTTTTCTAATGGCTACTCATTAGAAGGAGTAGAACTAAAAAATGGTCAAGGCTTTAAGCTAGGTGGTAGAGCTATAGAGGTAGATCATACTGTAACAAATTGTGTAGCTTTCTATAATAAATCAAATGGCTTTGATGATAATTCAAACCCAGGTACAATTACCATTACAAATTGTATATCCTATAAAAATGGTAGTAGAAATTACGCAATGGGTAGATTCTTAGATAAAACTAATACCTACACATCAACATGGTATGAGGGTGATACCTTATATGGCCCAATAGAAAATGTACCAAAATCACATAATATCTATGAAAATTGTATTTCCTATCTAGGTGGTATAACGGATGCCTATAGTGGTGAGGCAACTAATTGTTATTTTTATAATACAAATAATTCATATGCAGTATTTAACCAATCATCATTATGTAATTCAAAATATAATGCTGGATTATCTACAGTTGGATATAATCCATTTGTATCTACTGAAATTGATTTATCTGATTTAGATAACATTCATTATAATTATAGAAATAAAGATTACACTGTTAATCTAAATTCATTTTTAGAAATTAAAAGTAATTTAAATATAGGTGCTAATCTTAATTAGAATGGGGTTTTACCCCATTTTTCTATTTTTTTATTTTAATTCATGTTATAATACTATAAAGGCAACGATTTTGAGGTGATTTAAATGTTAATAAAGGATATTAAGCATTTTAAACAAATGCAAGATAAAGCTAAAAAGGAATATTATAGCTTTACAACTGTTATTAAGGTTTTAATGGATGGTGATAATGCACTAGGCTTAAAGCCTGATTATAAGGCAGCCTTAAAGCTATTACATCATTGGGAAAAAAGAGATGACCCAATCTATAAAAATAAAACACTAATTTATATTTATTTATATACTATATACGAAAAGCTAGGAAAAAATAAGGAATATATTTATTATAGGCTATTATATTTAAAGGATAATCTATATGACCACAATAATAAAATTGATAAACATAATTGTATATATTATATTGATATATTATTAATAATGGCATTTGATGATAAAAATAAGCTAAAGGATAAAAAAGCTTTAAATAATGCGGTTGATTCTCTATTATTACTTTTTAAGGAAATGCCTAAAAATACATTTTTAAGCTTTAAAAGAGAAACAGCCTTAAAGCTTATTGATATTTTTAATAATGATTCATATGGTTATAAGCATTTATATTTAGCTCATTATTTTTCTGTTTTAATTTATACTCCTAAAAATGAATATGTTAAAGATTTTACAAAAGAGGATGTAGATGAATATCTTGCCTTATTAGATAAGATTGATAGTAGCTCTTATAAGCCTATTTATGAATATTTAAAAGCATATAATAATTATAAATATAAAAAGAAGGATGATAAAAGTAAATGTATATATGCATCTACATATTATTGTAATCCAAATTCATTTATTAAGCCTAATAAAGAAAAAGGTATGTCATTATTAATGGAGGCATATAATAATGGCTATAAGGATGCAGCTAAATATATTTATGAGATTAATAAAAATTCTAAAAAGGAATGCATAGAATTTTTATCTAATCATATTAAAAAATATAAAAATGATAATGAATATAAAATTTTATTAGCTGACTTATATTTTGAACAATCCCTAATATTAGATAATATAACAGATAAAAAAGCCTTTGATAAGGCAATAAAGCTATATGAAGAAAATAAAGAATTATTAAATGATAAACAATTAGAAAAGCTAGCTCATTTCTATACAGAAGGAATAGGTGTAGAAGCTGATTTAGATAAAGCATCAGCATTATCTAAAAGCACAATAGCTAATCAAGCTATATTAGAAAAGAAAAGAAAGCTATTTGATTCTTTAGTAATTAAAGATAAATCTTTTAATGATCAAGTAAATGCTTTGAAATCATATATTGCTACTGATAATTTTGATAAGCAATATGAATTATATATAATGTTAATGTCACATCATATCTTAGAACAAAATATAGAATTAGAATTTAAGCTAGCTAATATAATATATGAATCTACTAATAATCCTGATTCTACAGTTCCATTAGCTAATTGCTATTTAATGGGTAATGGAGTAGAAAAGGATATATCTAAATTCATTAAATATATAAATATTGGCTTAGAGAAGAATGGACATCATTCATATAATTTATATTATATTTATTATAATATGATGGATGATGGTGAAAAAGCATTAGAGGCTTTAAATAAAGCTATAGAGCTAGGCTCAACAGTAGCCTTATGTAATAAAGCATATTTATATAGAAATGCTAAATTTGTTGATACTGATTATGATAAAGCCTTTGAATGCTTAAATCTAGCTTATTTAAAAGAAAATAAAACTTCATTGTATCAATTAGGTATACATTATTATAATGGTCTTGGAGTAGATAAAGATTTAGATAAGGCATATGACTATTTCATAGAATCTGCAAATAAAACAAATTATCCATATGCCTGCTATATGGTATATGACATTATTAAAGAGTCTAATTATAAAAAAGCAAAAAAAGAATTTGCTTTTAAATATTTATTAAGAGCTGCAAATAATAATCATACTGATGCAATATCAGATACTGTAGAAGCATATATGAATGGTATAGGTGTAGCTATAAATGTATCTAAAGCATATGAATATGCCTTAAAGGGAATTGAAAAGGAAGATGCTTATTGCATCAATGTGATAGCTGATTTTTATTATAATGGAAATGATAAGCTTAAAATAAAAATAGATTATAATAAAGCCTTAGAATTATATCAAGAGGCTCAATCAAAGGGAAGCATATATGCAATTTATATGATTGGTAATTGCTATGATAATTTAAAGGAATATAATAAAGCCTTTAAGTTTTATCAAAAAGCCTATGATAATGGCTATTTAAAGGCTTCAACAATGCTTGGTAAATGTTATGAGGATGGAAAAGGAGTAGCATCTGATAAATTAAAAGGATTTAATCTTATTAAGGAAGGCTATAAAACTAAGGAAGCATATCCAATATATATATTTTCTAGAAGATATTTATATGGAGTTGAAGGAGTAGTAGAGCCAGATTATAAAAAAGCTATAAAACTTTTATTAGAGGCTAATAAAACAAATCCTAAGGATGATAATATATCACTTGATTTAGCTATTGCTTATTATAAAAATAAAGATTTTGAACAATCATTTGAATGTTATGAAAAAACCATAAAATTAAATCCAAAATCTGAAATAGCCTTAAATAACTTAGGACACTTTTATGAACAAGGCTTAATAGTAGATAAGGATTTAAACAAAGCTTTAGATTATTATAAAAAGGCTATGGATTTGGATTATGAAAAATCATTTATAAATGCAATATATTTATTAAAAGATAATAAATGTAATGTATATAATATAGATAAAGCATTGGAATATGCAAATAATCTTATAAAAATAAATCCTAAATCAGAAGAAGGAATTGGATTACTTGCTGATATTTATATTTGGAATAAGACGGATTATAAAAAGGCATATGAGCTATTAAGTAAAATAAATCGTACTAAAACTATTACAACATTATTATATGGTGATTTATTTTATAATGGCTATTATGTTCCAAAGGATTATAATGAAGCCTTTAAGCAATATAGCCTAGCTAGTGAAATAGCTGATAATGCTGCTGTACAGCATAGATTAGGAAGATGCTATTACTTTGGTCATGGTGTAAATGAGGATAAGAAAAAGGCTTATGATTATATATATCAAGCTGTTCAAGATGATTATGAGCCAGCTAAGGAATTTTATGAAGAATTTTTAAAGAAATAATGGACTAGTTTTCTAGTCCTTTTTCTAATTTATTATTGACTTATTATATATATAATATTATAATAAAACAAACGTTTTAAAACAAATGTTTTTAAAAGGAGTGTTAATATGCCACCAAAACCAAAATTTAGTAAAGAGGAAATAGTAAATAATGCTTTATTATTAGTAAGTGAAAAAGGCGTTCAAAAGCTAACCGCAAGAGATCTTGCAGAAAGATTGGGTAGCTCTCCAAGACCTATTTTTACTATATTTAATAATATGGATGAGGTTTTAAAAGAGGTTTATGATTCAGCTATGGAATTGTTTGGAATATATGCAAATCAAATAGTAGAAGGAATACCAAATTTTAAACAAATTGGTATATCTATGATTAATTTTGCAATAAAAGAACCAAAGCTATATCAGCTATTATTTATGTCTGAACATGAAAATGAAAAAAGCTTTAATGATGTATTATCACATCTAGGTCCAGTAGCTGATTTAAGTATTAAAACTATTATGGCTGATTATAATATGACATATGATAAGTCATATGAATTATTTAAGCATTTATGGATATATACATTTGGCATTGGAGCACTATGTGCTACAAAGTCATGTGTATTTAGCAATGATGAAATAATTGATATGCTTGGAAAAGAATTTAGGGCAATGATTATGCTTATAATGAAGGAGTAGATATTATGAAGGGAATAAAGAAAATAATTGGCTGGAGTATTAAGTATTTATCAGTTTTCTTATTTATTTTATTTCTTAATACAGTATTACAATGGTTTTTCTCTTACTTACCATTATTTGTTCAATACGCCTTTGGCGCTTTAGGATATGGTAGTAAGGATGTTGCATTACCAAATTTTCTAATTAACTGGTATGAAAGTGAAAATGATGTATTAAGAATTATTATAATGGTAAGTGTATCAATGATAGTATTACAAGCAGTAAGATCTATAATGAGATTTTTATGTAATTATTATCAAGGAGCACTTGCACAATATATTGGATATGATATGAGGGTGAAGGTTTAGTCACATGTATGTAACCTGCCTTTTTCATATCATAATAGCGCTGATGTTGGTGATTTAATTCAAAGGTCAACCTCAGATATAGAGGAGGTATCAAAATTTGCCTCATCAAATGTTCCAAATTTTATTAATATATTTGTAACTATTGGCTTAGGTGCATATCAGGTATATCAAATATCACCTGTTTTAATGTGGATAAGCCTTGTAATAGTACCTATTACAGGTATTTCATCAATTATATATTTTAAATATTGTAATAAGGCATTCTTAAGAATTGAAAATGCTGAAAGTAAAATGACAACAATTATTCAAGAAAATGTTAATAGTGCTAGAGTAGTAAGAGCCTTCGCAAACGAAAAATATGAATTTGAAAAAATGGATAAGGCTAGTGTAGATTTTAGTAATAAATCAAGAAAATTCTCAACTGTTATGGCATTTTTTTGGGGTTTTAATGATGGTATGACATTTATTCAATATGCCTTAACATTATTAGTAGGTATCTATTTAGCTAAGCAAGGTATATTAGATGGTGCTGATATTGTAGCGGCATTATTATTGATGGGTATGCTGATATGGCCAATGAGAGGATTAGGAAGAATTATTGCCTCATTTGGTAAGGCATCTGTTGCTGCAAATAGAATTGATGAGCTATTAGTACAAACTAGCGAATTTGAAATAAATGGCTCATTAACGCCAAAAATTGAAGGTAATATTGAATTTAAGAATGTTTCGTTTAAATTTAATGATACAAATAAATCATTATTAAATAATGTATCATTTAAAATTAAAAAGGGTCAAACAATAGCGTTAGTAGGTAAAACAGGAAGTGGTAAATCTACAATTTGTAATATTTTAACTAGATTCCTAGAATACGATGAGGGCTCTATTTTAATTGATGGAGTAGAGCTTAAGGATATTGAAAAGAAATATTTAAGAGAAAATATTAAATATGTTTTACAGGATCCATTCCTATTTTCTAAAACTGTTTATGAAAATATAGCCATTTCAAATAGTAATACATCTAAGGAAAATGTATATCAGGCTGCCATAATTGCCGCAATCCATTCAGAGGTTTTAAAATTTGATAAGGGCTACGATACGATTGTTGGTGAAAAGGGTACTACCCTATCAGGTGGTCAAAAACAAAGAGTTGCAATTGCCCGTATGCTAGTAACTGAATCACCAGTAATTATTTTTGATGATTCATTATCAGCACTTGATACTAAAACTGATGTATTAATAAGAAAGGCATTAAAGCTAAAGGATGATAATCAAACAATGATTATTATAACTCATAGAACAACGACAGCTAAGGAAGCTGATTTAATCTTAGTTTTAGAGGATGGAGCTATAGCTCAGGTAGGTAGTCACGAGGAATTAGTTAATATGGATGGCTTATATAAAAACCTTTGGGGTATTCAAGGCGAGCTATATGATGACTTTAATAGCTTATTAGATAGTGAGGTGAATAAGTAATGAGAAATGATGAAATAAAAATTACTAATAATCACCCATGGAGAAAAATAATTAAAACAGTATTTAAAAAGCCAGGATATGCAATAGGCTTAATAAGCTTTGTTGTATTACTTGCATTATTAGATGTAATATATCCATTATTAAATCAATATGCAATTAACCAATATTTTAGTGATAATCCAAACTTTAATAATGTAACAATCTTTATAGTAGGCTATTTAATTTTAGCTCTATTCTATGGATTTACTGTATTTGGCTTTTTATTCTACTAAGGAAGAATCGAAGCACATACAGCCTATGAATTAAGGCGTGAAGCTTATTTGAAGCTTCAGCATCTATCATTTTCATATTTTGATCAAACAGCACAAGGCTGGATTATGGCAAGATTAACAAGTGATGCGAGAAGATTAAGTGAAATAATTTCTTGGGGTGTTGTAGACCTACTTTGGGGTATTTTAACAATGATAGGTACATTAATTGTATTAATTTATTATAATTTCACTTTATCATTGATTATATTAATTACTTTACCTTTTATTTTATTCATAACTATATTCCTAAATAGAAGAATTCTAAAGGCATATCGAAAAGCAAGAAATGAAAACTCTAAAATTACTGCAGCCTTAAATGAAGGCTTTATGGGTGTTAAGGCAACTAAATCATTAGTAATAGAGGATAAAAATAATGAAGAATTTGAAAGTGTTGCCTATAAATATAAAAGATCATCACTTCGTGCTGTAATGCTATCAGCATTATTTGGTCCAATTGTATTTATAACATGTTATTTTTGTGTAGGAACAACTTTATATGTCGGTGCTACATTAGCTGTAAGCCTTCCTGCATTATATTTATTTGTTGATTATACAATTAAATTCTTTGAGCCAGTTATGTCTGTTTCAAATAAGCTTGGTGAATTCCAACAGGCTCAAGCCTCTGCAGAAAGAATAATTTCTTTAATAGAGGAAGAACCAGAAATAAAGGATAGAGATGATGTAATAGAAAAATATGGAACGACCTTTAATCCTAAGTATGAAAACTTTGAGGAGCTAATAGGTGACATAGAATTTAAAAATGTTTCATTTAAATATAATATAGGAGATGAGGTATTAACAAATTTCAATTTAAAAATACCAAAAGGCTCAAATGTTGCCCTAGTAGGGCATACAGGTAGTGGTAAATCTACTATTGTAAATCTAATTTGTAGATTCTATGAGCCTACAGAGGGTGAAATATTAATTGATAATAAAAATTATAAGGATAGAAGCATTACATGGTTACATTCAAATCTAGGCTATGTACTACAAACACCACAGTTATTTAGTGGTACAATCCTAGATAATGTAAGATATGGTAGATTAAATGCGACAGATAATGAATGTATAGAAGCTTTAAAGCTTGTTTCTGCAGACTCATTTATCGAAAAGCTTGATGATAAATATAATTCTCATGTAGGCGAGGGTGGAAATAAGCTTTCCTTAGGTGAAAAGCAATTAATTTCATTCGCAAGAGCCATTGTTGCTAACCCTAAAATATTAATACTAGATGAAGCTACATCTAGTATTGATACTGAAACAGAAAATCTAATTCAGCATGCTGTAGAAGTGGTTTTAAAGGGTAGAACAAGCTTTATGATTGCTCATAGATTATCAACAGTAGTAAATGCAGATATTATTTTAGTAATGAAGGATGGTAAGATTGTTGAGCAAGGCAATCATTCAGAATTATTAAATAAAAAGGGATATTATTTTGAATTATATAAAAATCAATTTGTAGAAGAATCAGTAGAGGCATTATTAAAATGATAAGAGAAATGAAAATATCCGATTATGAAGGCATTTATTCACTTTGGATGTCATGTAAGGGTATAGCTTGAATAATTTAATATATCGAAATAAAGAAATTACTGAGTTAGGTAGGTTTGATACATAGTGTTTAAAATTATTAAATTAAATAATAAAAATATAATAGAAGAATTAGCGTTATTCTTTCATAATAAATGGGGTGTTCCTAAAGAGGCATATATAGATAGTATGAATGAATCATTAAATAATATAGTACCAGCATGGTATTATATTTTAGATAATAATGATATTATTGCAGGTGCTGGAGTTATAGAAAATGATTTTCATAAAAGACATGATCTAACACCTAATATATGTGCCTTATATGTTAAAGAAGAATATAGAGGTAATGGACTTGCTAAAAGATTATTAAATTATATCTCTAATGATTTAAAGAAGAATAATATTAATAATGTATATTTAATAACTACTCATACTAAATTTTATGAGCATTGTGGCTTTAATTTTTTAGATATGATTGAAGAGGATGATGGCAATATGATTAGATGCTATCATAGAAAATTATAGTTTAAAAATTAATAATTATAATATATAATTAAAGTATATTATTATTTTCGATTAAGGAGTATAAGCTATGAGTAATTTATTAAAAAGTGTTAATGAATTAGTTAATGAGGCACAAGCCATAGTAGAGGAAAATTTTGATTCTATTGTAAACACAAGAGCCTTTGAAATTAAAATTGATGATTTAACTAAAAAATTTAAATTAACAAAAAATTCAAATTCTGATGCAATAGAAGCTAATAATGATGACTTATATATTAATGATATAATTCAAAAAATAGATGAAAATCTAAATATTAATAAGGAATTAGCCTTTGTATTATTTTTTACCCTATTTACAAAAATTAGAAAAACAAAATTAAGTGATTTAGAAAAATTCAAAAATGAATATATTAAGAAATTTGATTATAAAATTTGTAAATTTATTGATTTATTATGTAGCTATAATGTAGATAAATCAGATGAAAATATTAGTAGATTAGTAGTTGAATTAAGAGATTTAATTAAAGAACCAGAATTTATTAACCATCAAGGTTTAAATAATTTCTATGTTGAATTAATATGTACATATTTTGAAAATAATATTGATACTGATATTAAAAATGATAAAGATAAATACTTAAAAGAAGCAAAGAAGAAAATAGAAGCAGCAATAGCTAGCTCTACTGATTCTGATTGTGCATATCCTAAGTTTTATTTAAATCATGGTAGAGTATTAATATTAATGGGTGAATATGGCGAAGGAGAGAATAGTATAATAAAAGGAATTCAAAATATTAAATCTGGGCCAGATAGAGAAAGTACAGCTCGTGAATATGAGCAATATCTTATTAAATCCTCAATTATAAGAACAAGTGAGGAAATTAAGAAAAAGAATCAACATGAAATAGAGGATGTTAAATTAGATTCATTAAAAACAATTACATTAATAACTACATTATTAAGCTTTATACTTGGTTCAATATCTATATTTGCAGAGGTTAAGGATACATTCACCTTAGCTATGCTATTAATGTCTTATTTAGGCTTAGTTTTAATTCTAGCTGGTATTGTATTAATAGGAATTAGAGCTATGTATAAAAAGAGTATTAATTTAAAATCTATAAAATATGAATTTTTTATAACTGTGCTTGGTGTTATTATTATCACTAGTGCTATGCTGATAATCTTATTGTAAGGAATGATTTTATGATTATAGAAAAGGCAAATAGAAGATCACGCTATTATGATGAGGATAGAATTATAATAGGTGATAATTATGCGATGGTATGTGATGGAGCAACATCACTTGTTAAAACAAATATTAAGCCTACAGAGGCTTCATGGTTTGTATCTTTAATAAAAAAGAAATTACCTAAAAGTAGCAATAATATTATTGAAGATTTAGCTTCAATATCTAAATATGCTTATAGTAAATATGAATATAAGGATTTGAAATATTTACCAAGCTGCGGTATTGCAGCAATATCATTTAATAATGATTTAATAACTATTAATACTATTGGTGATTGTGAAGCTATTATTAAATTTAAAAATGGTAAAATAGAAAGAATGCTTATTGAATCATTACCTAAGCTAGATATGATGGTTATTAATGAAATGAAGAAAATATCTAATGATAAAAAAATTCCATTATTAGATACATATAATGAAGTTAAGCCAATGCTATTAGAAAATAGAATGCTTATGAATAAGCAAAATGGATATCCTGTATTTACTATATCTGAAAATCCTGATTTTATATATTATAATAAAAGCTTTAATAAAAATGATATTGATGAAATATATATATTTACTGATGGCTTTGCTCAAGCCTATGAGTTTTTAAATATATATAGTTCATATAATGAAATGTTTAAAAAGTCTTTAAATTTACAAGAAGAAATAAATAAAATTGTAGATGTAGCATTTCGTGATAAATCATGTGATAAATTTCCAAGATTTAAAACGATTGATGATATAGCTGTTGTTAAAATTAAGTTTTAATTAGAGGAATAGGCTATGAATAAATTAACTGTAAAAGATAATTATCTATATGAAAATAATAAGCCTTTCTTTTGGCTTGGTGATACAGCTTGGCTATTATTTGATAAGCTAAATAAAAATGAGGCAAAAATATATTTAAGAAACAGAAAATCATTAGGTTATAATGTTATTCAAGCAGTATTAGTTTATGCAATACCTGAGTTTGAAACACAAGATAGAATGCCACATAGTGATAATAATGTTCATAAATTAGAATATTGGAATTATGTGAAGGAAATAGTAGAATATGCAAAATCCTTAGAAATATATATGGCATTATTACCTACATGGGGTTCATTTGCTAAGCTTGGATATTTAAATAATGATAATGTTATTAAATATGTAAAGTTTTTAACATCATTCTTTAATTCTGATAATATCATTTGGGTATTAGGTGGAGATGTTAGAGGTGATGCATGTTATGATGTATTTAATACATTTGGAAATGAATTAAAAAAATTAGATCCAAATAGATTAGTAACCTTCCACCCATTTGGAAGAACTGGCTCATATTTATGGTTTAATGAACAAAATTGGTTAGATTTTAATATGTTCCAATCAGGACATAGAAGATATGACCAATTAGTAACAAAGCGTTGGGATGATAATGATCCAAATGAGGATACATTTGGTGAATCATCATATAAATATGTTATTAAAAATTTCTCATATAATATTAAAAAGCCTTGCTTAGATGCAGAGCCATCATATGAGGGAGTAGTTCAAGGCCTACATGATCCACATGAGCCTTATTGGGAGGCATGTCATGTAAGAAGATACGCATATTTCAGTGTATTTGAGGGTGCATGTGGCTTTACCTATGGTAATAATGCTATTATTCAATTTTATATTCCAGGTGACAAAGGCTCATATGGAGTAAGAGAAACATGGCAAGAAGGGCTTCATAGTCCAGGTGGTAGCCAAATGCAATATCTAAAGGAACTAATGGAATCTATTGATTTTGTTAATGGCTCAGCACATACTGAATATATTTTAAATCAAAAGGAAAGATGTCATAGAATTTCATGCTTTGCGGGTGAAAATTATATTTTATGCTATACATTCTACGGTGATTTAATAGAATTAGATTTATCTAAATATAAAAACAAGAAAATGGCTGCTTATTGGATAAATCCTGAAAATAATTCAAGAAGCTATATTGATACATTTGAGGGCTATGATTCTTATAAATTTAGACCTACAAGAAAAAGAGAATTATCTAATGATTGGGTATTAATGTTAATAGAAGAATAGTATCAAAAAAAATTAAAAAACAAGTCTTAAAATTTAAAAAAATATACACTATAATTATTATAAATAGTGTGTAATTAAATATTTATATATTTCAATTTCCAGCTACAAACAGGAGGTAAGGATGAAAAGAATTCATAGTCAATGTATTCTTCAAACACTACACTTTGTGCTAGATCCAAATGTTAGTAATGTAGAAGCAATTGAAAAGGTGAAGAATGAAGTCGCAGCTTATAAAGCACAGATGGGTAATAGGGTTAAAATTGTAAATGAAATTCATAACCCAGATGGAACTGTAGTTTTAAGCATTAAGAAGGCTGTAACTGGATATTCAATCGGAAATTATTTCGATTAAAAAACAAAAAAGGATGTGAATTCACATCCTTTTATTGTCTTTATGCTTTGAAAATTAATGATGCATTATCATAACAAATAGAACCATCCTCAGCAGTAATATCTATTTCAATTTGATATGCATTTTCAGGTAATACTAACTCTCTGGTAATAGTTGTATATTCTAATGATTCTACAGGTATAATTTCTTTTTCTATTGTTTTACCAGTAGCATTTTTAATATATATTTCTACATTACCAGAGCTTTCAGAAGAGTATTTTTTAGCATCAATTGAGAAGCTATATTTATAGCCTTCAAATGCGTTTGTTAAGGTTTGCTTTAGATATTGGCCATGGAAAGCATCTGAGGTATTAGTTCCAGCATTAAGCTTAAAACCATTACCTGATTTACCTTCAGTAAGCTCAACAGAGCCAGAAGAAGCAGTATCTACCTTCCATCCATAATATGAATCATCTTTAGAAGCTATATCTAATGATTCAAATGTAGAGTTAGATAGCTTGTTTAAATTCTTTATAATAGAATAATCTAATGTTTGAATATTTGCATCACTTGGATCAATTTTATTATATCCTGGTTCACTTCTACAAGTTTCATAATATTGAGTTTCATCAAATGCAGTATAAGATATTTCTTTAATTAATAAATAATCTGATTCAAATGATGCTTGACCAGACCATAATGGTGGGAACCATAATCCGATCCATAAAGGCATTTCATGCTCAGGTACAACATTGCCTTCAATTGAATCAATTAGCTTACCATCTATAAACCAATCTACTCTTTTTACATCCTCATCATTATAATTTGTATACCAGTCAAATGTATATGTGTGAATTTTACCATCATTTAAATATAAATCCTCAGTTACATCTACTGTGTCAGTTTGCTTAAGTGTTTTTTTAACCCAAGAAGTGCACCACATGCTTTCGAAATTTGTAGCATTAGTAGTACCTCCAATTTCAATATCAATTTCATTTTGACTTGAAGCCTCACTACCAGTTGTAGTACAGTAAGTCCACATTGCAGTAACTCCACCCTCTCTAGGCATCGCTGCCATTTGGATTTCATATCTACCAGGACCTAAATGGTTTTTAGTTACAATACAACCACCTTCAGGCTTTCCATCAATTGTACCTTCCTCACGATTATAATAGCCTCTACCCTTAATAGCTAATAAATCATTTGTGCCATCATTAGTATAGAATAGGTTTCTATGCTTCATACCATTATGTTCACCACCGGCAACATCTGTATGCCATGCTCCCTCTAATGAATAGAAGATATCATCATTTAATCCATTTTCCATTGTTTGAACAAAATTATTTTCATTTTGCATATCATAAGATACTCTATCTTCAATATCCTCGTAATATGTTTCATAATTAATTTCCTTAGAACTAGTAGGCTCATTTGTTTCTGCTGAATCGCATCCAACTAAAAAAAGTGGTAATGCCATTGCTAATAAAATTTTTTTCTTCATACATTTATCCTCCGTATACGAAATCGGTTTCTTAAACTTTCTATTTTTAATATAACATAACCATATCAGTTTTTCAATAATTTATAAAAAAAATAATGAAAACGCTTAACTTTGGGGTTGACATAGCATTTTTATCAGTATATAATAAAATTAGAAAGTTAGGAAATCGGTTTCTTAATGTGCGAGTTTATATAATTAAATAAGAAAGAGGTAATGGTTATGAAGCTAAAAAAATTATGTGGAATGTCAGCAATGGCAGGTGTTTCTTTATTAGCATTAGCATCATGTGGTGGAGGAAATGATTCAAAAATTGTAGAAGGTGAATTAAGAATCTGTGTATATGATGGTGGATATGGTACAGAATGGATTGAAACTATTGCTGCTGATTATCAAGAGAAGACTGGTATTGTTGTAACTCCAGAGGTTGATTCTACAATTCTTGATAGAATGGAAGATCAATTAGAAAATGTTAGTGATTATGATATTTATATGTCTCATGATATTAATTGGCAAAATTTTGCAGCAAGAGGCTTATTAGCAAATCTTGATGATTTATATACAAGAGAGGTTGAAGGCACTGGTCAAACATTTGAACAAAGAGTTATTGATAGTGCAGTAGAATACTCTAAGACTAAAGGTGAAGATGGACAAGAGCATTTCTATAAGGTATGTTATACTCAAGGTGCTGGTGGTATCGTATATAACATGGATATGTTTGAAGAAAATGGTTGGACAGTACCAGAAACTTATGATGATTTAGTTGCGTTATGTAATGAAATTAATAGTGATGCTGTAGTTGTTGAGGGTACAAGACAAACAGTTAAGCCATTCGCATGGAGTGGTGCAGATAGACAATATTATTGGGATTATTTAGTGTTTGAATGGTGGGCTCAATTAGCTGGTGATGAAAAGATTGAAGCATATAAAGCATTTGTTGATCCAACATCAAATAAGAATTCAACTGGCTATGAGGTTTATAATCCAAATGGAAATTATAAGGAATTTGTTGAAGCATATGAAATGTGGTATGACCTAATTGCTTTAAATCCTGCAAATTCAACAAGTGATTCATATTCACAAAAGCTTATTTCAGCTCAAGCTCAATTTGCTAATGGCGAGGCAGCAATGATTCCTTATGCACAATGGGCAAAGAAAGAAATTGAAAAATCAACAGATAGTACATTAGAATTTGATATAGCTATGATGCCTACGCCTGCAGCATATGAGGGTGCAGAGGCTCGTAACTATTTAGTAGGCTTTGGTGATTCAATGATTATTCCTGAAAATACACCAAATCAAGAGCTAGCAAAGGATTTCTTAGCATATATGGCAACATATGATGCATGTAAGACATTTGTTGAAAAGGCAGAGGGTGCCTTCTTAGCATTTGATTATGATGATGTTGATTTATCTGAATTAGAATCAACTAATACATATATTAAATCTGTTCATGAAAAGCTAGTTAACTCTAAGAGTTTCCATTTAGCTAGTAAGAATGAAATTACAGTATGGAATACTAATATCTTTATGCCATGGGTTGAAAATCAATATTTCTATCAAAAGGCATGCTCTGATACTTCAAGTGCTACACCTGCTATAGTAGGTTCTGATATTTATAACCGTGCAAAAACTGGTTGGTCTGTTTGGATGAGAAATGCTGGTATAAAGGATTAGAATATTATGAACGAAGAAGTAAAACCTAAAAGAAGGAAAAAATGGCGTATTAAAGGCGAAAATATTTTCGTCTTTCTTATGCTAATCTATCCAGTTCTACATTTCTTAATAATGTGGATTGGTGTAAATATAAACTCGATATTATTAACCTTCCAATCACCTGTAAGAGGTAAACTCCAATGGAATGAATGGAATGAATTATTTTTTAATTATGAAACCTTATTTGATTCATTCAAGCAAGATTCAACACAGAAATTATTTATGGCATCGGGAGCATACTTTATAGTCTCATGCTTAGTGACTTTACCAGTAGCTTTATTTTTCTCATATTTTATATTTAAGAAAATAGCTGGTAATAAATTTTTTAAAATTATATTTTATATTCCAAGCATATTGCCTTTAGTAATATTAACCCTAGTCTTTTCTTTAAGCTTTTCTAACCAAGGCTTAATGGATCCTTTATTAGAATTCTTTGGTGGAGATACTAGTGATTTATTTATAGGAGATAATGCTAAATGGATGGTATGGATATTCTGTATTTGGGCTGGTATTGGCTACGATGTTATTCTATTAACATCAGGTATGAGTAGAATACCAAGAGATATATTAGAATCATGTAAAATGGATGGAGTTTCTCCAATGCGAGAATTTTTCAAAATAATAATACCTTTAACATGGCCTACAATAACTACTTTATTTGTCTTAGGTATGATGTCTGTATTTAATGTATATTTACAGCCATTCTTCTTAACATCGGGTAATTATGACACAATGACAATTGGATTACAAATATACCAACAAAGTGGTGGTAGTGCCTTACATACACCTGCAACATTAGGTTTATTCTGTTCTTTAATTGGTGCTCCAATTATATTAACAGTTAGAGGTTTATTAAATAAAAAGTATGAGGATGTGAGCTTCTAATGGTAAAAGAATTTATAAGTGAAAAATTATCACAAAGAAAAGCAGAACGTCTTAAAGAAAAATACGAAAAAAAGCATGATATCTTATATAAAAGACATAAGGGCGAAAAAGTATTATTTATAATTATGTTTGTTATATTTGTATTATTTGCTGTATCATTTATATTCCCATTCTTATGGGTTGTAATGAATGCATTTAAGGAGCAAAAGGAATTTGCAAGTGATTTTATGTCATTTCCATCTAATTGGACTGCAGAAAATTTTATAGAAGCTTTCACTTTTAAAGATAGAGCAACTAAAAATTTTACAGTTTTAGAAATGATGGGTATGAGTGTTTTAATTGCAGGTGTAGGTACAATTGTTACAGTATTTACATCATCTGCAGCAGCATATGTTGTTGCAAAATATAAATTCCCAGGTAGAAATTTATTATTTAGTGTAGTAATTTTCTCATTAATTGTCCCAATAGTAGGTTCATTACCAAGCCAAATTCAATTAATGGATAATCTACATTTATCTAATACTGTAATAGGATGTATATTCTTATATTCCGGTGGATTTGGAATGAATTTCTTACTATTATATAGCTTCTTTAAGAATCTTTCATGGACTTATGTAGAAGCAGCAAGAATTGACGGAGCTAATGACTTTACAATATTCTTTAGAATAATTATTCCTATGGCAAAGGGTCCAATTGTTGCTATTTCAATTATTCAATTAATCGGCTTATGGAATGATTATTTAACGCCATCAATTTATTTACCTGAAAAACCTACAATCGCAGTAGGTCTAGACTATTTAACAGAAACATTAATTGGTAATGGTGGTAATTATACACTATTATTCGCAACAATTATAATCGCAATAATCCCTATCATATCTGTGTTTGTAGCATTTTCTAAAACAATTATGGAAAATACATCAGTTGGTGGATTAAAGGGATAAAAAGGAGGAAATATGAAGAAAATATTTAGATTTTTCAACTGTGCAGCATTATTATTTGGTACTGTTGCTTTAAGTGCATGTGGCTCTGATGAACCAAAGCAAGGTCCAACATATGGTACAGGTGATACTGTTTATGAGGATAAAATTATTTATGATTCATCAAAAGAGGCTTATGCAGTTTCTGTAAAGCTTGATAAGGATAAATCTGTTACAGCAGTTTCATGCGGTAGAGCTAAGGGTGATAAGCTAGAATTTGGTGTTAAGAACCAGGTTTTAACATTACAAGGATCTTTCATGGAGCAAATTGGTTCTGGTGAAAAGCAAATCACTGTAACATATTCAGATGATTCTAAGGAAAAAATAGATGCGCTAATCGCAACTAAGGTTATTACTACAGCTCAAGAATTTCAAGATATCAATGAAAATCTTAAAGGCGTATATGTATTAGGAAATGATATAGATTTATCATCAATTCCTAATTTTGAGCCATTAGGCTATTATTATGATGAAACAAGTACAAAGAATGATTATTTCCATGGTATTTTAGAAGGAAATGGTTATACAGTTAAAAATGCGAGTGTTTATTATTGTAGCTCAACAACAAGTGCAGAAGAGGTTTACAATAATAATTCATTATTTAAAGAGGAATGTCATCAATCAGGAAACAATATTGGTTTATTCCAAATTATTGGTTCATCTGGTGTAGTTAGAAATGTTGTTTTCGATAATATTAAGGTTCGCGGTAAAACAATCGTTGGTGTTGTTGCAGGTAATGTATCAGGACTAGTTGAAAACTGTGTTATTACTGAAACATGTTCTGCTCAAATGGGTACACATTTCTATGATAATGACTGTAATATGGGTGGTGTAGCAGGTATTGTTGCAGGCTCTGGTATTATTAGAAATACAATTTGCTTAACAAGCAATTTAACATTACCTAATACATTTAAGGATTATTCATCTGATTATATTGGTAAAATAGGTAATGGTTGGGACCATACTTCTCAACCAAACAACACAGATCCATCATGGCAATTTGCAAATGTAGATAGACCATTAATGAACTATTCAAGTGGTAGCCCAGTTGATTCTGGTTCTAAAGAAATTGATAGTAATGGTGTTCAAACAAATGGTAAATATGCATTTGCTGGTAAGACATGGGGCGTAATTGAAAATTGTTATGCAATTTCATATACAAACACTGTATACGAGGGTCAATCAAGAGATATTTGCTTCACTCAAACACATTTAGCAGCAAATAAGCCAGGTAGTGGTGACACTGATTTAGGTACAGTTATTGACTCATACGTTAAAACAGCTGCTGAATTAAAGGATTCTACTTTATATGCAGCATATGATACAAATGTTTGGAATATTACTAATGGTAATTATCCAACATTAAGTTATCCTGTTATTAAGACTTATATAGCATAAAACGAAAGGGATTTTTAAAATGGTAAATTACAAATTTGAAAATGGTAAATTTGTTATTAAAGATTACCAAAATGCAAAAACTTTTGCAAATTTTTTGCCAGCTATTTCCGGTATCGATGGTAAACCACTATGGGCATTTTATGCTAATGTAGGACAAGCAATGGCAGGCTTTGGTGTGAATAATAAGGACACTCCTATTACACCATTTGATAGTGCTAATTTAGCATATCAAAACTTATCAACTCGTTCTTTTAGAACATTTATTAAAGAAGATAATAAAGTATTTTCTCCATTCTCTTCAATGATAGAAACAGATACATTAATTATTGGCAAATCAGACGTTTCTATCATTGAAGTAGATAATGATATAAAATATGAGGTTAATTATTCTACATTACCACATAGAAAATATGCTGGTTTAGTTAGAAAGGTAACAATGACTAATACTTCAAATAAAAAAAGAAGCTTTGAGGTGTTAGATGGTCTACCAATAATTTTCCCTAATGGATTATCTAATTATTGCTATAAGGAGCTAGTATCTCTTATGGCTGCCTATTGTGAGGTAGAACAATTAGATTCAAATCATCCATTTATTAAATTTAAAACATCAACTGCAGATAATTCTATAGTGGAGGAAAGTAATTCAGGTAATGGTTTCTTTACAGTTGATCAAAATAATAATCTATTAAATTCAATTGTAGATTTAAGATTAATATTTGGTAAGGATAAGTCATTAATTAATCCTCTTGGCTTTATAAATAAACCTTATCATGAATTAATTAATTCTAAGCAACAAACAGAAAATAAATTACCATGTGCCTTTACAGCTTTTGAGGTAACATTGAATCCAAATGAATCATATTCATTTATTTCATTATATGGAATGTTTGATAATAAGGATATGTTTAAGCTAGCATATGAAAATGAATCATTTGAAAGATTATCAAATGTATCAGAAGAAAATGAAAAACTAATAGAAGAGCTACTAGCTCCAAGCTATGTAAAAACAGGTGATAATTTATTAGATGAATATATTAAACAATCATTCCTTGATAATAACCTACGTGGTGGATTCCCACATAAAATTAAGGGAACTGATGAGGTATATTATTTATATAGCCGTAAGCATGGTGATATGGAAAGAGATTATAACTCATTCCAAATTCCTTCAAGATATTATTCATCAGGACAAGGTAATTTTAGAGATGTAAATCAAAATAGAAGAAGTGATTTATATTATTATCCATTTGTTAAGGATTATAATATTAAAATATTCTTTGAGCTTATTCAAATGGATGGACAAAATCCATTAAATGTTAAACCACTTATCTTTAAGCTGGATGGTAATATAGACGCAATATTGGCTAAAATATCATCACCTATTAAAGAACAAGTAATAGATTTAGTTAAGGGCTTTGAGCCAAGTCAGCTTTATACATTATTAAAGGATAATAATAGTTTATTATCTGATAATGAGGATAATATTTTCTCAGCTATTATCAATGAATGTAGCCAACAAATTCAAGCAACATTCGCAGAAGGCTACTGGGTTGATCACTGGACATATAATGTTGATTTATTAGAGAATTATGCAGCAGTATATCCAGATTTAATTAAGGATTTATTATTAAACAAGGAATACAAATATTTTTATTCACCAGTGTATGTTGAACCAAGAAAAGAAAAATATTGTCTTATTAATCCAACAAAGGTTCGCCAATATGGTGCAATAAACCTACAAAAGGCAAAGGAAAAGAAGGAAAAATATAATATTGATATTAACAAAACAAATTGGTTGCATGATACTAATGGAAATATTGTTAAGACATCATTATTAAATAAAATATTCTCTTTAATAGTTGTAAAATTCTCTACATTAGATTCACTACAAATGGGTATTGAAATGGAGTGTTAAAAGCCAGGCTGGAATGATGCAATGAATGGATTACCTGGTATTTCAGGATCAGCCTTAAGTGAAACAATAGAGCTTTTAAGATTATTAAGATTCCTTAAAAAATATATCAACATGCTTAATATTAATGAGTTTAAGGTATATAAGGAGCAATATGATTTATTTAATTCAATTAAGGAAATAGTACCATTAAGATTAAATAATCAATTATCACAATTTGATTATTGGGATAAGGCTACAACATCAAGAGAATTATTTAGAGAAAAAATTGAAAATAATGTCTCTGGTGAAATGGCTTATATTAATGTTAATGATGCCGATGAATTATTAAATCAAATGGAAGAGATTCTTACTGATGGTATTAAGCGCTCTAAGGAGCTAGCTGATGGAATAATTCCAAGCTATTTAATTCATCATGTAAAGGATTATAAAAAAACAGGTCTAATCAATCATTTAGGCTATGAAACAGTTCTACCTTTAAGCTTTGAGGTAGAAACAATTCCACCATTCCTAGAAGCAACAGCAAGAGTATTAAAGCTAGGTAAGGAATTCTATAAAAAAGAAGACTATTTAAAAATTCAATCTACTGAAATATATGATAAGAAGCTAAAATTCTATAAAACATGTGCAGATATTGATAATGCACCATTTGAAATTGGTAGAGTTCATGCCTTTACTAAGGGCTGGCTTGAAAGAGAATGTAATTTCCTACATATGACTTATAAATATCTTTTAGGATTACTAAAGGCAGGCTATTACGAGGAATTCTACTATGAAATAAAGAATAATTTCCCTATCTATATGGATCCATATGTATATGGTAGAAGTATAATAGAGAATAGCTCATTTATCGTACCTACATGTAATCCTGATGATGAATTACATGGACAAGGCTTTTTTGCAAGATTAACAGGAGCTAATTCAGAGGTTTTAAACATAATTACTATTATGTTCTTAGGAGATAAGGTATTTGATGTTAACGAAAATAATGAATTAATATTCTGTCTGTCACCAAAATTATCAAGCAAATTATTTGATGAAAATAATGAAGCTAAATTCACATTATTCTCTAATGTGTTAATAACTTATCATAATGAAAATAGAATCAATACATATGATGCTAAAAATATTTATTATGTTATAAATAACATTAAATATGATTCTATTTGTGGTCAATTAGCACAAGATATTAGAAATGGAAAGGTTAGCAATATTGATGTCTTTATCGAAGGCTAGCTTAAAAAAGCTTTTAATTTTATCATTTACCATTACAGCACTTTTAGTTGGTTGTAATGGTAAAGATAATAATGAGAATAATGATGAAATGATAATCCCTGAGGGGTATGAATTATATTGGAATGATGAATTTGATGGTGATGAATTAAACCTAGAATATTGGAATTATATGTATGGTGATGGCTCTATGTATGGAAACCCTGGATGGGGTAACCAAGAGGCACAATATTACCAAGAGGAAAATGTTAGTGTAGAGGATGGTAAGCTAGTAATTACTGCAAGAAAGGAATCTGTTGGTAATTATGAATATACATCAGCTAGATTATCTACTAAAGATAAGGTAGCAATTAAATATGGTAGAATTGAAGCCTCAATTTCATTGCCAGAGGTTGAAGGAATGTGGCCAGCATTTTGGATGCTGCCAGAATCTGATACACCATATGGTGAATGGCCAACATCTGGTGAAATTGATATCATGGAGGCAAGAGGAAGAGTTAATGATATGACTAGCGCAGCATTACACTATAATTCTTCATCTGGTGGTCACACATATCAAACAAAAACAAAAATTTTTAGAGATGATACAATCTCTAGCTATCATGTATATGCGTTAGAATGGACTGAATATAAAATGACTTGGTACGTTGATGATGAGGAATTTTTTTCTATTGATAATGACCCATCTAAGCCAGGCCAAAAATGGTATTCGGCAGCTGACCCAACATCATATACTGCACCATTTGATCATGAATTCCATATATTATTAAATATGGCTGTTGGAGGTCATTTTGATGATTTTACATTACCTCCAAATGATTTTGCTGAAGCACAAATGAAGGTAGATTATGTTCGTATATTTAAGGAGATATAAGCATTATGAAGAAAAAACAAAGTAATGAAGAATTAAAGCTTCTTGAACAAAAGCATAAGGAAATGGTAGAACAAGCTAAAATAGATAAGCTAAAAGAAAAAATAGCTCCTAAGGATAGCTTTATTTCCTTACAGCATATAAATAAAATTTATTCAAATCATGTACAAGCTGTTTATGACTTTAATTTAGAAATAAATGAAAAGGAATTTATAGTATTTGTAGGTCCATCTGGCTGTGGTAAATCTACAACATTACGTATGATTGCTGGTCTTGAGGATATTACAAGTGGTGATTTATATATAAATGGAGAATACGCTAATGATTTAGAGCCTAAGGATAGAGATGTAGCAATGGTATTCCAAAGCTATGCATTATATCCTCATATGAGTGTATATGATAATTTAGCATTTGGTTTAGAGGTTAGAAAAATTCCAAAGGCAGAAATTGAACAAAGAATTAAAAAGGCTGCTGAAATTTTACAGATTAGTCAATATCTTGACCGTAAGCCAAAGGCATTATCTGGTGGACAATGTCAAAGAGTAGCATTAGGTCGTGCAATCGTTAGAAATGCTAAGGTATTCCTAATGGATGAGCCTCTATCTAACTTAGACGCAAAGCTTAGAGTTCAAATGAGAAGCGAAATTGTTAACCTTCATCAAGAGCTTGGGGCAACAACAATTTACGTTACTCATGATCAAACAGAGGCTATGACAATGGCGACTAGAATTGTTGTAATGAAGGATGGATATATCCAACAAATTGGTAGTCCAAAGGAGGTATATGATAGACCAAATAATACCTTTGTTGCGACATTTATTGGTTCTCCTGCAATGAATATAATTCCTGCTAAATTTAATAATGGTAATATCATTGTTAATGAAGATATTATAATTAATTTAACAGAGAATGAAATGAATAAATATAATGAATTTTATAATAATGATGGTATAGCAGAAAAGGATATTTTACTTGGAATAAGACCTGAAAATATTGCCTTAGCTGATAGCTTCACAACTGCTAAAAATAAAACTAATTCAACAGAATTAGAAATTAAAAACGCAGAGCTTTTAGGTAATGAATATCATTTACATTTCAAGCTAAACGAAGCTGAAGTGATTAGTAAGGTATATTTTGATAGACCTATTTATTCTAAGGAAAAGGTATCTATTATTTTAGATAGAGATGCTATTCATTTATTTGATACTGAAACTACAAAATTTATATTTTAAAAGATTATGAGAAGAAAAGTTTTATATTTACTAACATTATTTATATTTTTAATTAGCTTAACATCCTGTGATATACAAATAGGAGATATATTTGGTAGTAATTCATCTGATGAATTAACACCATCTATTGATTCAACAGAAGAACCTACCAATTCACAAGATGTTGAGCCTACTATAGAACCAAGTAGCACTACTCCATCAATAGCTGAAACACCAACCCCAACTCCAACACCTACAATTGAGGTTACTCCAACCCCAACTCCAACACCTTATATTGAAGAGGATGGAGAAGAACTATTAAAAAATAATAGCTTTGATTCATTAAATAGCTGGACTATTTATAATGATGGAAATGTATCTCAAAAGGTTGTTTCAAATGGTAATGGTGTTTTAAAGCTAGAGATAAATAATAAAAATAGCGCTCAAAATTGGTCAGTACAATGTTTACAAAATGGTATTATTTTAGAAAATGGTAAGGAATATGAATTAAGCTTTGAAATTACAAGCTCATATACAAGAAGTATTCAGTTTTTAATTCAACAGGATACATCTTATTCACCAATTCCATTTAATAAAACATATAGCTTAAATGCTAATGAGCCATTAATTGTTAAGGAAAAATTTATTGTTGATCAAACATCAACATACCTATATGGCTTTATGCTTGGTAATGTTAATGGTACATTAAATGACAATCATATAATTACTATTAAAAACCCATCACTTTTAGGTGATAAATTAGAAATAGAAAGCCAAGAGGGCCTAGATGGTACATATGATGCCGCAACAACAAGTAAAAATGGAAAAACATTAGTATGGAATGATGAATTTAATTCTACTACATTAGATGAAACTAAGTGGACTCATCAAATTGGTAATGGTAGTGGTGGATGGGGTAATAATGAGCTTCAATATTACACATCATCTACTAGTAATTCATATGTAAGCAACGGCTCATTAAAAATTGTTGCAAGAAAAGAAAGCATGAATAGCTATAATTATACCTCTGCGAGAATTATTACAAAGGATAAATATGAATTTAAATATGGCTATATTGAAGCTAGAATGGCTTTACCTTCAATGAATGGAATATGGCCAGCATTTTGGATGCTAGGAGCAGATATAGATGAAAATCCATGGCCATTTAGTGGTGAAATAGACATTATGGAGGCTATTAATTATAATAATGAAATATATTCTACAATCCACTGGAATCAGGGCTCATCATATTCTCATGCTTATACTGGAACAAGTGCTATTAATGTAGGAAATAGATGTGAATATCATACATACGCTCTTGATTGGACTAGCACTAAATTGACATTCTATGTAGATGGTACTGAAATATATTCAGTTGATATCTCTACAAATTCATCAATGTCATGCTTTAATAATGAATTTTATATTCTATTTAATGTTGCTGTAGGTGGAAATTGGCCAGGATTTAATATTGGTGATAGTTTCCCTCAAGCAATGTCAGTAGATTATATTCGTGTATATCAATAAAAGGATACGTGATATTATGGAAGTAATTAATAATAAGATAATTGCTAATATAACAAAATATAAAAAAATATCATTGATTAAAATTATATTAACATTCATATTAATAATTATTTCTACAATTTTACTTATTGTATTTATTAATAGAGAATACAAAGGTCTATTTGTATTTTCTGGATTTCTTGTATTCTCTATTTTAATAAATTATTTATTATATCAATTGATTTATGTTTACTTATACTTAAGAAATAAATATAAATACTATCAAAAAATATTGTCTAGTCAAAGAAGAAAAGAAGTAAAGGCTAAGATAATAGATGATTTAAACATAGAAACATTTGAAAAGATTAAATTTAATTCTTATCTTGTAATAGATGAGGAAGATAATAAATTTAGAATTTTATGTGATATAGATTCAAATTTAGAAATAAATAAAGAATATAAGCTCCTTTTATATTCACAGGTGGTGATAAGCTATGAATGTGAATAATAAAAAAGGAACATTTAAGGATTATATAACCTATAGCTGGAGACTATTATTAATAGTATTAATATTCTCATATGCTTTTTGGTATTATGTTGTATCCTGGAGAACTGAATATAAAAAAGAAGAAACATTCTCGATATTTATAACATCATATGATTGGAACAATCAATTAGAGGATGAATTATATAATGAATTTAAGGATGATGGAATATTAGACTTTAATGTATATAATTTCTCTATAGATGATAAGGATTTATCAAGCTACTATACTAACTTCGGAGTGAAAAGTGATATTTTAATTTTATATGAATTTGATTTAAATGATATGGATGAATACATTGATGATTACTATATGGTAATACCATCAAAATATTCAAATCAATTTGATTGTTTTAAATATAATGAAGCTCCATATGGTATTAAGCTTTATGACAATGAAAATAATGAATATAATAATTCATTAATTAATAAATATAATGTATTTTCTGGCGAAAAAAATCAAGATGTATACATTTTGATTAATAAAAAAAGTGTACATTTTGATAATGAACAGGATATTGGATATAGTGTATTAGATTATATTTTGGCAGGTGATATAAATGGCATCTAAAATATTAACAAGAAAAGCCTTGTTAAAGAATATTTTAAGATATAGATTCTTAGATATAATTACCTGTTCACTATGTATAAGCTTGTTTCTAATTCCTAATATACTATTTAATATATTTGTCGGAAATACATTTTTAAATCAAGATTATTTACTTAATGTTATATTAGTATATGCAATAAAAATAATATTAATTATGATATTTGGTGTTGGTATATCAGGTGCATTTTATTTCTTTAAAAAGTTGGTATTTTCTGAAGGTGCTTCAGTAAGGAAGGATTATTTTGAGGGAATAAGAAAAAATCTAAAGCAATTTTTAATTATCTATTTTTGGATAGGTCTATTATATGGAATATTACATGTCAATATAGCTATATTAGCCCATTCTAATATTGATAACAATTTATCAATAATAATTATTGTTATAATTTATTTAATATTTGGACTATTCTTAATTATATCAATATTTATGCAGACTCAATCAGTTATATATGTTGCAACAACATATCAGCTATTTAAAAATGCACTTAAGTTTACTATTGGTAAAATATTAATAAATATAATTCTATTAATAGCATTATTATTCCCATTACTATTAATAGAATTTATAGGTGGAAGTACAATTTACTATATAAGCATAATAATTTTAATTTTTGGTTATATTGGATTTTCTGTACTTGTTTATACCTTATATTCTTATAGTATATTTGATCAAACAATTAATAAAAGCTATTATCCTGAGCTTATAAGAAGGGGGCTTGAGGATATTGAATAAGGTTTATATATCAAATTGTAATAAATATTTTGAAGAAGCAGATATACTAATGCAAGAATCTTTAAAATATGATATAATAATAGAAAGTAAAATCAATTATCAACTGAATATGGGATTTGGTGGAGCATTAACTGATGCTTCGGCATCATTAATAGCTAAAATGAGTGATAATGTTAAAAAGGAATTTATAAATAAGGTTTTTAGTTCTAATTATTTAAATTATTCTTTAATCAGACTAACGATAGGCTCATGTGATTTTTCAACTAAAACATATGACTATTTAGAAGATGGCTATTTCAACTTATCACATGATAAAGAGGTAATTATCCCATTTCTAAAAAAAATTAAAAAAATGAAGCAAATAAAACTATTTGCTTCGCCATGGAGCCCTCCAGCAATTTATAAAACAAATGGTATAAGACAGAATGGAGGAAAATTAAAGGAAGAATCATATAATGATTATGCTAAATATTTATCTACATATTTAAATGAAATGAAGAATAATGATTTAGCTATTTCTTATATGTCACTTCAAAATGAGCCACAGGCTACTCAAATATGGGATTCCTGTATATATGAATCAAGTGAAGAGGCTAGACTTTTAAGCTTAGTATATAATGAAATAAAAAACTCTAATATAGATACTAAAATATTTATATGGGATCATAATAGAGATATTATCTTTGATAGAGTTAATGAAACCTTAAATGATAATAATTATAATCAAGCCTATGGTATTGCATACCATTGGTATGATAATGGATGCTCAGCAGAATTATCTAAGATACATAAAGAATATAATGATAAGGTGATGTTTTTTACAGAAGGCTGCATTGAACTTCTTAATCTTGATAAGAATAATCCAAGCTCAAATATTGGTAATTTTGAAAATGGACTAAGATATTGTAGAAACTACATATCAGATTCAGAAAATTATTCAAATGCCTTTATTGATTGGAATTTAATTTTGGATATAAATGGTGGTCCTAATTATGTAGGTAATTATTGTGAATCACCAATAATGTATGATGAAAATAATGATAAATTAATCTTTAATCCATCATTTTACATAATCTCTCATTTTTCGAGATTTATAGAAAATAATGATATAAGAATAGATACAAAAATATATAAAGAAAATGTAATTGCGACAAGCTATAAAAAACAAAATAATAGTATTATTTCAGTTATTTTAAATGATAATGATTATGATATTAACGTAAAAATATCAATAGATAAAAAGGGATATATATTAGATATTCCTAAAAAATCAGTAGTAACTTTAACAGTAAGGTGAGGTGATAGAATGGTTACGATATATGATATTGCAAAAAAATGTGGAGTTTCCCCATCTACCGTATCAAAGGTTGTTAATAACTATTCTTCAATACCTGAGGCTACCAAGGAAAAGGTATTAGCCGTAATGAAGGAAATGGGATATATTCCAAATAGTAGTGCTAAGCAGTTATCAAAGGGTAAATCCTTTAATGTTGGTGTGTTATCATACTTTGGTACACAAATAACACCATTTAAGCATTCACTATTTATGGATATATTAGATTCATTTCAGAGTGTTATTAATAAAAAGAGATATGATTTATTGTTTATTTCAAGAACTGTAGGTGAAAACACTGGTACATTTTACCAAAATTGTATTTCAAGAAATGTAGATGGTGTTTTACTATTAGGTGAAATGAATGATAAGGAAATGCTTGAGGTTATAAAAAGTGATATTCCTAGTGTAGGCTTTGACTATGTTGGTGAACTAATGAGCTCAGTAGTATCTAATAACTATAATTTAGCATATGAGCTAACAAAGCATTTAATTGATTATAATCACAAGAATATTGTATATATTGCTGGTGATGATAATAAAATTACAGATTTAAGAATTGAAGCATTTAAGGATTGCTTAATTAATCATGGAATAGAATTTCATGATGATATGCTAATTAAATCAAAATATGTTGATTTAGCTAGCCTTGAATTAATCATTGATAGTATTGTAAATAGAAAAAAACGTCCAACCGCAATTATTTTTTCTGATGATATTTCGGCTATTAGAGGTATATCATTACTTCAAAAATATAAGCTAAAATGTCCAAATGATATCTCAGTTGTTGGTTTTGATGGAATTGAATTTGGTGAAATAGTTAACCCACCACTTACAACCGCTAAACAAAACACTAAAAAAATTGGACAAACACTCGCAAAGCTTTTACTTAATGCGATTGAAAAAAATGCTAAACCGGAATCAATATCAATTCCAGGAAAGGTAATTATAAGGAATTCTACTAAAAAAATATAAATCTTAAGTTCTATTAACAATACTAGATGAGCATAAATAAAAAATAAAATGGAGGAAAATAAAAATGAAAAAGAAAAATTTAGCCTTTTTAGGCTTAGCCGTTTTAGCTGGACTTTCATTATCTAGCTGTGGCGGTGAGGAAGAAGAAAAGAAACCAAGTCCTACTGATACAGTAGAACAAACACCAACACCGGATGAGAATCCGACTGAAACACCAACTCCGACTCCAACACCAACAGAGCCGGTAACACCAACACCGACTCCAACACCAACACCAACTCCTACAGATCCAGTAACACCGACACCAACTCCTACTGAACCTGTTGAAGATAAATTACCAGATGGTGCTGAGGAAGTTTATTTTGGTGAAGAAAAAACAGGCCCTGTTGATACATGGTATTATTGGAATGATCAATGGTGGGTTGGAAGCAATGTAGTTGTTGATAAGGCATATTCATTAGATGGTGCTGCAACATTTGATTATACATATTCTGAAAATTCTGCAACAAGTTGGGGTATGCAGGTATTCTATGATAATTCAAAGCTTACTGTAGGTAAGACTTACAAATATACATGTACTATTAATTCAGAAAAAGATAGCAATGTAAATATTAATGGAACAGCTATAGCTTTAGTTGCTGGTGATAATAATGTTGAAATCACTTATATTGAACCTGCTGATAATGGAGCAGATTTAAAATCATCATTATGCTTCCAATTTGATCAAACTTCTGATTTAAGCAACGTAGTTACTATTAAGGATTCTAAGTGGGAAGAAACTATTACTCAATTAACTGCTCCAGTGGGAATCGTTATAGCTGATGAACCAGCTGATAACTCTAAGGTTATTCAATTTGCTGCAGTAAATGGTGCCGTATCATATATCGTAGTATATGAGGATGAAACTGGTAAGGAAGTAGCAAGAGAAGAAATCACTGCACCTGGTGCTAAGATGACTAAGGTTAGCGAGCTTGCAGATGGTATTTATAACGTTAAGCTTATTTCTGTAGGTGATGGTGTTTCATATTCAAATTCTGTTATTTCAACTCAATTTGCTTATTTACAAGTAGGTGAGGAAGAAACAGTAGATCCAGAAACTAAGGTTGATATTGTATTTGGTGAAGAAACTAATTTACCTGCAAATGAATTCGTATATTGGAATGATCAATGGTGGTGTGGTAGTGGTGTAACTGTTAATGAAGCATATTTATTAAATAATGCTGCAACATTTACATATACATATGATGCAAATTCTACTACAGATTGGGGTATGCAAGTATTCTATAAGAATATTAGCTTAACTCAAGGTGAAACTTATATTTTAAAAATGAACATTAATTCTTCAGAAGCATGTGTTGCTAAGGTTAATGGTAAGACTTATAATTTAGTTGCTGGTGATAATGCAATTGAGGTAGAATACACTCAAGGCGCAGCATCATCTATTTCAATTCAATTAGATAAGTCTGAAGACTTAACTAATACAGTCGTAATCTCTAATGTTGAATGGACAACTAAATCTTCAGGTGGTACTGAAGAGGGTGGTTCTGGAGAAGAAGGGGACTCTGGTGACGTTGTAACTGGTACAGGCATTAAAATTGATGCAACTCAAACTAAGGTTGAAGGCGCAGGTATCATGATTTACCTAGCTGATAAGCCAGCTGTTACTGTAGATGATATTACAATTACTATTAAGTCATTTGAATCTACTCAATTTGCAGGCTATAAGGATCAAATTCTTGCAGGTGCTACAAAGGTTCATTATATAGCTGATACTGGATATTTCTATTCAACATTATCAGCAGGTTTCCCTAATGATGGAGACCAAGTAATGGTTGTTAATATTTCTTATACATTAAATGATGTTACTTATTCTAAAGATTTAACATTTAAGAGTAATGCATATGTTGAAGATACTACAGGTGGCTCTGATGCTGAAGAACCAGAAGTAGAAAAGGTTTTAAAAACAATCAACTTTGCTGAAGATGATGCTACAATAATATTCGGTGAAGAAACTTCTATGGCACAAGATGAAGTAGTATTTTGGAATGATCAAGGTTGGTGTGGTAGTTATGTAACTGTACATGCTTCAACTGTTACTGATAATGCAATTGCATTTGATTATGAGTACACTACTGATTCTACGACTGATTGGGGTATGCAAGTATTCTATAAGAATTCACAATTAGTTCAAGGTACTGAATATACATTAAAACTAACTATTACAGTTGAGGATGCATGTTCAATTAAGATTAATAATTCAGTTCAAGCATTACAAGCAGGCGAAAACACAATCGAAGTAAAATATATTGAAGGAGATATTTCTTCATTAGATATTCAAATTGATAAGTCTGAGGATTGTAGAAATACTATTACATTCTCTAATATTTCTTGGAATTATTACGAATAATATACAAAAAAGACCTGATTTTCAGGTCTTTTTCTTTTTTATCTACAATTTACTATTTAAAAATTAAATTTTATATAATATAATATAATTATATAATATCGATTTAACTATATAGTATAGAGGTGATGTTTTATGCTAAATCCAGCAAAAGACAATTTTTTAAGCATCAGCAGAGAAGGAAGAAAGTATGATAAGAATATACTTATTACCTATGATTGCTTAACTAATAAATTTATTTTTCCTAAAGGCTTAGATGAAATATTTGAATGTCAATTTACTAATGAAAGACCATTATGGGAATTATTATTTAATGCATATATTATTGAACATAAATATGGCATTGAAATGATGAATGCTATTAATGATTTAATTGATCATGGTGGTGTATATTTTACTGAAATGCTTTTTAAGACAAGAGAAGGTAAGAAATGGTTTAGAGTAGGCTTTATATATAACAGAAATGTCATTAACATCACTTTAACGGATATTACTGGAGAGGTAGTTAGTGAATTATACAGTAAAAATGATAGAGATGATTTAACTGGTCTTTTAAATAAGGATGCATTCTGTAGAAAGGTTGATGCTATTCTTAATGAGGATAGGATGGGCTCATTATCTGGAGAATATGCAATTGTTTATTTTGATATTCAAAGATTTAAGGCTATTAATGATATTTTTGGCTCTGAAGAAGGAGATAGGGTATTAGCATATGTTGCTGATGCTATTCAAAACGTATCTAGTGATGTATGTGCTACATCTAGAATTACCTCAGATAAATTTGCTTTTTTAACGCACACATATGGACATAATCTAGATATGCTTATAGCTAATTTATTAAAAATAATAAATACCTATGATATTCAATTTGAAATCTACTGTAATTTAGGTATATATGTAACAAATGAAAATAAAATATCAGCTAATACTATGATTGATAGAGCTATTTTAGCACAAAAATCAATAAAGGGTAGCTATACTTTAAAATATAATTACTATAAGGAATCAATGAGATATAACTTATTAAGTGAACAAGAAATTGTAGGTATGATGCAAACTGCATTAAATAAAAATCAATTTGTTGTTTATTATCAGCCTCAATATAATCATTCAACAGGTATGATTATAGGTGCTGAGGCTCTTGTTAGATGGAAGCATCCAGAAAGAGGCTTAATCTCACCAGGCTTATTTATTCCAATCTTTGAAAAGAATGGCTTTATTACTAAATTAGATTTATATGTATTTGAAAATGTATGTAAATTCTTAAGAAAAATATTAGATAAAAAGCTACCTGTAGTAGCTATATCTACTAATTTCTCTAGAAATGATTTATATTATCCTAACTTTGTTGAAAGCTTAGAAGCTATAAGAAGTAGATATGATATAGACTCTAAATATTTAAGAGTTGAAATTACAGAAACTGCCTTAGTAGGTAATGCTCCATATATTAATGAAATTATAAAGAAGCTTCATGAATGTGGTTATATTATTGAAATGGATGATTTCGGTAGTGGCTATTCATCTTTAAATGTATTAAAGGACATTGAATTTGATATTATTAAGCTTGATATGCAATTCTTAGCTGAAAGAACTGATAATAAACGTGGTGGTACTATTCTTAGTTCTGTTGTAAGAATGGCTAAATGGTTAAATATTCCAGTTATAGCTGAGGGTGTTGAAAATGTAAATCAGGCTGATTTCTTAAGAAGTATAGGCTGTGATTATGTTCAAGGCTATTTATATTCTAAGCCAATACCAGAGGAAGACTATGAAAAGCTATTAAGTGGTAGTATGATTGGTGCTACAGTACCACAGCTACAGCTTTTAGATGTAATGAAGGCTGGAAACTTCTGGGATCCAAAATCACAGGAAACATTAATATTTAGTAATTATGTTGGTGGCGCAGCTATTTTCGTATATCATAAGGGTAAGATAGAAATATTAAGAGTAAATACTAAATATCTTCAAGAATTATGTATGAATTTAACAGAAAAGGATATTGTTAAATGTGATCCTTTAGATTGGTTTGATACATTTAATAAGAAGAAATATTTAGATATGCTTGATAAAGCAATTGGAAGCCTACAGGAGGAAGAATGTGAAACATGGAGAATGCTACATTCTGAATGCTGTGGAAATGAAATTATATGTGTAAGAAGCAGCGTTAGATTAATTGGTATAAGTGATGATCAATACTTATTTTACGCAATGATAAGAAATATTACTGCAGAAAAGAATGAATATAATTCTATATTAGATTCTGAAAAAAGATTTAAGGCAGTAAGTGAGCAGCTTAATGTATATTACTGGGAATATACAATAGCTACTCATGAAATGAGACCATGCTTTAGATGTATGCGTGATTTAGGCTTTCCACCATTATTAAGAAATTATCCTGAAAGTGCAATAGAAGCTGGTGTATTCCCACCAGATTATGCAGATATGTATAGAGATTGGCATGTTCAAATTGCAAATGGTGTAGAAAAGCTTGAAGCAGTAATACCATTAACACCTGATAGAATTCCATTTAAAGTAAGATATACTACTGAATTTGATTCTAATGGTAGACCTGTAAAGGCTTATGGTTCTGCAGAATTAATAGTTGATTAAGGAAAGGATATTGATATGAATAAAAATAGAGAACAAATTATCATTGAGAATTTCTTTAAATTATTAGAAGAGAGAAAAATAAGCCAAAGTGAATATGCTAAAGCGACTAATATAGATAGAACATTAATTTCTAAATGGAAGAATGGACAGTCTAAAATGACTATTGAACATATTAATACAGCAATAGAATATTTTCAAATATCATTAGATGACTTATATTATGAACAAAAAGAGCATATAGAAAAAAATAATACTGCTGACTTTAAAACAAGTGTAAAACGTAAGTATAAAATTAATGATATAAGTTATATCTCTAATTTTAAAGAAAATATCTTATTTTCTCTTACATTCGCAATTACTTTAACGATAATTATTATTTTATTACAAAGCCATTCTATCCATTTTATTTATTTGATTTTTATAACTATAATTACAATATTTTCATATTCAAATAAGGATGATGAATTACCATATATAATTATAAATAATGAAGATAAAATATATTATAAAAGTGATATTAAGGATAATAAATATTTTAATAGATTATATAAACTATATATAACTAATATGATAGCTCTGTCATTAATTACATTACTATCATTTGTATTATTGTTTATTTATAAAGAACAAAAAGCAATTATTATTACATATTTTATAGTTAATATTATAATGCTATTAATATTAATGATTTCTAAACCATTAAAAACATACAAAAATATTAAAAATATTGAATTATCAAACTATATGAATGTTAGAATGTATTTTGTTCTATCATTATGTAGTACTTCATTAATTTGTACACTTTTGTGTTATAATTTATTAATGTTACCAGTATTTGTTATTAATATAGCTATAACAATTATATCTATATTAGTTTTCTATTATGAATCAATAAATTATTCATCTTATTATCTTATTCTTAAAGAAGAAGGAAAAGAAGAAAGAAGAATAAATTAGGATTGTGAATTATTTTCACAATCCTTTTAATTTTGTCGAATACAATTCACACCATCTTATATATTATCAAAATAATTTTATAATGAAATAAAGGTGGTGAATTTATGTTTTTTGTCATAGGTATGATTAGTGTTTTTTTGTGTTTGTTAATATTAATAATGGATTTGTATCTAAATGTTGCAAATCCAAATAAAATATATTTAGTAATATATATTATGATATTAGGTTTATTTATAGGTATAACAGGAATATTATTTTTGATGCTAGGTTAAAAAAGGAGTGGGTGAATGTGAGAATTGCATGTCTTGTATGTTATATTGCTGGCTTATTAATAACTTTATTATTATTGTTTATAAAAAATAAAAAGCTTATGCTAATATTAGAAGGTGTATTTGTACTGTCATTTTTAATTACTATTATTGTATTAATATGTAAAATGCCTAAAAGTGATGGGTCAATAAGAACGGTAAGAAGAATTACTAATATTATAGAAGTAGATGTTGAAAATAAAATGATTTATTATGAAGAAGAAGGCATATTAAGAAAGGAAAAAATTAATTTAGATTATAATAAATTAAAAAAAGACTCTGTGATTGAAATATGGCATTGTAAATCTACATCATATGAATATTGGATTTTAGGATATAATGATGAAAGTGAATGCATTATTATATCATAATATGACATAAAAAAGAATATGATTATATATTGAATAGTTCGACATCTTATGATAAAATGTTAAGTGTGTTTGACAAAATTCGAAAGGTGGATGCTATTTGAAAAAGAATCGAAAGCTTTGGTTTAGATGCTTTAAATCCTTTATAAGAATATTTAAGCATAAACCAAAATATGTTTATTTGGGAGAAGAATTTAGAGGAGCCTCTTTAATTGTAAGTAACCACGAAAGTACAAAAGCTCCACTTGCTTATGAATTATATTTAGATAAACCTATTAGATTTTGGGGCGCTTATGAAATGAATTCTGGATTAATTAAGCTATATAAATATCAGACTAGGATTTATTATCATGAAAAGAAGCATTGGTCATTATTTGCTGCAAGACTATTTTGCTTAATTGCTTCACCATTAACTAATTTGTTTTATCGAGGACTAAGATTAATTTCTACATATCCAGATATGAGACTTAAAAAGACTCTTAAGGAAACACTAGATGCCTTAAAGGATGGACAAAATATAGTAATATTCCCTGAAATATCAGAAAAGGGTTATTTAAAGGAATTAGAAGGCTTCCATAATGGATTTGTAGTAATGGCTGAATACGCATTAAAGAATGGTATAGATGTTCCTATTTATGTGTCTTATTATCAAAAAGAAGAAAACATCTATGTTATAGATAAACCAGTATTATATTCTAGCCTAGTTAATGAGGGGTTAACTAGAGATGAAATTGCTGATAAGCTTAGACTTAGATGCAATGAATTAGGAAAAATGACATTTTAATATAAAAAATACAATAATTTTGGTATAATGATATTAAGATTATTGTATTTTTCTTTTGGAGTTGTTATGGAAGAGCTTTTAGGTGCATTATTTGAATTTCTATTTGAGTTTATATTAGAAATATTTATGGAAGGTGGGTCTGCCGTATTAAATCATTTTTTTAGTGATTTAGATAGAGATCCTGTAATGCGAAGAAGGGTTAAATATGGAATAGGATTTATCTTCTTTGGCTTAAGTATATTAGTTTTAATATTATCATTAATATTTAAACAGACTTTAATAGCTACTATTGTATTAGTATATTTATTATGCTTAGTTTTATATCATATGATGATGTTTATTAATAAAAATTTCTGGGAAAATAAATATATTAAAATAATATTCAATTGGTTTAAAAGAATAATAAAATATTCATTTTTAATTATTTTAATTTGTGTAGGTAATTTAATATTAGATAGTGGTAGCGCAATAGCTTGGTTAAATGCTTTATCTATAATATTTATAATTATTTATTTAGCTATAGATATTTATAAGCTAAGAAAGTTTATAATAAAACATAAAAATAATAAAAAAGAAAAGAAGAAAAGGAAAAATAAAATAATAGTTAGAAGCTATTATGATGATATGGAGGATAGATATTAATGAAATGGGTAACAATGTGGGGTAATGCTCAATCAACAGTAATGCCAAATCCAGCTACATACGCACGTGATTTAACCTTAAGATATCCTATTTTTATACCTTTTTCAGGTAATAAAATTAGAATAACATTAGATAATTATTGTTGTAATGAGGCTGTAACTATAAGTAATGTTTCAGTTAGTATTGGAAATAAGCTATCTGATTTACAATCTAATATAAGCTATGATTTAACTTTTAATGGTAAATATGAGGCTTATATTAATGCTCATGGTACTATTGTATCTGATGAATTAGATATTAAATTAAATAGTGATGAATATTTAATTGTTTCATTATATTTAGGTGAATATACTAATTTAACATCTGGTGTAGATATTGTTGGACCATTATCAAAGGGTTATTTTGCGTATGGTAATCAATTAAAGAATAATAAGCTAGATATAAATAAATCTAAATCTACATCATGGGTTTATTTTTTAGCTAATATTGATATTTATACTGATGATAATAATGAGGCCTTAATATGTTATGGTGATTCAATTACAAGTCAGGATTGGCCTGATTATATGCAATTATCATTAAGAGAGAATGATATTAATAATGTTGCTATTGTTAGAAAAGCTGTATCTGGTACTAGAATATTAAGACAATATGAATGTATTACATATCAATCATATGGCTTACATGGTAAGAATAGATTTATTCATGAGGTATCTAGTGTATCTGGTGCGAATAAAATAATTATTCAGCATGGAATAAATGATATTATTCATCCAGTTGGAAGTGAGGTAAATATATTTAGACCAATGTCTGATATGCCAACACTTGATGAATTAAAGAATGGTATTAATTATTATTTAGAAGAGGCTAAGAAACTGAATTTAAAGGCGTATGTAGGAACATTATTACCTATTTATAATTGGAGAACATATGCTAGCTTTAGAGAGGAATTGAAAAATCAATTTAATGAATGGCTAATGACATTGAATTGTATTGATTTCAATAATGAAATAGGTGAAATAATTAATAACGAGTATCATTTTAAGGATAAATGTGATTCTGGTGACCATTTACATCCTTCAAAGTATGCTTATTCATTAATGGGTAAGCTTGCAGCTAACATTACTACAAAATAATATTTAAAAATATAATTAATTATTATATAATTAAAGTGTATAAGGAGGTATCCTATGAAAAGAGTTGTTAAATATTTTATTTTAATGATAATTGCTATTTTATCATTAGCTTTAACAGGCTGTGATAGTAATGAAAATGATAATGTATATGGTCAATATTATGCTACATATGTTAAATGTAATGGAAGTGATATATCTAGTACATATTCAAAATTAAATATGACATTAAATAAAAGTGGTAATGTTGTCATTAATGAAATACGTAATGGTGAAAAAAATAATTATAGAGGAAAGTTTGAATATGATTATTTATATGGGGCTATAGATCTTGTATTTGAGGAATTAACTATAGGCTTAGCGTATGATTCTGAGTGTTATGTTATAACTATGAGTCAACAGTCTTATAATGGTGAAATTTATAATATTGAATTTGTTAAAAAGAGAAGTGGATCATATTCTAGTATTGGTGTTTTACCTGAGGAAAGTAAGCCTGAGGTAGAGGAAACTAATAAGGTTTATGGTAAATATAATTTAACCTCTGCATACCTTGCGTCAGTTGATATGGATGCTACTAGTATACTTAGTGGAACATATTTAGAGCTGAAAAAGGATGGAACAGGTGTTCTATACCTATCATCAATGGGACAAACTGAAAGCTTAGAATTTGAATATACAGAGAAAAAGAACACAATTGAGGCTACAATTGAAGGAGAAACTATTTCTTTTAATTATACTAATGGAAAAATATCTTTTGAATTACAGGGTATTTCATTTGTTTTTGAAAAATAATAAATATGGGTGATTACCACCCATATTTTTATGAGATAAGGAGTTTAAGATGAAAAAATATTTAAAATTTTTAATATTACTTATAGCATTTGTTTTTACATTTAATTTATCAAGCTGTAATGATAAGGATGAAACAATAGAGGAATCTGTTGATTATAACCTATATATTGGAACATATGAGATTACATCAGCTAAGCTAGGTGATGTAGATGTGTTAGATATGTTTGAATCATATACTATTAATTTAAAGGAAAAAAGATTATATGAATCAATCATTAAATATACAATCGATGATGAAGTGATTGTAGAGGAAGGAACTTATAGTATTTCTAATGATAAGATAACATTTAAGCTTCCTGTTGATGGTGGATATACAGTTGAAACATATGATATATTAAATAACCAAATTAATATGTATGGAATAATTAATAATGTTGAAATGGAAATTATTTTAAAGAAAGTATTATAAGAAAAGGGGACTGAATTCAGTCCCCTAATTTATTAAATTAATCCATTTTTTGTTTTGATATATCTATCAATTTCATCTGCAACCTGCTTAGTAGCAGCTACAGCTTCAACAACTGTTTTAGCTCCAGATACAACATCACCAGCTGCATAAACACCAGGTCTTGTTGTAGCACCACCAGAAGTAGTAGCAATTAATCCCTTATTAGTTGTATTAATTTGCTCCTTAGTATTTTTAACGATATTAGTTAATGCACCTTGACCAATTGCTATAATAACACTTGATGCAGGAATCTTATATGCATTTTCTGAATCGTTCTTATAATCAATAGTACCATCCTCATTTTGGATTTGAACAACAGGCTCAACGATAATTCCATCCTCTTCAATTTTAACAGTGTTTAGATAATAATTCATCTTAACACCATCAACCTCAGCAAGAAGAAGCTCTTCCTTTAAAGCAGTAACCTCTTCACGACCTCTAAAGAAGATAACATCAACCTTAGCATTAGACTTACGTAAGATAGTACGACCTGCATCCATCGCAACATTACCAGCACCGATAATAACAACTCTTTCACCAAGGTTAGTATAAGAATCAGGGTTCTTTAGGTAATCAATCGCAAAGTGTACATTACCTAATGTTTCACCAGGAATACGTAATCTATTAGGGTTCCATACACCTGTTCCAATAAAGATAGCTTCATAGCCATCTCTAAACATATCATCAATAGTAATAGTAGGACCTATTAAGGTATTAGGTCTAAATTGAATACCTAATTCACTCATTCTTAATAATAGCTTATCAAGCAATGATTTAGGTAAACGGAATTCAGGAATACCATATCTTAATACTCCACCAATTTTATCCTTAGAATCAATTACAGTAACCTTATAACCCTTCTTAGCTAAGATAATAGCTAATGTTAAACCAGCAGGACCAGCACCAATAATACCAACTCTAAATCCATTAGTAGGAGCCTTTTCAAGTCTAGCCTTTTCTAAATAGAATGTAGAAATATAATTTTCAACCTCATGGAATTTAACAGGAGCACCCTTTCTTCCTAAAATACAGTTACCCATACAGTTTTTCTCATGAGGACAAATTAATGAGCATAACGCACTTAATGGATTATTTTCGAAAAGCTTTTCTCCAGCCTCATCCATTTGTCCATCTAAAAACATTTGCATAATAATAGGGATGTCTGTTTTAACAGGACATGCCTCCTTACAAAATGGCTTTTTACATTTTAAGCATCTTTGGGCTTCAATAATAATATCTGACATAGTAACACCTCTTTATTAATATTATATCAAATAAAATTTATTATTAAAATAATAAAAATAGAATATTTACTGTTAATTTTTGAGAAAATTATTGAATTTTTCAATTTTATGATACAATATACACATGAAACTAGAATTTATATGCCAAAATGATAATATTAGATTAAGTGAAGAACTTAAGAATCATGTATCAAAAAAATTATATAAAAATATAAAATCATCTAATTCAAAAATAATGGTGAATAATTTGCCATTAGAAACATATAAAATAATAAACAAGGGTGATATAATTACTGTATTATATCATAAGGAAAAGGAAATAGAATGGCCCTTATACGAAAGTAAATTAGATATTTTATACGAGGATGATAATTATTTAGTTGTTAATAAGCCGCAAGGATTATTATCTATTCCAACTAAGTCAGAGCCTAAAAGCCTATATCAGGAGATTCTTTATTATTTATCTATTAAAAATTTAGAATTAACTGTATCTATTTTAAATAGATTAGATAAGGAAACAAAGGGATTAGTTGTAGTTGCTAAAAATAGAATGGCTGCATATTATTTACAGCCAACTCATGAAAAAATGGAAAGAAGATATAAATGCCTTTGTCATGGTATATTTAATAATGTAAATGGTGTAATAGATAATTATATTGAAAAAAGCATAGATTCTAATAAAAGATTTGTATCAGATAAAGGAAAAAGAGCAATTTCTCATTATAAGGTATTAAGACAGGATAATGATAAGGCATTAGTACAATTCATATTAGATACAGGCAGAACTCATCAAATAAGAATCCATTCTAGCTATATAGGCCATCCTATTTTAGGTGATAATATGTATGGAATACCTGATGAGCATAATCTATGTTTATGTAGCTATTATGTAAAATTTTATAATAGATATATTGATAAATATATCGAAATATCTATTAAGAGTGGGTGGGAGTAAATTGAATGAGGATAGTAAAAAGAAATATAAAAAAATAAGAATAGCTATATATACATCAGTATTACTATTGATTATAGCTGGCTTAATATTCGCTACAATTAAGCTATTTCCTTATTTTAAAAGGATACAGGATGATAAGCTATATAGAGAATATATAGTTGAAAAATTAAATTCATATGATGGATTAGCCGGAATAATTATATTACTAGTACAAATATTACAGGTTATATTAACAGTTATTCCATCAGGACCAATAGTTATTATAAGTGGAATATTATTTAATCCTGTTATTGCAATTATTATTTGTCTTGTTGGTCAAACTATAGGTAGCATAATTGTATATCTATTAGTTAAAACTCTAGGATATAGGTTTATAGCCTTATTTTTCGATCCAGAATCAATTAAAAATTCTAAGCTATTAAAGAATGAAGTAAGGTGCAAGGTTTTAATGGTTGGCTATATGCTAATACCTGGATTACCAAAGGATATAATAGCCTTTATTGCTCCATTTACTAAAATAAAGCTAAAGGATTTTATAATAATTTCCTTCTTTGGTAGATTACCTATGACAATTGTTACAGTGTTATTAGGTACATCTATATTAGCAGGATCAATGCCACTGGCTATTACTTTAACATGTATATGTATATTACTTGCATTATTATGCTTTATATTTCAAAATAAAATTATTAATTTCTTAGAAAAAAGAGGAAGTAAAAATGAAGAAAAACAACAATAATGATATTCAAATAATAACTTTAACAGGTGAGAATGGTCAATCATTAGACTTTATGCTTGCCGCAACAATAGAGCATGATAATAATACATATGCTATAATGAAGCCTTTAGATAAATCATTAGGAATTGCAGAGGATGAGGCTTTAGTATTTATTGTTACAAGCACTAAGGATGGCGATATGTTTGAGCTTGAAATGGATGAGGTAA
>JAFTQR010000001.1 GCA_017462645.1 Acholeplasmatales bacterium | reverse complement strand
TAAATATAGAAAAACAATCTATTATGATAAAGCCTATATAGGTAAATCATTATCAAGCTTTTTAAAGGGCTTAGGTAATATTATGTTTTTAGATTTAGAAATGACAATGCCAGGCTATAACTCTAAGGGTAAGCCATTTAGAACTGAAATGGTTCAAGCTGGCTTTATTGTTGTAAATAGTAATGGTGATGAGCTTGCAAGATATTGTAATTATATTACTCCTACATTATCTAAAAACATTAGTAAAAGAACAGAAAATTTCTTAAAAATAACAGACTTTGAATTCCAATCAAAGGCTATATCATATAAGCAATTTTATGATGATTTTAAGGAAATATTATATGAATTTAATCCAGTAATTATGGTATATGGAAGAAATGACATAATTGTTTTAAATGATTCATATGCTATAAATGAGGTTCCATCATTAAAGGAAAGAACTAGATTTATAAATCTATGTCAGCTAATTAAAAGCCACTACGAGCTTAAAAATGACCCAGGTCTATTTAAGCTTCATAAGCTATATTATAATGATGATGATGTTCAAATTCATGATGCATTTAATGATAGCCAGGTCACATTAGAGGTTTATAAGGCTTTCTATAATGATGTAAACAATATTACTAATAAAGCTGAGGTTTTAAGACGAGAACTGGATTAATAGATTCAGGTAATGGTGGTTTAAATTACCTTAAAAAATTAAATATTGATGATTATATATTAATAATGGATAAGGGTTATTTTCCTTATGGAAATAAAAGTATAGAATTTCTATTAAAAAGAACCTTATTTTTATGTGATTATTTAAATAAAAGGGGTGTTGTAAGAATAATATTAGCTTGCAACACCCTTTCATTAATTACATTACCATTTATAAAATTATTTTATAAAAATGTAACAGGAGTATTTGATTATTTTATACCCTTTATAACTGATAAATCAGCTATAATGGGCTCTAATAATACTATTAAAATATTAAAGGAAATATATCCAAATAATAATTTAATAGATGGTAGCATTCTAATTGAGCACATTGAAAATAATAAGAATTACAATATTTTAATTAAGGAATTAAATAATAATATTAAATATAATAGTAATCTAATATTAGCCTGTACTCATTTTATAGAATTAAATGAGGATGATTTTATAATTCCAATCATAAAAAACTCTTAGATTATGTAAGATTATGATATAAATTATTTGCTAATTATGTAAGATTGTGATATAATTTGCATAGAAAAATTGAAATGAGGTAGTTTTTATGAGTAAAACAAAGGTAATTGTATGTAGCAACTCTGGTATTGATTATATTGACCATGGCTATGATATAGAAGTTTTTAGATCTATTGTACAATATTCTGAAAGTGAAAAGTATGATGATTATACAGAGATTTCTGCAGAAACATTTTATAATCGTTTAATTACAGATAAGGCATCATTCCCACATACAGCATATGTTGCACCTGGTAGAATGATTGAAATTTTTGAGCAAGCTAAGAAGGATGGCTATGATAGTGCTTTAGTTATCGTTATTGCTAAGCCATTAAGTGGATTACATAATGGTGTTGAATTAGTAGCTAAGGAAGTAGAAGACTTTGAGGTTAAGGTTTATAACTCTAAATCATTAGCTTATCCAGAAGCATATATGGCTATTGAGGCTGCAAAAATGTTTAATGAGGGTAAGTCTATGGATGAGGTTATTGCAAGACTTGATTTCATAAGAGATAATCATCATGTATACTTTGCAGTTGATACTTTAGAATATCTAATTAAGAATGGTAGATTAGGTAAGGTTGCAGGTGCATTTGCTAACCTACTTGCTATTAGACCTATTTTAGATTTAGATGAAGAAGGTAAGGTTAGAACTTTAGAGAAGGTTAGAACTCCTAAGGGTGCTAGAAAGAAGCTTGTAGAAATGTATATAGAAGCTATTAAGGATAAGAATATTATTCCATTTATCGTTCATGCTGCTGCAGATAAGGAAGTAATTGAGGAATTAAGAGCTCAAGTATTAGAAGCAAGACCAGAATTAGGTCAAATATTAGATTATCCTTTAACACCAGTAGTTGGTGCTCATACAGGTCCTAAGACTGTTTGTTTAGGTTATATCTTAAAATAATTAATTAAAAATAGAACTTCGGTTCTATTTTTTTATTTATTGGGCATATTATTATTAGGTGATTAATTTGAGAATAAGAGATATATTAATAAAATATTTATTTGTTGCAGTATTAGGCTTTATATTTCATTTTGCATATGACTTCTTTAATGTTGATTTTTTAAAAATAATCTTCCCTCAAAATGAAAGCATCTTTGAGCATTTAAAGCTAATAATATTCCCTTCATTAATATTAATGTTATTAGAATTATTATTAATGAATAATCGAAGCTATATATTTAGATCTTTTATTTCAGGTATTGTAGTTGCATGTGTATTTATGATAACAGCATACTATACCTACAGTGGAATAATAGGACAAAATATTGATTATGTTAATATAGCTATATTCTTTATTTCGATAATGATAGTATTCTATTATAGATATAAAAAAATAACACTATTTGATTCCTCAAACAGTGTTATTGCCTTTATAGTATTATTACTATTTATAGAAATATTTACATTTTATCCAGGAAATATAGATTTCTTTAAATAAAAATTTAATATCTATAATTCATTAATAATTTCTTCTAAATCAGAAGAAGTAAATAAATACTTATTATTGCAGAAATTACAAGTGATTTCTGCTTTTTTATCTTCATTTAAAATATTAGTTAATTCTATTTTACCTAATGATTTTAATCCTCTTGCAAATCTTTCCTTACTACAATTACATTCATATTTTAATTCTCTAGTTTCAAGTAATTGATAATCACCATCAGTAATTTCTCTAATGATATCCTCAGCATTATATCCCTCATCAATCATTTGACTACAAGATTTTAAATTAGATAATCTCTCTTCAAGCTTTGCAATATATTCCTCCTTACAGCCAGGCATAACCTGGATTAAAAATCCACCTGCGGCTTTTACCTTAGATTCAGTATCAAATAATACACCTAAGCCAACAGAAGAAGGAATTTGTTCAGATTTTGCAAAATAATATGCAAAATCCTCAGCTATTTCACCACTGATTATTTCACAAGAAGAAGCGAATGGCTGTCTCATATGTAAATCCTTAATAACTTCGATAAAGCCAGCACCTACTCCATCCTTAACATTTAATTTTCCATTATTATATGATAAATACACTCCAGGATTTTGAACAAATCCTCTTACTTTACCATCAGTTGCTTCAACAGTGATTCTTCCAATTGGTCCATCACCATCAACTTTAATATTTAAAAATTCTCCATTCTTATATGTACAAGACATAATAGAAGCCATGGTTAATGTTCTACCTAAGGCAGCACAAGATGTTGGCCATAGATTAAATATATCTTGAGCCTTTTGAACTAGCTCAGTAGTTATTGCAGCATAAATTCTAACAGTTTGGTTCATGCAGTATGCTTTTTGTAAATAATTATTCATAAAATATCACCAAAAAGAATTTTATCATAAATGATATTTTTAGTAAAGAAAAACATAAATTATTAATATATATATTAATCTAATTTTAAAGAAAAATATAAAATATTATTTTATAAAAGTGTATTTTCATACATTTTTAGTTCTAAAATTGATTATTTTTACCACTTTTTGTAAGTTGAAAACGTTTTTAACTATTATTTTTGTTGACTATTAAAAAAACATGAATATAATATAAGTATCTAATTTGGGCAGGTTCCTTATTAGATGACTTTTGCAAAGATAGTTTAATATTTAAACTTGAGTATAATTATGAAAGGACTTTATGGTAATTCATAATTATGTCCTTTCGAAAATGGAGGACTTTATATTTATTATTTCAGTCCTTTTTATTTTTTTTCATACTATCGATGAATTAAGAATAGTAGAATATTTGATGATTTATAGAGAGCTCTGGATGGTGGAAGCAGGGTAATATAGAATATTTGAACGCGCTTGATGAGGTAGAAAAGTGTTGAGGTGGCTAATTATATTAGCAAAAAGAGTGGTACCGCGCAATAAATAGCGTCTCTTTCTATATTGAAAGAGGCGCTTTTTTATTATATAATAATAAATAGTGTAAATTAGGAGGATTAAAAAAATGAGTAAAGGTATTAAAAAGGTTGTATTAGCATATTCAGGAGGATTAGATACTTCAATTATCATTCCTTGGTTAAAGGAAAATTATGATAATTGTGAGGTTATTGCTGTATCTGGTAATGTTGGTCAAGCAGATGAGCTTGAGGGATTAGAGGAAAAGGCAATTAAGACTGGTGCTTCTAAATTATATATAGAGGATTTAAATAAGGAATTTGTAGAGGATTATATTTATCCAACATTAAAGGCTGGTGCTAAATATGAGGGCAAATATTTATTAGGTACATCTTTTGCACGTCCTATTATTGCAAAGAGAATTGTAGAGATTGCTTTAGCAGAGGGTGCTGATGCAATTTGTCATGGTTGTACTGGTAAGGGTAATGACCAAGTTAGATTTGAGCTAGCTATTAAGGCTTATGCTCCACAAATGAAGATTATTGCTCCATGGAGAGAATGGGATATTAAATCTAGAGATGAGGAAATTGATTATGCTGAAGCTCATAACATTCCTTTAAAGATTTCTAGAGAAACAAATTATTCTAAGGATAAGAATTTATGGCATTTATCTCATGAGGGATTAGATTTAGAGGATCCAGCAAATGAGCCAATGTATGATAAGATTTTAGAAATGGGTGTATCTCCAGAGCAAGCTCCTGATAAGCCAACATATGTAACAATTCATTTTGAAAAGGGTATCCCTACAGCACTAGATGGTGTAGAAATGAATGCTGTTGATTTAGTTTGGAAGTTAAATGAGCTTGGTGGTGCAAACGGTGTTGGTATTATTGATATCGTTGAAAATAGATTAGTTGGTATGAAGAGCCGTGGTGTTT
>JAFTQR010000018.1 GCA_017462645.1 Acholeplasmatales bacterium | reverse complement strand
TTGGTTTTCATATACAGACACACCTTTTTTAGCAGCTGTTAATAATTTAAATTTAGTATATTCACTTAAATAAGAGTTATTAAGAGGAGTATTCAATATAATCACCATAATTATTATAATCCAAAACTAAAAAATAAAATAGGGGCTATTTAGCCCCGAAATGAATAATTTAATTATTCACTTTTTCTCTTTATTTATGATATAATAAAAAAAAGAGGTGATTTCTATATGAAAAAAATAGGTTTGTTTATTTGTTTGTCATTAGCAATGCTATCTATTGTTGGATGTAGTGATTCTAAAAATGATGAGGAATCAATTGAGCCAAGTAATCCAACACCAAGTGTAGAACCATCAAATAGTATTGAATTAAATGATTCAACACCAAGTGCTGATGGTCCTATTTATGGTGGTATTTTCTCAATTGATGCAAGTCAATTGGAAATTGTTCCATCAAGCATAGAAAAGGAGTTCGAATATGATGGACATAAATTAGCGTATAAAAATGTATATAAAAAAGCTAACGAGTTTGTTATTTGTGATGGAGGCTATATAAAATCTATCAATGGGATACCTGATTATTTAATGAGATTTTTTATAAGTGATAATATTAAGGTATATAAATGTGATAGTGAAGGGAATATAATAGAGCCTAAGGAAGAAGTTAGTGTACATGGTGTAATAGATAATAGGCAATCATATTTATTGGCAGGTGCTAGTAATTTTATTATCATTAATGAATCTGGTGATGGTTCAGAAGTAAATATAGGTGCATTATATTTTTGGTGCTAATATATATTAAGAGCAGGCAACTGCTCTTTTTATTGTTTTTGTTAAATATATTTGATATAATAAATATATGTCAAAAGGAGTGAGCTATATGATTAATTTTCATAAGTTTGGGTTTTTAGATGTAAGAAAAATGACAAAATTACTTGAAGAAAGTAATTATTGGTTATCTAGATATAATCCTGTTTGGCTATTTATTTGGAGTGATTTATATAAGCCAGAAATATCATTTCAAAATGATGCATGCTATATTAGATATTTAATGCCTGGTATAGGTATGTGCTATTATCCTCCAATTGGTGCTAAGAATTTAAAAGAGGCTATGAAAAAAATAGAAGAGGATTGTTTTGAGAATGGCTTTGATTTAAATTTAGGCCCTGCAGATCAAGATATGTATTTTGATCTTACTAAGCTTGGTTATAAGCTATATGAAAATAATGAACTTAATTCATATGTGTATTTAACAGATGATTTAACTTATTTTAAGAATAGTAAGGCTAAGAAAAATGTAATTGCTAAATTTGAAAAGGCTAATAAGGATGTTTTCTATAAGAAGATCAAAAAAGAGGATTTCCCAGAAATATTAGAATTTATTAATAAGTGGCAAGAGGCTTTAATTAAGCAAGATATTAAGGACTCATCTTATTTCTCAAAGCTTAATATGATTAAAAAATGTATGGACCACTTATATGAATTTGATATGCTTGCTATAATGATTAGAGATGAGGACAAGCTTTATGGTATCGCAATTGGAAGTCAAATAAATAATACAATTTCATTACATACTATTATTACATTACCTGATATTGTAGGCTCTTATGAGGTGACTTTGTCATGCTTTGCAAAGCTTGCTTATAATTATGCAAGATATATTAATTTAGAGGAGTGCTATAATAATAAGTCTATAGAGGATTTAGACGCCTATAAAATAGAAAAATTTTATTCATCATTTGGATTGTAGGTGAGTACATTGAAAAAGAAAAAGGATAAAAGTAAATATCTTTACTATATGATAGCTATAGGCTGTATATTGATTTTTGCTTTAATGCTATTAAGCTCATTACTTGATATAGGTGAAAGATTAAGAACAGTATCTATTTATTTAGAGATAGGATTTTATGTATTAGTTGCACTTGTTATTTATTTTGCAATAATAAGACCAATATATATTATCGTTAAATCTCCATCCTTATCTATTGTAACATCAACAGAGGATAGAAGTAGACGAGCTGTTAAAACTTATAAAAAGGTCGCTAAGGTTATAGTAGAGAATAATGATTTACCTGCTGAGCAGGCAACATTATTAACTAAATATAAAAATACAGATGAATTATTAATAAATTTAACCTTTGTATTTGAAAATTCAATTAAAAAGCAGTTAAATGGAATAATTATTCATAATGCAAAAACCGTTATGATTTCAACTGCAATATGTCAAAGTTCTAGATTTGATATGGCAACAGTATTTGCGGTTAATTTAAGAATGATTAAGCAATTAGTATTAAAATGTGGCTTTAGACCATCAATGAAAAATCTATCAAAGCTAACTGTTAATGTATTTTCAACAGCATTAATTGCTGAAGGCTTAGAGAATTTAGCATTAGATGATATAATGCCTAAGTCAGCAATGAATGCTATTAGTGATATTCCATTATTAGGAAAAATACTTGAAAGTGTTATGCAGGGTGCTGCAAATGCTTTATTAACAATTAGAATAGGCTGTGTTGCAAGAAGATATTTATTTAGTGATGGAGCAGTTGTTACTAAAGAGGATATAAGAAGACAGGCTTATAAGGAAACATTAAAGATATTACCTATTGTTGTTGGGGAAACAGTAAGCTTTTTCCCTAAACGTATTGTAAAGTTTTTTACAAAAAATAAGGAAAAGGAAGAAGAGGAGTTAGTATATGCAAAATGAAAGCATATGGGCTGATGGATGCCCAGAAAATGTTTTAGAAGAGGATAAATTACAGCAAATGGATTTATTAAGAATGGGCATTAATTTTGTTATTGAAAAATGCTTATTACCTAATGGCTTTAAGATTGAAAAGGTAGCTGATAAATTAAATGAATTACCTAATATTGTAGCTAAAAGAAATAATTCAATATATGGTATAGCTGTTGTATCATCAGTTTTTCCAACAGTGCTAAAGCTTAATGATGATATTAGAGTGCAATATGCAAAGATGTGTGAGGAGCATAAAATGATTCCATTATATGCACCTGTGGGATTTAGATCTATTGATGAAGCAAGAGCTAATGCATCTATGACATTAAAGGGTGATTTATTTAAAACGTCATTTGTAGGATTTATTAAATTAACTACTGATCCTAATCAGGATGTTACTATTGTTCCTGAGCATATTTATCAATTTGGCAAGAATTAATTTTCTTGCCTTTATTTTTTTAAAATAATTAAAAATAATAATTGACACTTGTAATAAACTAGTTTATAATTATTATGTTGTAACATGCACCACGTAGAAAGGGTCTAAAATGATGAAAAATCTACCCTAATAGTGTGTCTTAAAATTATAAAGGAGGTAATATGACATGTATGCAATTGTAGAAACTGGTGGAAAGCAAGTTAAGGTTGAAGTAGGTCAAGCAGTTTTTGTTGAAAAGATTGAAGTGGCTGAAGGAGAAACTTATACTTTTGATAAGGTTTTATTAGTATCAGGTGATGAGACTAAGGTTGGTGCTCCATATATTGAGGGTGCTACTGTAACTGCAAAGTGCGAAAAGCAAGGAAGAGGTAAGAAGATTATCGTTTTCAAGTATCGTGCTAAGAAGCACTCTAAGTCTAAGAAGGGTCATCGTCAATCTTATACTAAGTTTGTTGTTGAAGCTATCAATGCTTAATTAAAATGACAACAATTAAGATAGTATATAAAACTAACGAGGCTTTAGTTGAGGTTTCTGGGCATGCAAATTATGCAGAGCATGGCTCTGATATAGTATGTGCAGCAATTTCAACGGCTTGTATATTTACTGCTAATCTAATCGATAAGCTAGATATGCGTTACAACATTTTAGATCTAGTTTGTGAGGAAGGATATTTTAGATTACAGATTAAAACTGAAAATAATGTTATTCTAAGTGTTTTTGAAAACTTAGCTGAAACATTAGATAGTTTACAACAACAATATCCAAAATATATAAAATTAAAGAACTAGGAGGTTTCCGATATGTTATTAAAGCTAAACATTCAATTATTCGCATCTAAAAAGGGTGTTGGTTCTACTAAGAACGGCCGTGATTCAGAAGCAAAGCGTTTAGGTGCTAAGGCTAGCGATGGTGAATATGTTTCTGCAGGTTCAATTTTATATCGTCAAAGAGGTACAAAGTTTTTCCCAGGTACTAACGTAGGACGTGGTGGAGACGATACTTTATTTGCTAAGGTATCTGGTACTGTAAAATTCGAACGCAAGGGACGCGACAAGAAGCAAATTTCTGTTTACCCAATTGCTGAATAATTTAGGTTATTATGTGCCCAAAGCTAATTTGGGCATATTTTTTTTATTTAATAGGAAATTGTATATCAATTAAAATCTTAAAATCTAATAAAATATTTTTTGTTGTGACACGGATAATGTCACATTGAATGATATCATAGTCTCAAGAGGAGGTGATATCATGGGATTTTTAACAATGAAATATCATTATAAGACAAATGAATCAGAAAGGAATTTATTAACACTATTATGTAGAATATCTAAAAATGTTTATAATACTGCATTATATGAATTAAGACAACAATATTTTAATAATAAAAAAATATGTACACATTTTGATTTAAATATGATAGTTAAAAATAATATTAATTATCATATATTAAATACATACCAATCAATGTGTACAATAAGATTAGCACATAATAATATGACTAAATTTATTAAATATAATGATAAGCAATATGGACATTTACCTAAATATAGGAAAAAGAAATCATTAATGCCTTTAATAACAGATCAAATAAGACCAATATGGTATAAGGGATGTAAATGTATAAAGCTACCCTTATCTAATTTAGCTAGAACAAGTAAAATATTTAATAAAATATTTGAAGATGAATTAATAGATATGTTCATCAAGGAATCTAGATTAAGTAAAAGCTTTAATATATTCTTTAAAATACCAAAGGAATTATATGATAAGAATATAAGACAATTTAGAATAATACCAAAATATAATGAATTCATAATAGAATTCACATATGATTATGAATTCGTTAAGCCTAAAAATGAAATTAATAAGCTTATGTCAATAGATTTAGGAATATCAAATCTAGCAACATGTGTAACAGATAATAATGAATCATTTATAATAGATGGTAAATACTTGAAAAGTATTAACCAATTTTATAATAAGAAAAAAGCATATTATCAATCATTATTACCTAATGGTATAAGATATTCTAAAAGATTAAATAGCTTAGATAATAAAAGAAATAAAAGAATAGATGATTATCTAAATAAGGCAGCATCAATATTAATAACAAAAGCGATATCCTTAAATGTAGATAAAATAATAATAGGCTATAATAAAGGCTTAAAGCTTAAAGGTATTAAGAATGAAAAATTAAAAGGAAAAAAGAAAAGACAAACAAACCAATCATTTATTCAAATACCATTATCTAGATTTAAGGATAAGCTAATTAATAAATGTAAACAATTAGGAATACATGCAGAAACAATAAATGAAGCATATACATCCAAATGCTCATTCTATGATAATGATGAAATAAAAAAGGATAATTATTCTGGTATAAGAATAAAAAGGGGCTTATATAAAACAAAGAATAATGTTATAATTAATGCGGATGTCAATGCGGCATTAAATATATATAAGAAATATATAATAAAAAGTAACTCAACAAATAATAAAATAGATTATTTAATGAGTAGGGGTCTAACAATACCTAATAGAGTATTAGTCACTCTTTAGATAATAAAAACACACCATATCCACGATATGATGTGTATCTAATGATATTAATATTTCGTTAAAATAGGCGAGTGCCTAGATGAATAAGTTATGTTAATAAGTTATTCATTTTGTTCATATTGTAAATAATATAATTCATAGGAGGTGTTTTCCGATGTTTATAGATTTAGTTAAAATGGAAGTTGAAGCCGGTAAGGGTGGAGATGGTATAGTTGCATATCGCCGTGAGCTTAAGGTTGAACGCGGTGGTCCATTTGGTGGATCTGGTGGTAAGGGTGGAACTATCATATTTAAGGGTAGCGAAGGTCTTTCTACATTATTAGATTTAAGATATAATAAGGTTTTAAAGGGTAACCCTGGAGAAAAGGGTAGAAATAAAGGACAATTTGGAGCTAATGCAGAGGATACATATGTATCAGTTCCTGTAGGTACAACAATTTTTGATGATAAGACTGGTAGAGTAATAGGTGATATTACAGAAAACGGTCAAGAGGTTGTTGTTGCTAAGGGTGGCCGTGGAGGTCGTGGTAATATGGCTTTTGCAACAGGTATTATGAAATGTCCTGATTTCTGTGAAAAGGGTGAACCAGGTGAACATAAGTTTATAAGATGTGAGTTAAGAGTATTAGCTGATTGTGGATTAGTAGGCTTTCCAAGTGTAGGTAAATCTACTTTAATATCTGCAGTATCTGCAGCTAAGCCTAAAATTGCTGCATATCACTTTACAACTCTAGTGCCAAATCTAGGTATGGTTAGATTACCTGATGGAAGAGATTTTGTTATGGCTGACCTACCAGGTATTATTGAAGGTGCACACCAAGGTGCAGGTCTTGGTTTACAATTCTTAAGACATATTGAAAGATGTAAGGTTATTGTTCATATTATTGATATGGCTGCAACAGATGGAAGAGATCCTTACGAGGATTATGTAACTATTAATAATGAGCTAAAGGAATATAAAATGAATTTAGCTAATCGTCCTATGATTATCGTAGCTAATAAAATGGATCAGCCAGAGGCTATTGAAAATCTAAAGAAGTTTAAAGAGCGTGTTAATGAGGATATTATATGTATATCTGCATATACTAAGGATAATTTAAATGAATTATTATATAAGATTGCAGATACATTAGAAAATACTGAAGCCTTCTCATTATTTGAAGAGGATGAAAATGATGTAGTTGAATATACTTTAAAGGAAGAAGAAAAATTCTTTGAAATTGAAGTTCAATCTGATGGTGTATTTAATGTACATGGCGAAGGTATTGAAAGATTATTTAAAATGACAGACTTTGAATCTGATACAGGTCAACATCGTTTTGCACGTCAATTACGTACATATGGTGTAGATGATGCCCTACGTAAGCTTGGTGTTAAAAACGGTGATTTAGTTCGTATATTAGATTTTGAATTTGAGTTTATTGATTGATGAAAGAATTTATTATTAACTATAAAACAAATATTATATATGTAATTCTTATTGCATATGTAATTATGTCATTATTAACATTTATTTTTTACGCTGTAGATAAAAAAAGAGCAATTGCTAATAAATGGAGAATTAAGGAATCTATATTACTAGTAATGCCATGGTTTTTTGGTTCATTAGGTGGCTTATTTGGTATGTATATTATAAGACATAAAACTAAGCATTGGTATTTTGTTTTAAATATAATTTTATCATTTATTTTAACTCATGCACTAATTATTTATATTTTAATATTAAAATAATAAAACGGCTTAATTAAGCCGTTTTTCCTAATTATATTCAAAATACTGATTATAAAATCCTTCCCATTCTCTTTTATAATCTAAATCTGGTAATACCTTTAAATTTTTAATATTAAAAATATTATTTTCCTTCGCAATATAAACAAAATCATTAATATGATATTCATAATTATCTACATATACATTTACCATTTTATAAAAGTTTTGATTTAAGCATGCTAATCTATGATGACCATCTAATAAAACATATTCATCATTTATAATCGCAACAGGTAAGTAAATATTATCAAAATCTAAATTATTATCAAAATAATCAAGCTTAGACTCATTTAAAAAGAATTTACTAGGCTGTATTACCTTAATAGGTAATTTAAAGGAAAAGATAGAATCATATTGCTTATAAAAAGATCTTTCCTCATTATAAAAAATATTAATATATTTATTATATTTTCTATAATATTCGATTGCTTCATTTATATATGAATTATCATTACATTTAACTAATGCCTCATTCATATTTATACAAAATTCATAATAATATTTTTTATTATTTTCACTTATTGTAATACAATTACCTAAGCTTCTATTATTTTCATCAAAAAATGTATTTTCATAATCATAGTATATTCTCATAAAATCACCATTTCATATTATATATTAAAAACATTCTTTTTGCAAAAGATATAACATTTATATATTTAAACATATAATTTAATATAATTTCATGTAAAAATTGAAATATAAAATTTTATATGGTATAATTTTTTTAATCTTTGTTGTAAGAGGTGTTAGATATGAATGATATGATTAGAGAAAAAATTTTAAGAAATTTAGAATTAAATAGTAGAATCGACCTACATGATTTAGCTATTATGCTTGGTATTGAAGAGGCCGAGCTAGCCAATGAAATAGCCGCCATGGAGGAAGATAAGGTTATTTGTGGATATCATACATTAATTAACTGGGATAAGACATCTAAAGAGGTTGTTACTGCCTTAATTGAGGTAAAGGTTTCTCCTCAAAGAGGTATTGGATTTGATATGATTGCTGAAAGAATTGCAAATTTCCCTGAGGTTACATCTGCGTATTTAATGAGTGGTGGATTTGACTTCATGGTATTAATAGAGGGTAAATCTATGAAGGAAGTTGCAAGATTTGTTTTTGATAAGCTTTCTACATTAGAATCAGTATTATCAACATCTACTCATTTTGTATTAAAGAAGTATAAGGATCATGGTGTTGATTTAGTTAAAAAGAAAAAAGATGAAAGAATGATGGTGAGTGCCTAATGCGTGACTTTGTATCAAAAAAGGTCAAGGATATCAAACCATCAGGTATTAGAAAATTTTTTGATATTGCATCTGAAATTAAAGGAGCTATATCATTAGGTGTTGGTGAACCTGATTTTGATACACCTTGGCATATTAGAGAAGAGGGTATTTACTCTTTAGAACAAGGAAAAACTATATATACATCTAATGCTGGTTTAAAGGATTTAAGAATAGAAATAACAAATTATATGAATAGAAAATATAATTTAAGCTATAAATGGAATAAGGAAGTATTAGTTACTGTTGGTGGTAGTGAGGCTATTGATGTAGCCTTAAGAGCTATGATAGAGCCAGGTGATGAGGTTATTATACCTACACCTTGTTATGTATCATATGAGCCATGTGCTACATTAGCTGGTGGTGTTGTTAAAACAATTAATCTAAAAAATGAAAATAATTTTAGATTAACTAAAGAGGAGCTAGAGGCTGCAATAACACCTAAAAGTAAGATATTATTATTAAATTATCCAAATAATCCAACTGGTGGAATAATGAGCTTAGCTGATTATGAGGCTTTAAAGGAAACCATTATTAAGCATGATTTATTTGTTATTTCAGATGAAATATATTCTGAATTAACATATGATGGTCATCATGCATCTATTGCCAATGTTGAAGGTTTGAAGGAAAGAACATTAGTTATTAATGGCTTTTCAAAATCATATTCTATGACAGGATGGAGATTAGGTTATGCATGTGGACCAGAGGCTTTATTATCACAAATGACAAAAATACATCAATTTTGTATTATGTGTGCTCCAACAACAAGCCAATATGCAGCTGTTGAAGCATTGAAAAATGGAGATAATGATGTAATAATGATGCGTGAAAGCTATGATGAGCGTAGAAGATATGTTTTACATAGATTAAAGGAAATGGGGCTTCCATGCTTCACTCCTAAGGGAGCATTCTATGTATTTCCAGATATTAGAAAATTTGGAATGTCATCAGATGATTTTTGTTTAAAGCTTTTAGAACAGGAAAAGGTTGTTGTTGTTCCAGGTAATGCCTTTGGTGAATCTGGAGAAGGCTTTATAAGAATATCATATGCTTATTCAATTGAGGATTTAAAGAAGGCTTTAGCTAGAGTAGAAAGCTTTATTAAAACTCTTAATTAGCTATACTTGAAAATTATATATTAATAATTTATAATTATTATAAGAATTATTAAGAATCAATTATGAGTCTTTTAATTTTGAAAGGGTGATTTTTCATATGGAAAAATATGAAATAAATAAATTTTTAGAGGATTATAAAATTAAATTAAATGATTTATACGCAGCCTTTGGTATAAAGGCTAAGGAGCCTATATATAAGGAGCTTGAGCTTGAAATAGCTAATCCTGATTTTTGGAATGATCAGGAAAAAGCTCAAAAGACTATAACTAAGGCTAATGGCTTAAAGGAAATCCTTCAAAGCTATAATAAGGCAAGCTCTCAATATAATGATATTGAAGCATTAGTAGATATGGCTTTAGAGGATGAAGAGGCTATGAATCTTTTAGAGGAAGAAATTAAATCATTTAAAATATATATGGATGAGTTAGAGGAAAAAGCCTTATTAAATGATAAATATGACTTTAATAATTGTATTTTAGAGCTTCACCCTGGTGCTGGTGGTACAGAATCAATGGATTGGGCAGATATGCTATATAGAATGTATACAAGATTTTGTGCTAAGAAGGGCTTTAAGGTAAATGTATTAGATTATCAAGCAGGAGATGAGGCTGGTATTAAATCAGTAACAATCTCAATTAAGGGGCCATATGCATATGGCTTATTAAAGGGTGAAAGAGGAGTTCATAGATTAGTAAGAATTTCTCCATTTGACTCTAACGCAAGACGCCATACCTCATTTTGCTCGTGTGCTATATCTCCTGAGCTAGAGGATAGTGATGAGATTAAGATTAATGATGAGGATTTAAAAATTGATGTATACCGTTCAAGTGGAGCTGGTGGACAATCTGTAAACACAACAGATTCAGCTGTTAGAATTACCCATAAGCCAACTAATATTGTAGTTACCTGTCAAAACGAAAGAAGCCAAATTAAAAATAGAGAGGTAGCTATGAATATCCTTAAGTCAAAGCTTTTAGAGCTTGAAATTAAAAAGCAGGAAGAGGAGCTAAAGGCAATTAAGGGTGAGCAAATGGATATTAATTTCGGTAGCCAAATAAGATCCTATGTTTTTTGTCCATATACCCTAGCTAAGGACCATAGAACTGGTTATGAAATGGGTAATATTAACGCAGTTATGGATGGTGAAATTGAAGGCTTTATGCTAGCCTATTTAAAGCATCTTGCTGGCGGTAGTCATGAATAAAATTATTGTTAAATCTTTAAAGAAAAATAAAAAGAAAAGCTATTATGATGTAGTAATAGAGAATAAAAACTATTTATTTTCAGAAGAAATAGTTGTTAAATATAGGCTTGTTGAAAATAAAGAAATAGATTAAAATATATTAAAGCTTGCGATAAAGTATAATGATTTATCTAAATATTATGATATGGCTTTAAATTATGCTATTAGATATGGAAAGGGCTCTAATGCAGTTACAGATTATCTATTAGATAAGGGGTTATCTATTAATGATTCTAAAAAAATAGTTTTAGAATTAATAGATAAAAAGGTAATTAATGATAATGAACTAATAATAAGCATTACCTCTTCATTAGTAAGAAATGGTAATGGAACATTATTAATAAAAAATAAGCTTTATGAAAAGGGCTTTTCAAAGGAATTAATTGATTATGAAATATCTAATATAGATATTGAAGAATATAATAATGATTTGATAAGACTTTATAATAAAATTAAGAATAAATATCAAAAATATGATGAAAAGATAAGAAAATATAAGATAAAAAATTACTTATTATCAAGAGGCTATTTATCATATGATTTAGATATATTAGATTTGTGAGGCAGTTATGGAAGTAGTAAAAAATCAAACATTTGATGTGGAAAGAGCTTTATATAACATTAAAAATACTAAGGTTGAAAACTGTAAATTTATGGGGCCTGCTGATGGAGAGTCAGTTTTAAAGGAATGTAGAAATATTCAAGTAATAAATTCAGAGTTTTCATTAAGATATCCTATTTGGCATGCTGAAGGCTTTATATTAGATAATATCTCAATGGATGAGCTAACTAGAGCTCCTATTTGGTATTCATCAGATGGTAATATTATTAATTCTAAAATTAATAGCATTAAGGCTTTAAGAGAATGTAATAATATTAAAATTGATTCTTCAAATATTACTTCTAAAGAATTTGGTTGGTTTTCAAAAAATATTAAAATTAGTAATTCGAAATTAGATTCAGAATATTTATTTATGAAAACTGATGATGTTATTTGTGATAATATTAATATGAGTGGTAAATATTCATTTCAATATATGAATAATCTTCATATTAAAAATTCATATTTAGATACAAAGGATGCATTTTGGCATAGCAATAATATATTAGTAGAGGACTCAGTTGTTAAGGGTGAATATTTAGCTTGGTTTTCTAATAATTTAACTTTAGTTAGATGTAAAATAATTGGTACTCAGCCATTATGCTATTGTAAGAATTTAAAGCTAATTGATTGTGAAATGATAGATACTGATTTATCATTTGAATATTCAGATGTAGAGGCTACTATAATAGGTAACGTTCAATCTATTAAAAATCCAAAATCTGGTACTATTACTGTTGATTCTGTTGATGAAATTATTATGGATGATCAGGTCTATGAATGCAATGGTAAAGTTATAATTAGAAATAAATAGTGTATTGTTAAAACTTCTTATTTGTTATATAATTTATATAGTATAAACTATATAATACTAAAAAAATATAACAGGTGAGGAGTTTTTTTATGTCAGTAAGAGAGAAAATTGATCACAACTTTTTATATTTCTTTGATCAAGGAGAATCATTAGATTCATATAATGTGTTTGGTGCACATTTAGTAAAAGATGAGGATGGTAATAATATTGCCTGTGAATTCGCCTTATATGCTCCTAATGCTAAAAGAGTAGATTTAGTAGGTGAATGGAATGATTTTAAGGAAGGTGTACATGAATTGTTCTGTGTTGATAATAAGGGTGTTTGGTATGCTAGACTTGAAGGTGATTACGAATGGCAAAGATATAAATATTTAATCACAACTCATGATGGTAGAAGATTGTATAAATCAGATCCATATGCTTTCTATTCTCAATTAAGACCATCTCAGGATTCAAAGGTTTATGATATTGAAGGCTATAAATGGAATGATGATTTTTGGATGTATACTCATCCTAAATCATATGATAGACCAATGCTAATTTATGAAATGCATATGGGCTCTTGGAGAAGAAAGGGTCCAGGTGAGGATGATTTCTATATGTTTAATGAAATTGCTCCTCAATTGATAGAATATTTAAAGGATTACGGATATACTCATGTTGAGGTAATGCCTATTTACGAGCATCCACTTGATATGTCTTGGGGATATCAAGGTACTGGATATTATGCTGTAACACCTAGATATGGTGTTCCAAAGGACTTTATGTGGTTTGTTGATCAGTTACATCAAAATGGAATTGGTGTTATTATGGACTGGGTACCAGGACATATTTGTAAGGACGCACATGGTCTTTATATGTTTGATGGTACACCTTTATATGAATATCCAGATGAGGAAATAAGAGAAAATAAGGAGTGGGGGACTGCTAATTTAGATTTAGGTAAGGGTACTACTAGATCATTCCTATTCTCTAATGCATTATTCTATATGAAGTATTTCCATATTGATGGATTTAGAGTTGATGCAGTTAGTAATTTAATTTATTACCTAGGAAACTCTGATAGAGGTGTTAATGAGGGTGCGTGCGAATTCCTACGTAAGCTTTCATCACATATTTTTAAGCAGGATGATAGAGTATTATTAATGGCTGAGGATTCATCAAGCTTTGCTAATGTAACAAAGCCAGCAAGCATTGGTGGCTTAGGATTTAACTATAAATGGGATATGGGCTGGATGAATGATACCTTGAAATATTTTAAGCTTGATCCAATCTATAGAAAATATCATCATCATCAATTAACATTCTCAATGATGTATTATTATAATGAGCAATTTGTATTACCATTCTCTCATGATGAGGTAGTACATATGAAGGGCTCATTATTAAATAAAATGCCAGGTGATCAATGGCAGCAATTCGCAAACTATCGTTTACTTATTGGTTACATGATGACACATCCTGGTAAGAAACTATTATTTATGGGTAATGAGCTTGCAAGCTATGATGAATGGCATTATGAGGGTGAATTACCATGGAGTATTAAGAAATATCCTGCGCATGATTCAGCTAATCGCTTTGTTAAGGATTTAACAACAATCTATAAGAATGAGCCTGCATTATGGCAAATGGATTATGACACAAATGGCTTTGAATTTATTGAGGCTGATAATGCAGAACAATCAATTTATGTATATGCTAGATATGCTGCTGATAAGAGTGATCATATTATAGTTGTAATGAACTGTACACCTAATACATATGAAAACTTTAAGATTGGTGTAAAGGGAAATTATTTCTATGAAGAAATAATAAATTCTGATAAGGATATTTACGGTGGAAGTAATAAAATCAATCCTAAGAAGATCAGAGTTTATAAAAAGGAATGGCAAAGACAAACACATTCTATTAATATAACAGTTCCACCATTAGGTATTGTCTTATTAAAGCCAGTTGTAAGACCAAAAAGAACAAAAAAAGCTAAATAGAAAACATTTACAATAATATTTTTCTATATTTATAATTCTTGTTATGATAAAATAACAAGGATGATTTTAAAACAAGGGGGCGCTAAAAATGAATTATCCTAATTTCAAGGATTCAAAAACCTTCAAAGAGGCATTCGTTTCTAACGTGGAAAATAAATATGCTGTAAAATTTGAAGATTCAACTCCTTATCAACAATATGTTGTTTTAGGTGAAATGCTAAGATATCATATTGCTAAGGATTGGCATGATACAATAGAAGAAACTAACAAGTCAAAGGCTAAGGTTGTATATTATTTCTCAATGGAATTTTTAATGGGAAGAATGATTACAAACAATTTAATGAACGCTGGTGTTTATAATGTTGTTAAGGAAGCATTTGAGGAGCTAGGTATTGATTTAAATGAGGTAGAGCATCAAGAAACAGATGCTGGTTTAGGTAACGGTGGTCTTGGTAGACTTGCTGCTTGCTTTATGGACTCTGTTGCTTCATTAGGCTTACCTGTTCATGGTAACTGTATTCGTTATAGATATGGTTTCTTTGAGCAAGGTGTAAAAAATGGTTATCAGGTAGAACATCCTGACCGTTGGTTAAAGGATGTTAATGTATGGGAAATCCGTAAAGACAATGATGCTGTTGAAATTCCATTCTTTGGTTATATCGATATGAGAACTGAAAATGGAAAATTAAGTGTTAAGCATAAAAATGCAGAATATGTCAAGGCTGTTCCTTATGATATTCCAATTATTGGTGATAATAATAAGGTGGTTAATACACTTCGTTTATGGAGTGCAGAACCAGCTAGCACATATCCAGATGATGCATTTGGCTATCATAGAGCTATAAGAGAAATCTCTTCAATGCTATATCCAAATGATGAAACAGATGAGGGTAAGCTATTAAGATTAAAACAACAATATTTCTTTGTTTCAGCAGGTGTAGTTAGTGCTGTTAGAAAGCATAAGAGAATTCATAGAACTGTAAAGAATTTAGATAAGAAGGTAGTATTCCACATTAATGATACTCACCCTGCATTAATCGTTCCAGAATTAATGAGAATCCTAGTTGATGAGGAAGGATTAGAATGGGATCAAGCATGGAAAATAACAAAGAACTGCTGTGCTTATACAAACCATACAATTCTTGCAGAGGCATTAGAAAAGTGGCCAATTCACTTATTTAAGACTTTATTACCAAGAATTTATACTATCACAGAAGAAATTAACCGTCGTTTATTAATTGAAATCGCAAATGAATATGGTGAGAATTCACATCAAGCATATCAAATGGCGATTTTAAAGGATAATAGAGTACATATGGCTAATATTGCAATCCATGGCTCATTTAGTGTTAATGGTGTTGCAGCATTACATACAGATATTCTAAAGAATATTGAAATGAAGGTATTTAGTGATTATTATCCAAACAAGTTTAATAATAAGACTAATGGTATTACTCATAGAAGATGGTGCTTACATTCAAATCCAGAGCTAGTTGATATCCTATCAGATATTTGTCCTGATTGGGTAAGTGATCCAGAAACTGAATTAATGAAGCTATATGATATGGCTAATGATCCAAAGCTACAAAAGAAGTTTGCAGCTATGAAGAGAGCTCGTAAGCAGGCTTTAGCTAATAAGATTTATAAATCACAAGGAGTATCTTTAGATACTAATTCAATCTTTGATATTCAAGTAAAGAGATTACATGAATATAAGCGTCAATTAATGAATGCTTTACATATTATGTATGTTTATAACAGATTAAAGACTGACGCAGAATTCAAGGCTAATTACCATCCACATTCATTTATCTTTGGTGCTAAATCAGCTCCAGGCTATGCGTTTGCAAAGAAGGTAATTAAATTAATCAATACAATTGCAGATAAGGTTAATAATGATGTTGAAACAAATTCATTATTAAAGGTAGTATTCGTTGTTAACTATAATGTTACATACGCTGAAACTATTATGCCAGCTGCAAACGTATCTGAACAAATCTCTACAGCTTCTAAGGAAGCATCTGGTACAGGTAATATGAAGTTTATGATGAATGGTGCTATTACTTGTGGTACATTAGATGGTGCTAATGTTGAGATTAGAGATTTAGTTGGTGATGATAATATCGTTATCTTTGGTATGAATGCTGATCAAGTTACATCATTATATGCAAATGGTGGATATAAGCCAATGGATATCTACAATAATGATGTAAGAGTCCGTACTGTTATTGACCAATTAACAAATGGATTCTTCGAGCATGTAGATAAGAATGAATTTAATATGATTCGTGATAATCTATTATACAGTGATCCATATTTAGTATTAAAGGATTTCGATTCTTATATCAAGGCTCAAGAAAGAATTAATGAGCTTTATAAGGATCAAAAGAAGTGGTTAGCTATGTCAATCATTAATACAGCTAAATCAGGCTTCTTTACAACAGATAGAACAATGCGTCAATATAATGAAGATATTTGGCATGTTGAACCAATTAAAAAGTAAAAAAATTAGGGGGATTTATATCCCCCTTATTGTATAGGTGATTAAATTGCTAGAATTTAAGAATGAACAGCTAGTTAAATGTGAAATAGATAAGCTTAAGAAAACAACTAATATTATATCTATAGCTAGATTAATATTAGCTATAAACACAATAATATGGTGTATTTGCCTTTTTTCATTAGAGGATTATAGATTTTATAGCTTATTATCTATAATAAGCTTTATAACTATGCTGTTATTTATTTTATTAACAAATAAATATTATACAAGGCTTGAGCTTATTAAAAATAAAGAGCGTGCTTATAATATACATAAAAGAAGAAGAAATTTAGAATTTAGTGGATTATTAGATACAGGTTCTGATCTATTAAATAAGGATGACTATAAGCAAGCAGATCTTGATATTTTTGGTCAAAAATCATTATATCAATTTATTACATCTGCCAAAACTAAATCAGGAAGATTTAAGCTTGCTAAGGAATTAACTAATCCAGAGCCTAAAAATCAAGATTATACTAAATGTGTAGATTTATTATCTAAGAATGAGGATACATTAGAATTAGAATCAGCGTTATTATCATTTGATAATGAGGCAAGAGGTATTGATTATAATGAGCTAATGATGGTTTCTAACCATAAGATACCATTTAAATCTATCTTTTTGATTCCAATTTTTATGTATTTAGCTACTATTATTTATCTTATTTTAGCTATAGTAAATGGATATAATTTATATATAACAATTATATTATTAATCATATCTTTTATGTGCACTAGATATTTTTTAAATAATGATATATTTAGTTTAAATGCTACTAAATATTCTAATTTATGTAGCTCATATTTATTAATATCTAATAAAATATTAGAGCTTAATATTGATAATAGCTATTATGCTGAAATAAAGCAAAATATCGCTTCACAGCTTAATAATTTAAAAACCATTAAGAATATATATAATACACTTTCATCACGTAAAAATTTTATTGCTAACATATTATTAAATATGATATTGCTATATGATTTATGGATTATTATTTTATATAATAAATATACAAAAAAAGCTAATGAATTATATAAATTAATTGATTCAGTGGCGAGCGTAGAGGTATTAATTTCACTAGCTAATATAGGTATGGATTTAGAATATTCATGTATACCAAATAATAGTGATAAAATAAGCGGTGAGGAATTATATCATCCATTAGTAAAAAAATGTGTTTCAAATGATTTTACACTAGAGGGTGGTGTAATATTAACAGGAAGTAATATGTCTGGAAAGACTACATTCATGCGTACATTAGGTATTAATCAAATATTATTTAATGCAGGTGGATTAGTTTGTGCTAAAAGCTATAATTCATTTTATATGCCAATATACACCTCATTAAGAGCTAATGATATGCTTCAGGAGGGAATATCAACCTTCTATGCAGAAATATTAAGAATGAAGAAAATTAATGAGGCTATTACTAATGATAAATGCTTAATTTTAGTTGATGAAATATTTAAGGGTACAAATGCATATGAAAGAATAACAGCATCTATGCATGTTATTGATAAGCTTAATTTAAATAAAGCTTTATTTATTATAAGTACTCATGATTTTGAGCTTTGTGATGCCAAAAATATTTTAAATTATCATTTTAATGAGGAATATAATGATAATCAAATAAGCTTTGATTACAAAGTCAAAAGTGGAAAATGTGAATCAAGAAATGCATTATATTTATTAAAAATGTTAAATATAATAGAATAAAAATAAAAAGTAACTGATTTTATAAAATTAGTTACTTTTTTTCTTCCTTTTTCTTTTAATTTTATCATATCTATTATATAATATATAATAGGGCTTAAGGCGGGTGAGACTATGTATTATTTATTTAAAGTAGATATAGAAATAGATTTCACTGTTATTTTTAGCTTTATAGCTGGTATTGTATTAGGCGCTATTTTAATGTGTATGCTATATGCGTTATTTGTTTTAGCATCACTAAGAAATAAAAAGTTTTTAATTAAGTCTGAGGAGGATTCCTTAACAGTTAATGAGGTTAAGGATATGATTATTAATGCTCAGCATAAATATAAGGACAAGGATGAAAGAGGTAAGATATCTAAGGCTGCTCATTGTAAAAATATATGCACTAATCTTGCAGTAGATATTGCATCTAAATTTTATCCTGATAGTAAGTATCCTTTATTAGAGCTTTCTATAGATGAGTCATTAATGCTTACTCTATATATAGAAAAGAGAATAGAGGAGGTTTTAAATAGAAGAGGAATTAGATTATTAAAGAAGCTAAGGGTATCTTCTATTGTAAGCTTTACTCAAAAGACTAATAAAGTTATGGATTCTAAGGCATATAAGTATGGTAAAAATGCAAATAGTGTTTTAACAAAAATTAAAAAGGTTGTTAATTTAGTTAATCCAGCTTGGTGGTTTAAAAGATTAGTTATTGATAAAACTATTAGTGTTGTAACAAATAAAATTTGTTTAGTTGTTATCGCAATAGTTGGTGAAGAAACATATAAGATTTATAGTAAGACAGTATTTAATAAGATTGTTGATATTGAAAGCAATGTGGACGAGCTTATTGAATCAATTGATAAGGACTTTATTGATGCTACTAAAGAGCTAAATGAAGGATATATAGAGGAGAATAATAGTCCTCAATATAAATTTAAAACAAGAGGCTTAAGGCCTACAAATGGAATTGTATATAATCGATTATATTCTAATGCCTTTAAATTAAAGGAAATAGGACAAAAAAATAGTATTGCGTTTATAAAATTTAGAGTTAATAGGGAGTGATATTATGTTTGGTAAGAAAAAAAAGAAAATAGAACAAATTGAATATATTGAGGAGGAAAGATTTAAAATTCCTCAAATAGATTATGGTGCTGAGGGATTAATTAAAAGACGTGAAAGATTCCAGCCTAGTAAGGTTTGCTCCCCATTCCATGGCTCTAATGTTTTAGATAAGCAGGTTTTTGTTGATGCTAAGGGAACATATGATGTAGATTATAATTATGATTTTGTTAGAAATGAAAAGCATATTTCTGATGAGGAGTTAATTAAGCGTCATGGTACTAAGTATTATGAATTTACTATTGCTAATAGAGATAATATGGCTGAGCTTTATGGTGGATCTGATTATAATAAGGAGGATGAAGAAACTCCTATTGATGATGTAGAGGCTGCACCATTTACCTTTATTTCTAGCTTAGATGAAATATCAAATATTAATGATGAAATTGCTGATATTGATTATAA